>NZ_JAMHKS010000075.1:0-341265 GCF_025566055.1 Leclercia tamurae
TGGTCCCACCTGACCCCATGCCGAACTCAGAAGTGAAACGCCGTAGCGCCGATGGTAGTGTGGGGTCTCCCCATGCGAGAGTAGGGAACTGCCAGGCATCAATTAAAGAAACCCCGTACCGCAAGGTACGGGGTTTTTTGCATTTCCCGAACCGGGCAAACTTCACAATCTCTGGCTAAAATAACAAGATACGCATCATCAGCGAGGTTATTTTGCCGAACCCACCCTTTAACTATGAACAGGATTTCGCCAACACCAACTTTCGTGATCACCCTGAGCTTTACCAGGTGGGGCGGGGAGAGCAAGGTGTTCTGCTGGTTGAACCTTACAAAAGTGAAATCCTGCCCTACTGGCGATACAAAAATGCTGAGGTTGCGACAAAATCTGCGCAGGAGATTTACGCGTTATTTGAGCAATACCGCCAGCAAGACGATTTCGTTGGCATGGATATGGCCAGAAAATTTATTCAGATGGGTTATACCCGCGCCAGACGCTACGCCAACCATAAAGGCGGGAAAAAGTACGACGATGAACGCAATGTTCGTCCTTTAGATCATGATCCTGTTAAAGCCGAAGCGGCAAAAGTTTTCAAAGGATGGTGGGATAAAATTCGTGCTGACGAAGATTATTTGCAAAGAAAACAAGCGCATCAAAAAAAATGGGGATGAAGATGGCTCCCATAGCAGCCCCCGTTTTATGATGTGTCTCACAAAATTAAATGAAACATAATAGAAACAATTTTTTTACCTAACGTTAAATTTTAAATCTGGTTTTACTGGAATGGGTGCAATGGCCCGCAATGTAAGACAGGGGATTTAAAATGACAGAAACCGTAGCAAGTACAGATACGGATAGTAAAAAAGCAGCAGACGGAGACACTCGCCGCAGGATCTGGGCAATCGTCGGCGCATCTTCAGGCAATTTGGTTGAATGGTTCGACTTTTACGTTTACTCGTTTTGCTCACTCTACTTTGCCCATATCTTCTTCCCATCTGGCAATACCACGACCCAGCTGCTGCAAACGGCAGGCGTCTTCGCCGCCGGCTTTTTAATGCGTCCGATTGGCGGCTGGTTGTTTGGTCGTATCGCCGATCGTAAAGGGCGAAAAACCTCCATGCTGATCTCCGTCTGCATGATGTGTTTCGGCTCTTTGGTTATCGCCTGTTTGCCCGGCTATGACGCTATTGGCACATGGGCACCGGCCTTACTGTTACTGGCGCGATTGTTCCAGGGTCTCTCCGTCGGGGGAGAATATGGCACAAGCGCGACTTATATGAGTGAAGTCGCAGTGGAAGGGCGCAAAGGCTTTTATGCCTCCTTTCAGTATGTAACGCTGATTGGCGGTCAGCTGTTGGCGCTCCTGGCCGTGGTTATCCTGCAGCAGGTGTTAAGTGATGAAGATTTGCGGGCATGGGGATGGCGTATTCCTTTTGCGCTCGGCGCAGTACTTGCCGTTGTGGCGTTATGGTTACGCCGTCAGCTGGAAGAAACGTCACGAAAAGAGGTAAGAGCGTTAAAAGAGGCGGGTTCGTTTAAAGGTTTATGGCGTAACCGGAAAGCATTTTTGATGGTGCTTGGCTTTACCGCAGGCGGATCGCTCACCTTCTATACCTTCACGACCTATATGCAGAAGTATCTGGTTAATACCACGGGCATGCACGCTAACGTGGCGAGTATGGTCATGACGGGGGCGCTATTTGTCTTTATGCTCATTCAGCCTGTTATCGGCGCGCTGTCGGATAAAATCGGCCGCCGGAATTCAATGCTGATCTTTGGCGGCTTGTCGGCGTTATGCACAGTACCCATTCTCACGGCGCTTCAGCATGTTTCATCCCCTTATGCCGCGTTCGCCCTGGTAATGGTCGCGCTGATCATAGCCAGTTTTTACACCTCGATCAGCGGTATCCTTAAAGCAGAGATGTTCCCCGCTCAGGTGCGTGCCCTGGGAGTTGGGTTGTCTTATGCGGTTGCGAATGCGCTGTTTGGCGGTTCGGCGGAATATGTCGCGCTGTCACTGAAGTCGGTAGGCAGTGAAACAATCTTCTTCTGGTACGTCACGTTGATGGGGGCGCTGGCGTTTGTCGTCTCTTTAATGCTGCACCGAAAAGGGAAGGGGATCCGTCTTTAATGCTCCGCCAGTTGCCACAGGCTATAGCCAGCCGTGGCCCCGGCGATATCCCAGGCAAAATCTTTCCAGCTCCAGCCGCTCCCCGCCGGGCGGCTGTCCCACAGCTCTTTCGATGCGCCGAGACTTACCGAAAACATCAGGCCGTATGCAGCGCTACGATCGTGGCTAAAACCCTGGCGTTGGGCATATTCATTACCCGCAGCTGATAGCATCGCCGATGCTAAAAAGTGTTGCGCCTTATCCTGACCAGACCAGCTATCCTGAGCCATATGGCTGCAGCCGGACAGGACCAGGCAGCTCATTAACAGGAAATAACGCACAACGACCTCCATAAAAAAGCCCCGTCACTGACAGGGCTGAAGATTACAAGATGCGGCTGATTAAGCGATCGATTCGGATCCTGCGCAGACGGCGGATCAGCTTTCTGACCTTAACCGGGTAATCAGCGATGCTTTGCAGATCGCGATAATGATTCACCACGGTGGTGTGGGTGCGGATCAGCTCCAGCTCACGCTCGCGTTGAGCGGCCAGTTCATGACGCGGGTCGTGGATCAGAATGGCATTCTCAAGATCCAGTCGCCATGCGCGCGGGTTGAGGTTATTCCCCGTCAGCAGCATCCATTCATCATCAACCCACATCCCTTTCAGGTGATAGCTGTTGTCTTCATCTTTCCAGAGACGTACTACCAGCTGATCGGTGTTCACATAATACTGCAGGCGGCTCAGGAAGCGGCGCAGGTTGATCTCATACAGATAAGGCAGGGCACCGATGATCTTAAACGGCTGATCTTCCGGAATGAAGAAATCGTTCGCGGTTTTATCGCCCACGATAATCTCTACTTTTTTACCGTCGCGTAAAAGCTGAATGATGTTACGCACCAGCACGGCCGGCAGGTTAAAGTATGGCGTACAGATGGTCAGCTTATGCTCGGTACATGGCATAAGATGGAAAATGGTCTTATTGAGCAGGCTGGATTTTCCCAGGCCTACCAGCGGAGTCACCGCAAGCTGTTCGTTGTCTGCATCACCCTGGAAATGGAACATGGCATCGCGCAGTTCCTGACGGAAAAGGCGCATGTCATTTTTGATCTCCGGGCTTTTTGGACGATGGGGATCGTCAAGACGATTCACGCCGCGACCGTGCACCAGGTTCTGATCGACCCACCCGAACATGACGTCTGCCATACGGGCATTACGCACCAGGTGATAGCGATCGTAACGGTATTTATCCAGCTGATGCAGATAGACGTCATTCAGACTCGCGCCGCTGTACAGCACGCTGTCATCAATGATAAAGCCTTTGAAATGGAGTACACCGAGCGCTTCACGGGTGTTAACCGGGACACCATAAACCGCCACGTCTACGCCAGGGTTTTCCTGCGCCATGCGGCAATACCAGTCGGCATTGGTGTTAGATGCAGCCGCACCGATACGGCCGCGCTGGGCGCGATGCCAGTCAACCAGGATGCGGACATCCAGTTCAGGGCGCTGACGTTTGGCCTCGTATACTGCGCGTAAAATGGCATTGCCGCCTTCATCCTGTTCAAGATAAAGCGCGATGATGCAAATACGATGCGTTGCGCTGGCAATTTTTTCCAGTAGCGTCTCCCGAAAATCGGCGGGAGCATAAAAGAACTCTACATCATCAACTGACTGAGAAAGCTTCGGTAGTTGAGCAAGGTGTTGTTGATGTTTATTACGCTTAAATTTGGACAACATCACAGTGCGTTTCTTCTCTGTTCATTGAAGGATTATATGGACTATGCAGACAACAGAAGCGGGCAATCATACCATCAGTGCTGTTTAAAGTGGTCAACATTTCCAGTACCTTACTCTTGTTTACCTGCCGACATCAGCGCCAGCGTCAACCCGACAATGCCGTCTTCCAGCTGAATATCAACGGTAAAGCCTAATTTTCGCGCCAGGGCGATCATGCCACGGTTGTTGGGCATAGTAATGCCATTGAGGCGGATAAGTCCGTGATCTCGCGTATAACCGATCAGCTTTTCCAGTAACCGTCTTCCTAACCCCAACCCTTTTAGATCGGAGCGAACCAGCACCGCAAATTCTGCATCAACGTTATCGGGATCGGAGATAGCACGCGTGACGCCAAGGATCTCATCGCCCTCATCAGTGCGGCGGACGGCAACAAACGCCATTTCCCGATCGTAGTCGATCTGCGTCATATTGGCTAAATCTTCGTGGGTAAATTCGTTGATTTCACTAAAGTAGCGATAGTACAAATCTTCTTTTGTTACCTGGGCGATGAAGCGCTGCAGCTGCGGTTCATCTTCCGGCAGGATAGGGCGAAACAGCGACTGCTCGCCATTTTTCATCTCCACCCACTCCTCAAGCTGATGAGGATACGGGCGGATCGCCAGACGGCTTTCGCGATCGCCGGTAAAAGCTGCCACATCCATCGTCACATCCAGCGCCGTCAGCTCGTTGCCGGAGACCAGTAAAGGATGGATATCCAGGCGCTGGATTTCTGGACTGTCGACAATCAGGTTCGATACCTGCACCAGGAACTGGCTCAGGGCGGCGATATCCAGCGGTCGCAAGGCGCTGCGCCCGCGGATCTTCTTGCTCTTGATTGCCTGAATCACCAGATAACGGGCGAGATTCATGTTCAGTGGAGGTAAGGCAACCACAGCCTGATCTTCAGGGCGCCACTCGACGCCCCCTTCACCCAGCATGATCAGCGGACCGAAGACCGGATCCTGTTCTACCACCACCCGTAGCTCCTGCGCGCCCGCACGGTTGGCCATGCTTTGCACCAGCAGGCCGTGGATCCGTGCCTGAGGCCAGGTCATTTTAACGCGATCGATAATCGCATCTGCCGCCTGCTGCACTTCCGCCGCGGTGCGCAGGTACAGCATCACCCCCTGTACTTCTGACTTATGCGGGATATCGGGGGAGCGCAGTTTTAGCGCCACCGGATAACCAATCTGCTCGGCGATATGCACCGCTTCCGCGCTGTCGCTGGCGATCCAGGTCGGCAGAGTATGCATGCCAAAGGCAGTGAGGATCGGCTGCACCTCATGGGTATCCAGCGAACGCGCGCCATCGTCAATGGCACGTTGCAGCAGGGCCCGGGCATGTCCGGTATTAGCTGTCAGATTACCCGGCAACGCAGGCGTTTCCCGCAGCTGTTTCTGGTTACGCCGGTACTCCACCATATGCATAAAGGCGGTGATGGTGCCTTCCGGGGTACGGTATGTTGGCAATCCCGCCTCGCTGAACAGGCGCCGCGCCTCCTGAGAAGAAAACTCACCGCACCAGTTGGTTAGCAGCGACACGTATTTCCCCCGCGGATGCTTCTTCACTGCCTCAATCAGTGAACGGGCGCTTTCGCTACCCGGCGCCGCAGCGCTCGGGGAGTGAATGACCATCAGGGCATCAAAATCCTGGCTTTCCAGCAGGATGTTGAGGGCGCTGATATAGCGATCGCTGCTGGCATCATCGCGCAAATCAAGGGGATTACCCGGCTCTACGCCGGGCGGGAGCGTCTCACGCAGGCGCTGGAGTGTCTCTTCGCTGAGCGCGGCCAGCTTCCCGTTGCGCAGCCAGAGCTCGTCCAGCGCCAGTGCGGCAGGAGCGGCGCCGTTGCTGATGATCATCAGCCGCTCTCCCCGGAGTGGCCGCATATGGCTCAGCGTTTCGACAGCGGAAAAGAGTTCGTGGGTATCCTGAACGCGCAACAGGCCGGCACGCTGGATGGCCGCATCCCAGGCCGGATCCATCCCCGAATGTGAATGCAGCAGACGCTGGGCGGCCGGGCTGCGGCCACTTTTGATCACCAGAATCGGTTTATTGCGCGAGGCGCTGCGGGCCGCCGACACAAAACGGCGGGCATCGCTGAGATGTTCAAGATAGAGCAGGATGGCGCTGGTTTTCGTATCGCGCGCCAGGAAATCCAGCAGCTCGTCGACATCAATGTCCAGCCCATCGCCCAGGGCGATGAAGTAGGAGAACCCCATCTCGCGCTGCTGGGCCCAGTCGAGGATAGTATTGGAGACCGCCGCCGACTGGGAGATAAAGGCCAGCTTGCCTTTACGTATCGGAACGGGAGAGAAACTGGCGTTCAGCCCCTGCCAGGGGGCCAGCAGGCCAAGGCTGTTTGGCCCCAGGAGTCGCATCTGGTATCGCGTCGCGCAGGTCATCAGCTCTTTCTGCTGTTCAGGCGGCGAGGAGAGAATGATGCAGGTTTTACAGCCCTTTTTCCCCAGCGCCTCGAGTAAATCTATATTGCGTCTGGCGTGGGTACAGAGCACCGCGAGATCGGGGATAAAGGGCAGGCTGTCCACATCGGGCCAGGCCAGGACGCCCAGCACGGCTTTATATGCGGGCGTCACCGGCAGGATTGGGCCGTTAAAACCGCCTGCGAGCAGGTTTCGCATCATCAGGTAACCGGCGCGTTCGGGTTTCATCGACGCGCCGATCACGGCGATGGATTTGGGGCGGAGTAAGGCTTCTAACCCGCGCTGGCTCATACAAGTCTCCTGAAAGGGCGAGTGACCTGATGATTTTAAACGCTTTCCGGCTCCGCTGCTGTGATGCTTCCCGTACGAATGGGTTTTCCGGCCAGATAGCGTTCACGGAAAAGAGAGAAGTGATCGCCCAGCGCGTTCGCCGCCTGCACATCTCCCGCCAGATCCAGCAGGGCAATTGCCACTTCGGCGGTGCAGTACTGGCCGTCCGCATGGGCTTCCCGGAGTCGGTAATTTGAAACGCGCGACAGATCGACGGAGATAACCGGCAAAGCATCCAGGTAAGGGCTCTTGCGAAACATCTTACGCGCCTCGGTCCATGTGCCATCCAGCATGATAAACAGCGGCGGCTTACCGGAAGGCGGGGTCGTCAGCACCTGACGCGTATCACCGGCATAGGAGGCCGGGAACACCACCATCGGTTGATAATCGGGGCTGGCGACAAGATCGAGCAGCGCCTGCGGTGGCTCAGTGCGTGACCACTGGAAGGCGATGGTATCCGGTAAAGTATCCGCGATCAGCCGTCCGGTATTGCTGGGTTTCATCGGTTCAGTATCAAACATCACCAGACAAAAACGGCTTTCGGCATGGCTGGGGCTCAGGGTCGCGCACAGGCATTGCTTAAGCGGCAGCAGGCAGCGCTGACAGCGACGAATGCGGTTACCACGGGCAAGAAAGGGGCGAGTCGCACGCGCCAGGCGTTCAGCGCGCAATTGCAGTACGGCGTTATCAGTCATGGGGGTGTGCGCAGAAAAAACGCCATTCTCGCAGAGGCGAGAGCGGGGCACAAGTTACGTGCCCCGGAATATCAGAGGGATTCGTTCAGCCAGCTGTCAAACGGCGCTTTCGGAACTGCACCGTTCAGCATATCGACAACTTCACCATTTTTGAAAATCATGATGGTCGGGATGCTGCGAATGCGGAAGCGGGCACTCAGCTCACGTTCAGCCTCGGTGTTCACTTTTACGAAACGCATTTTCCCGCTACGCTCTTCAGCGACATCTTCAAAGATTGGCGCGAAGTTACGGCACGGGCCGCACCACGGGGCCCAGAAATCGACCACTACCGGCAGATCGTCCTTCAGCAGTTTATCCAGAGTTGCACCGGTAGCATTAATAACATCACCATCGAACAATTCATGACCGCAGCGTCCGCATTTTGCTCCATCATCAACTCGATCATCCGGAATGCGGTTAAGAGCCTGGCAGTTGGCACATACGGTATTCATAACTAACCTCAGGTAGAGCAGGGGGGACAAATCGGCAACATGCCGGTTATGTTTCCAATATGTTACATATTATCAACGACCCTGTTTGAAACGACAATGCGTTTTGTTCAATGAGAACAATAGTCACAGGCTTTTATACGAAGTAATGGCTATGCGCGGGTACATCGGGTAATCTGCGCGCTTCGCGCAGCGCTGGTGGAGAAAAGCATGAACGACGAACTGAAAAACAAAAGCGGCAAGGTCAAAGTGATGTATGTCCGCAGTGATGATGACTCTGATAAACGCACCGAAAATCCGCGTACCGGAAAAGGTGGCGGGCGTCCAGGGCCATCTCGTGCAGACGGTGGCCGTCGCCCCGCCCGCGATGAGAGAAACAGCCGCGGTGATGACCGCAAACGCGACGATCGTAAACGTGACGACCGTAAGCGTGATGATTTCAAACGCGACGACTTTAGCCGCGACGCATCCCCGTGGCGTACCGTTTCCCGCGCGCCGGGCGACGAGTCAAAGGCGCCTGTCGATCACGGCAGCATGACCGGTAAAGCGGTTATTGATCCGGAAGTGATCCGCCGTCAGCGCGCGGAAGAGACCCGCGTTTATGGCGAAAATGCGTGTCAGGCGCTGTTCCAGAGCCGTCCGGACTGCATCGTGCGCGCCTGGTTTATCCAGAGCGTCACGCCGCGTTTCAAAGAAGCGCTGCGCTGGATGGCGGCCAACCGCAAAGCCTACCACGTTGTAGATGATGCAGAGATCACTAAAGCCTCTGGCACCGAACACCACGGTGGCGTCTGCTTCCTGATTAAGAAACGTAACGGAACCACCGTTAAGCAGTGGGTTAGCCAGGCAGAGGAAGATGACTGCGTACTGGCCCTGGAAGACGTAGGCAACCCGCACAACCTCGGCGCGATGATGCGCAGCTGCGCCCATTTCGGCGTGAAAGGGGTTCTGTTGCAGGATGCGGCTCTACTGGAATCCGGTGCGGCAATCCGTACCGCGGAAGGCGGCGCGGAGCACGTTCAGCCGATCACCGGCGACAGCGTACTGGAAGCAATTGAGCAGTTCCGTAAAGCGGGCTACGCGATTGTGACCACCTCCAGCCATAAAGGTACAACGCCGCTGTTTAAAGCGACGCTGCCGCGCAAGATGGTGCTGGTGCTGGGGCAGGAGCGTGATGGTCTGACCGATGCGGCACTCTCCAGCGCCGATCTGAGCGTCTCTATCGATGGCACCGGCAATGTAGAAAGCCTCAACGTATCCGTTGCGACCGGCGTTCTGCTGGCGGAGTGGTGGCGTCAGAACAAAGCGTAATCCCGCTTTGTTCGTAGGCCCGGCAAGCGTAGCGCCGCCGGGCAGTGTGCCGGGTGGCGGCTTCGCCTTACCCGGCCTACTTATCTTATCTACTCACTTTCAGCCGGTAACTCTGGCATCCAGTCAATTGGCGTTTCGCCCTGTTTCTCCAGCCACTCATTCGCCAGCACAAAATGATTGCAGCCAAAAAAGCCGCGATGCGCTGACAGCGGTGATGGGTGCGGTGCTTTCAGGACATGATGACGCAGGGTATCAATGATCGCCCCTTTCTTCTGCGCGTGCGATCCCCACAGTAAAAACACTACCCCCTCCCGATGCTGATTAATCAGGCTGATGACTTTATCCGTAAACGTCTCCCAGCCGAGGCTGGCATGCGAATGCGCCTGTCCGGCGCGAACCGTCAGCACGGTGTTGAGCAGCATCACGCCCTGACGCGCCCAGCTTTCCAGATAGCCATGTGCAGGCCGGGTAAAGCCGGGGACCGAGGCTTCCAGTTCTTTATACATATTCAGCAGGGAAGGAGGGGTAGCCACACCCGGACGCACGGAAAAGGCCAGACCGTGCGCCTGACCTGGCCCGTGATAAGGATCCTGACCCAGGATCACCACTTTGACATCGGCCAGCTCGGTAAAGCGAAAGGCGTTGAAGACGTCTTTCTGTGGCGGATAGATGGTGGTACCGGACTCGCGTTCAGCGGCAACCGTGCTCAGGGTGTTGACGAAGTAGGGTTGCTTTTTTTCATCGGCCAGCACGTCGTGCCAGGTCAAAGGTGTTGTCATCTCGCTCTCCTGCGAATTTTCTCTGCCCCTAGCTTAACTGCTTATGACGAGGGAGCAAAATTGCCGGGAGAAAAAGGTCATCTTATTGAAAAATATTTAAAATTTACGACGTTTTTTGAAGGCTGGCTTTGGTGAAAATTGATATAAAACAATAATCTCCCGACATCACCACTTTTCTTGTATGGTTTTTATTGATTTAAGTCAAGGAATGCCGATGGGCTGACTGATATATATACACTCAAGCAACAATGGTTTTACCAATTGCCCTAAACAACGGGCGACACCCAATAGTGTAGTTTAAGGGAGGCATCACATGATTACTGGTATCCAGATTACTAAAGCTGCAAACGACGACCTGCTGAACTCTTTCTGGCTGCTGGACAGCGAAAAAGGCGAAGCGCGCTGCGTATGTGCAAAAGCAGGCTTTGCTGAAGATGAAGTTGTTCAGGTTAATGCCCTGGGCGAGATCGAATATCGCGAAATCCCGATGGAAATCAAACCGGAAGTGCGTGTGGAAGGCGGTCAGCATCTGAACGTTAACGTACTGCGTCGCGAAACACTGGAAGACGCCGTTAAGCATCCGGAAAAATATCCGCAGCTGACCATCCGCGTTTCTGGCTATGCTGTTCGTTTCAACTCACTGACTGCAGAGCAGCAGCGTGACGTGATTGCCCGTACCTTTACTGCCAGCCTCTAATCGCTGTCAGTATGCAGATAAAAAAACGCCGGGTTAACCCCGGCGTTTTTTTTACTCTTCTTTCTGCGAAGCTGGCTCGCTGCCGCTTGGCTTACGACGCTTGCCTACGTTCTTAGCGTCACGGTGGCGTTGCTTCACGCGTGGTTTTTCTTTTTCTTTCTCTTTTTTCTCTGCGCGCTTAGCGAGTACTTTCTTCGACGGCTTACCCGTCATTTTTTCGCTTGGCGGACGCGTCGTCGGGCGCAGTTCATCAATCACGCGCGCTTTCACCGGCTCGTCGATATAGCGGCCCACTTTCTGCAGCAGCAGATAGTCATGCGCCTCTACCAGAGAAATCGCCGTGCCTTTCAGGCCTGCACGTCCGGTACGACCGATACGGTGGAGGTAGACATCTCCGCTGCGCGGCATGTCGAAGTTAATCACATGGCTTACTTCAGGAATATCAATACCACGCGCCGCCACGTCGGTGGCAACCAGCACATTTACGCGACCTTCAGTCAGGCGTTTAATCCCTTCGGTACGTTTAATCTGTGCCATCTCGCCTTCGAGATAACAGTTGTTGATCCCTGCGGCACGAAGCTGTTCAGCCAGTTCATGCACACGTTCGCGTTTACGTACAAAGACGATGGTACGTGTCGTATCATCCTGTTTTAACAGGTGCTTAAGTAACTCGAGCTTATGCTCGTAGTTATCGGCACGATAATACCACTGGTGAATTTTTTTGCGCTCACGCGTGGACGGCGTGGCAGAGACCTCAGCCGGATCGTCAAGCAGACGCTCAGCGAAGTCCTTAATGGCATCACCTTCAAGCGTCGCAGAAAACAGCATGGTCTGTTTGCGCCAGCGGGTTTCGCCTGCGATGTGTTCAATATCCTGCGCGAAGCCCAGCTCCAGCATGCGGTCCGCTTCATCCAGAATCAGCGTTTCAACAGCACGGCAGTCAAAGTTTTCTTCTTTGATGTACTGCATCAAACGTCCGGTGGTGGCGACCACGATATCCTGGTTCTCACTGAACACTTCGGCGTGGTTCATATAAGCGACGCCACCGGTGATGGTCGCAATATCCAGATGGGTATTGGCGGCCAGTTCACGCGCATGCTCCGCAACCTGAACGGCTAACTCACGTGTCGGTGTCAGAATAAGGATACGCGGTGGGCCGGATTTCTTGCGGGGGAAATCAATCAGATGCTGCAAGACGGGCAGCAGGTACGCCGCTGTTTTACCGGTGCCTGTCGGCGCTGAACCGAGTACGTCGCGGCCTTCTAACGCAGGCGGAATGGCTGCCGCCTGGATGGCAGTCGGGCGTGTGAAGCCTTTATTCTGGAGGGCTTCCAGAAGGCTTTCGTCGAGTTCAAGTTCGGAAAAAGTCGTTACAGTCATGTTCTACCTCTGTGTGGGGCGCTGATTATAGACGTTATGGCTGCGATCTTCATCTGTTTGTGTGGATATCCCTTTTCCGTCGTTACGCTTTCCCCTATGCTACACCCGTTTCATTTTGAAGGTTGCTCTGACATGTCTCAACTCAAAGCGCAGTTGCGCCGCGATGGTTTTACCTTTAAGCAGTTCTTTGTCGCGCACGATCGCTGTGCGATGAAAGTCGGCACTGATGGCATTTTACTGGGAGCATGGGCACCGGTAGCGGGCGTTAAACGTATCCTCGATATTGGCAGCGGCAGCGGATTATTAGCGCTGATGCTGGCTCAGCGTACCGGGGAGTCTGTTACCCTGGATGCGGTTGAGCTGGATCCACAGGCGGCCGAACAGGCGGCGGAAAACGTGGCTGAATCACCCTGGGCTGCTCGTATCACTCTCCATTGTGCGGATGTACTTACCTGGGCGCCAGAGCAAACGGCTCGCTATGACTTAATTGTCAGCAATCCTCCTTATTATGAACCCGGCGTCGGGTGCGCAACGCCCGAGCGCGATCAAGCTCGTTCAACCGGCTCCCTCGATCACGGCGCGCTGTTAGCCTGTGCGGCGGCGTTGATCACCGAAGAGGGCTTTTTCTGCGTGGTATTACCGGAAAGCGCGGGCAGTACGCTTATTAATAATGCCCTGGAGATGGGGTGGTATTTGCGCCTGCGCACCGATATTGCTGACACGGATGGCAGACTGCCGCACCGGGTGCTGGTGGCGCTGTCGCCGAAAGAAGGGGAGTGCTTCAGCGACAGGATGGTGATCCGTGGGCCGGATCAGCGTTATTCCGAAGATTACACGGCGCTGACCCACCCGTTCTATCTGTTTATGTAAGCCAGCGGCGAGAGCACCGACGGCCCGGAATGCTCAAGCTGTTCCGGGTAGTCGAGCGTGTAATGCAGGCCGCGGCTCTCTTTACGCATCATTGCGCAGCGCACAATTAACTCCGCCACCTGAACCAGATTACGTAACTCCAGCAAATTGTTCGATACGCGGAAGTGGGCGTAATACTCGTCAATCTCCTGCTGTAGCATTGTAATGCGGCGCAGGGCACGCTCCAGTCGCTTGGTAGTGCGCACAATCCCGACGTAATCCCACATAAAGAGGCGTAGCTCGTGCCAGTTATGCTGGATCACCACCAGTTCATCCGGGTTTTCCACGCGACTCTCATCCCAGGCAGGCAGGTTTTCCGCCTGGCGGGCATAAGGCATACGCTTGGTGATATCTTCCGCCGCCGACCAGCCATAGACCAGGCACTCCAGCAGAGAGTTAGATGCCATACGGTTGGCGCCATGCAGACCGGTATAACTCACTTCGCCGATGGCATACAGACCGTCGACATCGGTCCGGCCATGATCGTCCACCATCACCCCGCCACAGGTATAGTGCGCCGCGGGCACCACCGGCATCGGCTCTTTGGTGATGTCGATGCCTAAGCCCAACAGTTTTTCATAGATGGTGGGGAAATGCTGACGCACAAACTCTTCGGGCTTGTGGCTGATATCCAGATACATGCAGTCCACGCCCAGGCGTTTCATTTCATGATCGATAGCGCGGGCTACGACATCACGTGGGGCCAGCTCGCCTCGCTCGTCGAAGTCCGGCATAAAGCGCGTGCCGTCAGGACGTTTCAGGTGCGCACCTTCACCGCGCAGGGCTTCGGTTAGCAGGAAGTTGCGGGCCTGCGGATGGAATAACGCGGTGGGGTGAAACTGGTTAAATTCCAGATTGGCCACGCGGCAACCTGCACGCCAGGCCATGGCAATCCCGTCGCCTGAGGAGATATCCGGGTTAGTGGTGTACTGATACACCTTAGAGGCACCGCCCGTTGCCAACACTACTGATTTGGCGCGGCAGGTTTCTACCGTCTCTTTATTCCGGTTCCAGACCCAGGCACCCACGACGCGTCGCGTGCCCGGCAGGCCAATCTTGTCGGAAATGATCAGATCCACCGCATTGCTGCGTTCCAGCACCTGGATATTCGGATGGCTCAACGCCTGGCTCACCAGCGTCGTTTCCACCTCTTTACCGGTAGCATCCGCAGCATGCAGGATACGGCGATGACTATGGCCACCTTCCCGGGTCAGGTGATAACTCTCTTCCCCGTTGGGCTGCACATGCGTATCAAACAACACCCCCTGATCGATAAGCCACTGCACACAGTGACGGGCATTGCTGGCGACAAACTCCGCGGCGTGTTTATCCACGATACCGCCACCGGCAATCAGGGTATCCTCCACATGCGAGTCGATACTGTCTGTTTCATCAAACACAGCGGCAATCCCGCCCTGTGCATAGAAGGTGGAGCCTTCGCTGATGGGGCCTTTGCTGAGGACTATCACTTTCTGGTGTGAGGCAAGTCGCAGCGCCAGTGAAAGGCCAGCGGCACCGCTGCCGATAATCAGTACGTCACAGGAGAGTTCAGAAATTGCGTTCATGATGTGTGTTTAATTTACTAAACATTGTTTGGCCAGCATAGCACCCGAATGCGATAAATCGCACGTTTTTTTTAAGCTGGGTTGCAATGGCTAAACAGGGCGTCTGGCGCGAACAGACACAAAAAGAGCGAAAATATTTTGCGAAGCAGATCGTTAGCTTCAGATTTTGTGGTGAAATAAAGCCCGTCTTGCGGTACCCTGCAAGCGGTAAAGTGCCAATTCTTATCAGAAACTGGGTGCGTTTCAGTATCAGACTTATAATGATAGAAAATGAACAGTCTGCGACGCGATTAACAAAAACAAAGGCGTGACGGAACTTTTCGAAAAAAAGACCCTCAAAGCAACTGCTTGCTCACAGTGCAGTGTTTGGAGTGGCGTTTCGATAACGCGTGGATTTTAGGTTTGGGGAGACATTACCTCGGATGAGCGAGCAGTTAACGGACCAGATTCTGGTTGAACGGGTCCAGAAGGGAGATCAGAAAGCCTTTAACTTACTGGTGGTGCGCTACCAGCATAAAGTGGCGAGTCTGGTATCCCGCTATGTACCCTCAGGGGATGTTCCTGATGTGGTGCAAGAATCTTTTATTAAGGCCTATCGCGCGCTGGAATCTTTCCGGGGAGATAGTGCTTTTTATACCTGGCTGTATCGTATTGCAGTCAATACTGCCAAGAACTACCTCGTCGCTCAGGGCCGTCGTCCGCCTTCAAGCGATGTTGACGCCATCGACGCAGAAAACTTTGAAAGCGGCGGCGCGTTAAAAGAAATTTCGAACCCTGAGAACTTAATGTTGTCAGAAGAACTGAGACAAATAGTTTTTCGCACCATCGAGTCGCTCCCGGAAGATTTACGCATGGCAATTACGTTGCGGGAGTTAGATGGCCTGAGCTATGAAGAGATAGCCGCTATCATGGATTGCCCGGTCGGTACGGTTCGCTCACGAATTTTTCGTGCGCGAGAAGCTATTGATAATAAAGTTCAACCGCTAATCAGGCGTTGACGATAGCGGGATACTGGAAAAGGTATTAGGCATGCAGAAAGAACAACTTTCCGCTTTAATGGATGGTGAGACGCTGGACAGTGAGATGCTCAACGAGCTCTCTCGCTCTCCTGAGATGCAAAAAACCTGGGAGAGTTATCATCTCATCCGCGATACCTTGCGCGGTGATACCAGCGACGTCCTCCATTTCGATATCTCAGCTCGCGTAATGGCTGCCATCGAGAATGAACCTGTTTCTCAGGCCACTCCGCTGATTCCTGAAGCCCAACCGGCACCGCACCTGTGGCAGAAGATGCCTTTCTGGAACAAAGTGCGCCCCTGGGCGAGTCAACTGACGCAAATGGGCGTCGCTGCGTGCGTATCGCTTGCAGTTATCGTTGGCGTCCAGCAGTATAACAATCAATCTGAAGTGAGCCAGCAACCAGAAGCGCCAGTGTTTAACACACTGCCGATGATGGGCAAAGCCAGCCCGGTAAGCCTGGGTATTCCTTCTGATGCATCGGCAGGCGCCGGTCAGCAGCAGCAGGTACAAGAGCAACGCCGTCGCATTAATGCGATGTTGCAGGACTACGAATTGCAGCGCCGTCTGCATTCTGAACAACTTCAGTTTGAGCAGGCGCAAACCCAGCAGGCTGCTGTGCAAGTGCCTGGAAACCAAACTTTAGGAACGCAATCGCAGTAATGAAGCAACTTTGGTGCGCCATGTCTCTGATGGCGGGTAGCCTGTTGTTCACTGTCAACGCCTCGGCTGATGTATCGTCCGGGGCGTTGTTACAGCAAATGAACCAGGCCAGCCAGTCACTCAACTATGAGCTGGCTTTTATCAGTATCAATAAGCAGGGTGTAGAGTCGTTACGCTATCGCCATGCCCGACTTGATAAACAGCCGCTTGCCCAGCTTTTGCAGATGGACGGTCCGCGCCGCGAAGTCGTGCAGCGTGGCAAAGAAATCAGCTATTTTGAGCCGGGTCTTGAACCCTTTACGCTGAACGGCGATTACATCGTTGATTCGCTGCCTTCGCTCATCTATACCGACTTCAAACGGCTTGCCCCTTACTACGATTTTATCGCCGTAGGTCGTACCCGCATCGCCGATCGGCTATGTGAAGTCCTGCGTGTGGTTGCAAGGGATGGAACGCGTTACAGCTATATCGTCTGGATGGATGCGGAAACAAAATTACCCATGCGGGTCGATCTGCTGGATCGTGATGGCGAGACGCTGGAGCAGTTCCGGGTGATCTCCTTTACCATTGACGATCAGGTCGGCAACAGCATGCAGAATCTGGCAAAAGCCAACCTGCCGCCGCTGCTCTCTGTGCCGGCAGGCGATCCCATCAAGTTTAACTGGGCACCGGACTGGATCCCTCAGGGCTTTAGTGAAGTGTCCAGCAGCCGACGTCAACTGCCGACGATTGATACCGCGGTTGAATCCCGTCTTTACTCCGACGGCCTGTTCAGCTTCTCGGTTAACGTCAATCGGGCAACACCGGTCAGCGCCGATCAGATGTTGCGTACCGGACGCCGCACCGTGAGTACCAGCGTGCGTGATAACGCCGAGATCACCGTGGTGGGCGAACTGCCGCCGCAGACGGCGAAACGCATCGCCGACAGCATTAAATTCAGGGCCGGACAATGATCAAAGAGTGGGCAACTGTCGTTTCATGGCACGAGGGCGTTGCGCTGGTTCACTGTGACGTTAAAGCGTCCTGTAACAGCTGCGCCTCCCGCGCCGGTTGCGGAAGCCGGGTGCTGAACAAACTCGGGCCGCAAACATCACATACCATTAGCGTGCCCAGCACAGAGCCGCTGGTGACAGGTCAAAAAGTCGAGTTAGGGATCGCCGAAGGCAGCCTGCTCGGCTCGGCGATGCTGGTCTATCTCTCTCCGCTGGTGGGGCTGTTTGCCCTGGGCGGTCTATTCCAGGTGCTGTTTGGTACCGATCCTGCCGCGATGTGCGGTGCAGCCCTGGGGGGCGTGGGTGGCTTTTTACTTGCCCGCGGCTTTTCATCCAGGCTTGCCGTGCGCGAGGAGTGGCAGCCCGTTATTCTCAGCGTCGGCTTGCCCCCCGATCAACTTCGTGTCGAAATGCTCTCTTCTGAAGCCCGGTAATGTCACCGGGCTTTGTTTATTTACATCTCATAAAAGAAAACGCTGGATCTTAGCGCTAAGCTTGCTGGAAGAGCATTTCCCGGTGAAGGAGATGTAGTGTAGAATGCTGCGTTTTCGCACTGAAAAACGTCAGGCTATGAACAGCGGCCTCCAGGAATTCGTAAGGCATAATTATTTAACTATATGAAGAACATACGTAACTTTTCGATCATTGCTCACATTGACCACGGTAAGTCGACGCTGTCTGACCGTATTATCCAGATTTGCGGTGGCCTGTCTGATCGTGAAATGGAAGCCCAGGTTCTGGACTCCATGGACCTGGAACGCGAACGCGGTATCACCATTAAAGCGCAGAGCGTCACGCTCGATTATAAAGCCGCTGATGGTGAAACCTACCAACTCAACTTTATCGACACCCCAGGCCACGTTGACTTCTCCTATGAAGTATCCCGTTCGCTGGCGGCCTGTGAAGGCGCGCTGCTGGTGGTTGATGCCGGGCAGGGCGTAGAAGCCCAGACCCTGGCCAACTGCTATACCGCGATGGAAATGGATCTTGAAGTGGTGCCGGTTCTGAACAAAATCGACCTGCCAGCCGCCGATCCTGAGCGCGTAGCGGAAGAGATTGAAGATATCGTCGGTATCGACGCCACGGACGCAGTGCGCTGTTCGGCAAAAACCGGTGTCGGCGTTCCCGATGTGCTGGAACGTCTGGTGCGTGACATCCCGGCCCCGGAAGGTGACGCTGATGCGCCACTGCAGGCGCTGATCATCGACTCCTGGTTCGATAACTATCTCGGCGTTGTCTCGCTGGTGCGTATCAAAAACGGCACTATGCGCAAAGGCGACAAGATTAAAGTGATGAGCACCGGACAGGTTTATAACGCTGACCGTCTGGGGATCTTCACGCCAAAACAGGTTGACCGTACCGAGCTGAAATGCGGCGAGGTAGGCTGGCTGGTGTGCGCCATTAAAGACATTCTCGGCGCACCCGTAGGCGATACCCTGACCCAGGCGCGTAACCCGGCAGATAAAGCGCTGCCAGGCTTCAAAAAGGTGAAACCGCAGGTTTACGCGGGTCTGTTCCCGGTCAGCTCCGACGATTACGAGAACTTCCGTGACGCGCTCGGCAAGCTAAGCCTGAACGATGCCTCCCTGTTCTATGAGCCAGAAAGCTCAACGGCGCTGGGCTTCGGCTTCCGCTGTGGCTTCCTCGGCCTGCTGCACATGGAGATCATCCAGGAGCGTCTGGAGCGTGAATACGATCTGGACCTGATCACCACCGCCCCGACGGTAGTCTACGAAGTAGAAACCACTTCGAAAGAAGTTATCTACGTCGACAGCCCATCCAAGCTGCCGCCGCTGAATAATATTCATGAGCTGCGCGAGCCGATCGCGGAGTGTCACATGCTGCTGCCGCAGGAGTTCCTGGGTAACGTCATCACGCTGTGTATCGAAAAACGCGGCGTGCAGACCAACATGGTTTACCACGGTAACCAGGTTGCGCTGACCTATGAAATCCCGATGGCAGAAGTGGTGCTCGACTTCTTCGACCGTCTGAAGTCCACCTCCCGCGGTTATGCGTCGCTGGATTACAACTTCAAACGCTTCCAGGCCTCTAACATGGTGCGTGTGGACGTGCTGATCAACAGCGAGCGCGTTGATGCGCTGGCGCTGATCACCCACAACGACAATGCCCCGTACCGTGGTCGCGAGCTGGTCGAGAAGATGAAAGAGCTCATCCCACGCCAGCAGTTCGACATTGCAATTCAGGCGGCCATTGGCAACCACATCATCGCCCGTGCGACGGTGAAACAGTTGCGTAAAAACGTTCTGGCAAAATGCTATGGCGGTGACGTCAGCCGTAAGAAAAAGCTGCTCCAGAAGCAGAAAGAAGGTAAGAAGCGTATGAAGCAGGTCGGTAACGTCGAGCTGCCGCAGGAAGCGTTCCTCGCCATTCTGCACGTGGGTAAAGACGGAAAATAATCCTATAAGGAGTTGGCATGGCGAACATGTTTGCCCTGATCCTGGTGATTGCCACCCTGGTGACGGGGCTGTTGTGGTGTCTGGATAAGTTTATCTTTGCCCCAAAACGCCGCGAACGTCAGGCCGCCGCACAGGCGGCCACGGGCGACCAGTTAGAGGCGAAAACCCTGAAAAAAGTCAGCCCGAAGCCGGGCTGGCTGGAAACCGGCGCTTCCGTCTTTCCGGTGCTGGCGATTGTGCTGGTGGTGCGTTCGTTTATCTATGAACCTTTTCAGATCCCATCCGGTTCGATGATGCCAACGCTGCTGATCGGTGATTTTATTCTGGTGGAAAAGTTTGCCTACGGCATTAAAGATCCGATTTACCAGAAGACGCTGATCGAAACCGGTCATCCGAAACGTGGCGATATCGTGGTGTTTAAATATCCGGACGATCCGCGTCTGGATTACATCAAGCGCACCGTCGGCGTACCGGGCGATAAGGTGACGTATAATCCGGTCTCGAAAGAGGTGACGGTTCAGCCAGGCTGCAGTTCCGGTACGGCGTGCGGAAGCGCGCTGGCGGTAACCTACTCCGGCGTTGAGCCAAGTGATTTCGTGCAGACGTTTGCCCGTCGCAACGGCGGCGAAGCCACCAGCGGGTTCTTCCAGCTGCCGAAAGGCGAGACCAAAGAGAACGGTATTCGTCTGAACGAGCGTAAAGAGACGCTGGGTGATGTTACGCACCGTATCCTGACCGTCTCCATCGCTCAGGATCAACTGGGGATGTACTATCAGCAGCAGGGGCAGCAGCTGGCGACCTGGATTGTGCCACCGGGACATTACTTCATGATGGGTGATAACCGCGACAACAGCGCGGACAGCCGTTATTGGGGCTTTGTGCCGGAAGCGAATCTGGTCGGCAAAGCGACCACCATCTGGATGAGCTTTGAGAAACAGGAAGGTGAATGGCCAACCGGCGTACGGTTAAATCGTATTGGCGGCATCCATTAATTCCTGATAAATGAGCACGTAGTCTCTTTAATCAGAGGCTACGTGAATTATTTAAGTGATAAATCTCTTCTGGCTAACGACAACCCCTGTCGTTGCGTATAGAATATTCCCCCGAAGTTTAAGGTTGGCGCTGATTCAGTGCCACGGCACACGAAACCGCGTTGGCTCCCTCAGGACGGTTTCGTGTGCTGCATTTTTGACGCATTTATTCTATTGGTATCGCATGAACCCCATCGTAATTAATCGGCTTCAACGGAAGCTGGGCTACACTTTTCAGCATCAGGAGTTGTTGCAACAGGCATTAACCCATCGCAGTGCCAGCAGCAAACACAACGAGCGACTCGAATTTCTGGGCGACTCCATTTTAAGTTTTGTTATTGCGAATGCGCTTTATCATCGTTTCCCGCGTGTGGACGAAGGTGATATGAGCCGCATGCGCGCAACGCTGGTACGTGGCAATACGCTCGCCGAAATTGCCCGTGAGTTTGAACTGGGTGAGTGCCTGCGACTCGGGCCTGGCGAGCTGAAAAGCGGCGGCTTCCGTCGTGAATCTATTCTCGCGGATACCGTCGAAGCGTTAATCGGTGGTGTTTTTCTCGACAGCGACATCCAGAAGGTTGAGCAGCTGATCCTGAACTGGTATCAGTCGCGCCTGGATGAAATCAGCCCGGGTGATAAACAGAAAGATCCAAAAACCCGTTTGCAGGAGTATTTGCAGGGTCGCCATCTGCCGCTGCCATCTTATCTGGTGGTGCAGGTTCGTGGCGAAGCACACGATCAGGAATTTACCATCCATTGCCAGGTCAGTGGCCTGAGTGAACCGGTGGTTGGCACAGGTTCAAGCCGTCGCAAGGCGGAACAGGCTGCCGCCGAACAGGCGTTAAAAATGCTGGAGCTGGAATGAGCGAAGAAAAGAGTTACTGCGGTTTTGTTGCCATCGTCGGACGTCCGAACGTAGGCAAATCAACCCTGCTGAATAATCTGCTGGGACAGAAGATTTCTATCACCTCCCGCAAGGCGCAGACCACCCGTCACCGTATCGTCGGGATCCATACCGAAGGAGCGTATCAGGCGATTTATGTTGATACCCCGGGTCTGCATATGGAAGAGAAACGCGCCATTAACCGTCTGATGAACAAGGCGGCGAGCAGCTCTATTGGTGATGTTGAGCTGGTGATTTTCGTGGTCGAAGGCACCCGCTGGACGCCGGACGACGAAATGGTGCTGAACAAGCTGCGCGACGGCAAAGTACCGGTGATCCTCGCGGTCAACAAAGTTGATAACGTGCAGGAAAAAGCCGATCTGCTGCCGCATCTGCAGTGGCTGGGTAGCCAGATGAACTTCCTCGATATCGTCCCGCTCTCTGCCGAGACCGGTCTGAACGTGGATACCATCGCGGGCATCGTACGTAAGCATCTGCCGGAAGCGATTCACCACTTCCCGGAAGATTACATCACTGACCGTTCTCAGCGCTTTATGGCGTCTGAAATCATCCGTGAAAAGCTGATGCGTTTCCTCGGCGCTGAACTGCCATACTCCGTGACCGTGGAAATCGAACGTTTCCAGACCAACGAGCGCGGCGGGTATGACATCAACGGGCTGATCCTCGTTGAGCGCGAAGGGCAGAAGAAGATGGTGATTGGCAACAAAGGCGCCAAGATCAAAACCATCGGTATCGAAGCCCGTAAGGACATGCAGGAGATGTTTGAAGCTCCGGTTCACCTGGAACTGTGGGTGAAAGTGAAATCTGGCTGGGCCGATGACGAGCGCGCGCTGCGTAGTCTTGGTTACGGCGACGACGTTTAAGTCACTAAAACGTGGATGGATGGCAAAGAGCCTTTGTCCTTCACAGCCGTCCGTGGAGCGAAACCAGCCTGATGCTGGACGTCTTCACGGAAGAGTCAGGCCGCGTGCGCCTTGTTGCCAAAGGCGCACGTTCCAAACGTTCTAATCTGAAGGGCGCGCTACAACCCTTCACACCGCTGCTGGTGCGCTTTGGCGGACGTGGGGAAGTCAAAACCCTGCGCAGTGCCGAAGCCGTCTCTCTGGCGCTCCCCCTCTCTGGTATTACGCTGTACAGCGGTCTGTATGTGAACGAGCTGATCACGCGCGTTCTTGAACATGAAACCCGCTTCTCCGAACTCTTTTTCGACTATTTGCACTGTCTGCAGGCGCTGGCGGGCGTTACCGGCTCGCCTGAACCAGTGCTGCGTCGCTTTGAGCTGGCGTTGCTCGGGCATCTGGGATACGGCGTCGATTTTCTGCACTGTGCGGGCAGCGGCGATCCGGTCGAAGACTCGATGACCTACCGCTATCGCGAAGAGAAGGGCTTTATCGCCAGCGTCGTTATCGACAACAGCACCTTCACCGGACGGGATCTGCGGGCGCTGGCGGAACGCGAGTTTCCCGATGTCAGCACCCTGCGGGCGGCAAAACGCTTTACCCGCATTGCGCTCAAGCCGTATCTTGGTGGCAAGCCCCTTAAGAGCCGCGAATTATTCCGGCAGTTTGTGCCGAAGCGTTAACGAATCAAAAGAAAACCGAGGATTGTCATGGCTGAATTACTGTTAGGCATCAACATTGACCACATTGCCACCCTGCGCAACGCGCGCGGGACGGCATATCCCGATCCGGTTCAGGCGGCATTCATTGCCGAGCAGGCGGGCGCCGATGGCATTACCGTGCATCTGCGCGAAGATCGTCGTCATATCACCGATCGTGACGTACGTGTCCTGCGTCAGACCCTGGATACCCGCATGAATCTTGAGATGGCCGTCACCGAAGAGATGCTGGCGATTGCCGTTGAGACCAAACCGCACTTCTGCTGCCTGGTGCCGGAAAAGCGTCAGGAAGTGACCACCGAGGGTGGGCTGGACGTGGCCGGTCAGTTCGATAAGATGCGTGACGCCTGCAAACGCCTGGCGGATGCCGGGATCCTGGTGTCGCTGTTTATCGATGCCGATGAAGCGCAGATTAAAGCCGCCGCCGACGTGGGCGCGCCGTTCATCGAGATCCATACCGGCTGTTACGCTGATGCCGAAGATGACGCTACCCGGGCGAAAGAGCTGGATCGTATCGCCAGAGCGGCCACCTATGCAGCGGGCCTCGGCCTGAAGGTCAATGCTGGCCACGGCCTGACCTACCATAACGTCAAAGCCATTGCTGCCATCCCGGAGATGCACGAGCTGAACATCGGCCATGCGATTATCGGTCGTGCAGTGATGAGCGGCCTGAAAGAGGCGGTGGCTGAGATGAAACGCCTGATGCTGGAAGCGCGTAAGTAATGGCCATCCTCGGCTTAGGCACGGATATCGTCGAGATTGACCGTATCGAAGCGGTGATTGCCCGTAGCGGCGATCGCCTTGCCCGCCGGGTGCTCAGCGATAACGAATGGGCCATCTGGAATACGCACCAGCAGCCGGTGCGTTTTCTGGCCAAACGTTTTGCGGTGAAGGAGGCGGCGGCAAAAGCCTTCGGCACCGGGATCCGCAACGGCCTGGCGTTTAATCAGTTCGAAGTGTTTAACGATGAATTGGGTAAACCGCGCCTCAGGCTGTGGGGCGAGGCGTTAACGCTGGCGGAAAAGCTGGGCGTGGCGCATATGCACGTCACGCTGGCGGATGAACGCCATTACGCCTGTGCCACGGTGATTATCGAAAGTTAAATCTTGTCCGCGTGGTGCATCAGGACAAACTTGTCCCAAAGCTGCTCTTCGGATTCAGAGTGTGCCGGATCCTTCAGGATGGTATTGGGGATAGGGCACACCTTCTGGCAGGTTGGCGTCTCGTAATGGCCAATGCATTCGGTGCAACGATCGCTGTTAATCTCATAAATGCTGTCCCCCATCGAAATCGCCTGGTTCGGGCATTCGGGTTCGCACATATCGCAATTGATGCATTTTTTGGTGATTAACAGCGCCATCAGGAAATTCTCAGAAACAACACAAACAGGGCGGGCATTATACGCTCATTCCCTGTTCAAACCAGTTTTTTTACCAGCGCCTCACTGTGGCGAATGCGTTCCGGAGCGCGCTCCAGATCCTGTTGAACCAGCGCCATAAACAGCAGGTCGGTCAGCAGCATCTGCGCGCTGGTGGAGGAGATAGCCGCGCTGCGGGTGGCCTGCTCTTCGGCAATGGTGTAAAGACAGCGGGTGGCCCGCTGCTGCAGCGCATTGGGGGTAAAGCCGGTGATAGCCAGAATTTTCCCACCTACGCGCAGGGTTTCATCGGCGGCAAGGTTAATCTCCCGACGTTCACCAGAATAGGAGATAGCCAGCAGCAGATCGTCAGGCGCCATCGCCTGCACGGTGGCCAGCAGGGCATGCATATCCTGTTCGACAATGGCGATCAGGCCGATCTTATTCAGCTTCCAGCCAAAATTGCGCGCCACCAGCCCGGACGCGCCGATCCCGGTGAGGATCACCCGCCGGGCCGCGTGCAGCATGGCGACGCTCTCCAGCAGTTTCTCTTCGCTGTTCACGTCCAGCGTGGCGTGCATCGCCGCAACCTTCTCCTTAATCAGCTTTTCGCCCACCAGGCGCATCGGATCGTCGCCGCGGATCTGGTTGTGTACCGGCATGGATTGCGGATTCGGGTTGCTGGCCAGGGCTTCACTCAGCGCCAGCTTCAGCGCCGGAAAACCTTTAAAGCCAATTTTTTGCGCGAATTTCACCACGCTGGACTGGCTCACGCCCGCCTCGCTTGCCAGCTGCTGGGAGCTTAAATGGCGGGCACGATCGGGCTGGGTAAGTAAAAAGTCCGCCAGTTTTTTATCGCTCTGGGCAAAACCCGCGTATCGCTGGCGGATACGAATTAAACAGTTCATAAAGACTCCTGGCGAAATGTGATGACTGCAGCAAATGCGAATTCTGCTCGCCTGAATGAATTTTATATTCCATTATAATGCGACTATTATGAATTAAAAATTCTTGAGGCACAAAAAAATGAATCTCGGCTCACTGGTATCAGAATCCCGCAATCCACAGACCCTGGATCTCGACGCGCTCTCCACGCTTGACCTGGTTAATCGCTTTAACCAACAGGATACGCTGGTCGCGCAGGCAGTGAAAGAGACATTACCCGAGGTAGCGAAAGCCGTGGATGCCGCCGCCGCCGCGCTGAAAGCGGGCGGGCGCATCATCTACATGGGGGCGGGCACCAGCGGACGACTTGGCGTGCTGGACGCCTCTGAATGCCCGCCAACCTTTGGCGTGCCGCATGGCCTGGTCATCGGCCTGATCGCCGGTGGTCCCGGGGCGCTGCTGAAAGCGGTGGAAGGGGCCGAGGACAGCAAACAGCTCGGCGAAGACGATCTTAAAGCTCTCAACCTGACCGCGCAGGACCTGGTGGTCGGGCTGGCAGCCTCCGGGCGCACGCCGTACGTGATTGGCGGCCTCGAGTACGCGAACCAGACCGGCTGCACTACCGTGGCAATCTCCTGTAACCCTGGCTCACCCATTGCCCAGGTCGCCGCGATCGCCATCTCGCCGGTTGTCGGCCCGGAGGCGTTGACCGGCTCCACCCGCCTGAAATCCGGCACCGCGCAAAAGCTGGTCCTGAACATGATCTCCACCGGAGCGATGGTGAAGTTTGGCAAGGTTTACCAGAACCTGATGGTGGACATGAAAGCCACCAACGTGAAGCTCATCGACCGGGCCTGCCGCATGGTGGTGGAAGCCACTGGCACCACCCGTGACGAGGCGGAAGAGGTATTGAAACAGACCGGGTATGACGTCAAACCGGCCATTCTGATGATCTTAAGCGGGCTGGATGCCGCAGCGGCGCGCGCCAGACTCGACGCGCATCAGGGATTCTTACGTGCGGCATTAGAAAACTAAAGAGGCGTACATGGAAAAAACAGCAGCCCTTGCCAGCGATATCCTTGCGGGTATTGGCGGGGAGAACAACATTCTGCGTCTGGAAAACTGCATGACGCGGGTGCGGGTGGAAGTTCAGGATGATGACAAGCTCGATCTGGCGCGGCTGAAAAAACTGCCCGGGGTCAGCGGCTACGTGAAGCAGGGGGAGCAGCATCAGCTGATCGTCGGCCCAGGCAAGGCTGCGCAGGTCGTGGACGCCATGCGCTCGTTGATGGGCGGGGCGGTGATGGACGACGCCGAGCGCACCAAAGCCCAGGTGAAAGCCAAATACAAAGCCCCGATGAGCGACGCGCTGCGCCAGCTGGCCAACGTCTTTATTCCGCTGATCCCGGCCTTTATTGCCTCGGGGCTGATCACCGGGATCATCAATATCCTGAAACGCCCGGACATTGTCGGCGACTTCGCAACCCACTATCCCAACCTGCTGGGGATTCTCGGCATTTTCGGCAGCGCGGTCTTTGCCATCATGAATATTCTGGTGGGGGTCAACACCGCCAAAGTGTTTGGCGGCTCGCTGGCAATGGGCGGGGTGATGGCGGGGATCCTTTCCAGCCCACAGCTGGCGCAAATCACTCTGTTTGGGGAAACGCTGCAGCCTGGGCGGGGTGGGGTGATCGCCGTGCTGCTGGTGGTGGTGTTGATGTGCTGGATCGAGAAACGGCTGCGCAACCTCCTGCCGGGCTCGCTGGAGCTGATCTTTAATCCGCTGCTGACGACCTTAATCACCGGCAGCGTGGCGATTATCGCCCTGCAACCGCTGGGTGGCGTGATCTCGGAATCCATCGCCCATGGCGCCTCCTGGGCTATCGATCGCGGTGGCTTCCTGGTGGGCGGGGTACTGTCGGGCACCTTCCTGCCGCTGGTGTTGACCGGCTTACATCAGGGCCTGGTGCCAATCCACGTTGAGCTGGTGCAGGCGCATGGTTACAACGCGCTGCTGCCTATTCTGGCAATGGCCGGTGTCGGGCAGATCGGCGCGGCAATTGCGGTGCTAATGAAAACCCGGAATGAACGCCTGAAAAAGGTAATCAAAGGGGCGCTGCCGGTCGGGCTGCTGGGGATTGGTGAACCGCTGATCTTCGGTGTTACTCTGCCGCTGGGCAAGCCGTTTATCGGTGCCTGTCTTGGTGGTGCGGTTGGTGGGGCGCTCATCAGTTACTGGAAAGTTGCGACCGTTATTACCTTCGGTATTTCTGGATTACCGCTGGCATTAACCATCGTGACCGGAAAAGTCATGCTCTATCTGTTAGGCTATCTGGTAGCGGTTATCGCCGGGTTCCTGTTTACCTGGCTGTTAGGGTTTACTGATCCAGAGGAGTAAGGTTTGGCCAATCACGAGCGTCGCGTAGTCTTTTTTGATCTGGACGGAACGCTACATCAGCAGGATATGTTCGGCACCTTTATGCGCTATTTACTGCGCCGACAACCCCTGAATGCCCTGCTCGTGTTGCCTCTGTTACCCATCATCGGCGGCGTGTTGCTGGTTAAAGGCCGCGCCGCCCGCTGGCCGATGAGCCTGCTGCTGTGGGGGTGCACCTTCGGCCACAGCGAAGCGCGTCTTAAACAGCTGGAGAAAGAGTTTGTCAGCTGGTTTCGCGGGCATGTCACCGCCTTCCCGGTGGTGCAGGAGCGGCTCACCAACTACCTCAACGCCAACGATGCTGACATCTGGCTGATTACCGGCTCGCCGCAGTCGCTGGTGGAGCAGGTCTATTTCGATACCCCCTGGCTGCCACGCGTCAACCTGATCGCCACCCAGATGGGGCGTGCATACGGCGGCTGGGTGCTGACCATGCGCTGCCTCGGCCACGAGAAGGTGGTGCAGCTGGAGAAGAAAATTGGTACCCCGCTGCGCCTCTACAGCGGCTACAGCGACAGCAAGCAGGATAACCCCCTCCTGTACTTCTGCCAGCACCGCTGGCGCGTCACGCCCCTTGGCGAACTTCAGCAACTGGAATGATTTTGTGATTATGCATAGCGGGTGTGTATAATGCGCCCGCTTTTCAGACTGGAGTATGCTGCGTTGTCCGACCTTGAACTTAATCATGAATACTGGATGCGCCATGCGCTCCAGCTTGCCAAACGCGCCTGGGAAGAGGGCGAAGTCCCGGTGGGCGCCGTGCTGGTCCACAATAACCAGGTGATTGGCGAAGGCTGGAACCGCCCGATTGGGCGTCACGATCCCACTGCCCATGCCGAAATTATGGCCCTGCGCCAGGGCGGTCTGGTGCTGCAAAACTACCGCCTGCTGGATACCACCCTCTATGTCACGCTCGAACCCTGCGTGATGTGCTCCGGCGCCATGATCCACAGCCGAATCGGCACGGTGGTGTATGGCGCGCGGGATGAAAAAACCGGGGCGGCAGGTTCGCTGCTGGATGTGCTCAGACATCCCGGCATGAACCATCAGGTCAACGTGATGGGCGGGGTGCTGGCACCAGCGTGTTCGGAGATGCTAAGTGAGTTCTTTCGAATGCGGCGTCAGCAGAAAAAGCAACAAAAGGCAGAATTGAAGTTATCGGGCGAGTAAGCTCATCCGGCGATACCACCGGATAACTTTGCGCCAGCTGCTGTGCCGCCTGCGCCTCTCTCTCTTTCTCCATCAGATACCCCACCAGGCTTATCTGGTATTTGCGGATATTCTCCACGTAGGCGTACGCCTCGTGCCCGCGCGCATAGCCATAGGTTAACTTGCTGTAATACGGCTTCAGGCTCAGCATCGGCAGGCGCTGTTTGACGTCTGCCCAGCTGTTGGGGTTGCCTTTGGTTTTAGCCGTCAGGGCGCGGGCATCGATCATATGGGCATACCCCATGTTGTAGGCTGCCAGCGCAAACCAGATCCGCTCCTCTTCCGGCACCGTCTCCGGCACCTTATCCATCATCGCCTGCAGATAGCGCGCCCCGCCGCTGATGCTCTGCTCGGCATCGGTTCGGTCAGTCAGGCCCAGGCTCTGGGCGGTGTTTTTGGTCAGCATCATCAGGCCGCGTACCCCGGTGGGTGAGGTGGCGAGGGCATCCCAGTGCGACTCCTGATAGGAGATAGCGGCCAGCAGGCGCCAGTCGATCTCCTGGGCGTACTTCTCAAACAGCGGCTGCAGATCCGGCAGGACATTATCCACCGCCCGCAGGAAGCTGCGGGTATCGACATAGTCAAAGTCATCCCCATGGCCGAGGTATTTCTCCTCCAGACGCGCCAGGGTGCCGTCCTCATTCATCCCGTTGAAGAAATCGAGCATCGCGGCAGAGAGCGTCTGGTCACCATCGAGCGGGCTGAACCAGGTGACGGGCTGCTCGTCAGTGACGTCCAGCGCCACTGCCAGTTCAGGATGAACACGCTGGAACAGGCTGATGGCTACCGAGTCAGCGATAGTGTAGGGCAGTTTGCCGTCGATGACCTGCTGCAGCAGCGCCGTAGTGCCGAGCCTCTCATCCACCGTCCAGTTGAGGTCAGGGTACTTCTTCTCTTTCAGCGCCCGCAGGTCGTCAATCACCACATGCCCCGGGGCGACGGTGAGCTGTTCAGCGCTTAGGCTGGCAAGGGTGCGCGGGCGCAGGCTGCCGACGCGATAGACCAGCTGCTGCGAGACGGAGTAATAGGTGGGGCCAGGCTGATAGTTCTTGCTGCGCTCGCTGTTATAGACCAGTCCGGCGGCCAGCATATCGGCCTTGCCATTATCCAGGTCGTCAAACAGCTGGCTGATGTTCTGGCGCACGGTGATCCTGAGCTTAACGCCCAGATAGTCAGCAAAGTGCTGAGCCAGCTCGTAGTCAAGGCCAATCGCTTTGTTGTTGATGGCGCTGTAGGTCAACGGCGAGGAGAGGGTACTGACGCGCAGCTCCCCCCGCGCCTGAATGGCGGCGATACGATTTTCGGCCTTGCCGAACCAGGGGATTGAAGGCCAAAGGGCCGCTGCCAGCAGCAAGGTTACGATGCCGATGAACAGATAATTAATCTTTAATTTTTTCAATAAGTTGATTCTATGCGCTGTCTATTATTCTGCTTTGTCGTCGCCACAGTAAAAACAAGTATTACCAAAGATTTCGCGGCATTTTGCGTAAAGTTACGCCACTTGGCAACTTATTAGCGGGATAGGCAACATCAATGGTTAAATGACGGCATCGATTTTATTACGACGCAAACGGTTTCGTCGGCGCTCAGGATCCACTATAATGGCGCCCGTTTTCCCCCTTGCGCACACTGTAAGCGCCTCCGGCGCTTCGAAGACGAGAGACTTATGATGGAAATTCTGCGTGGTTCGCCTGCACTGTCTGCCTTCCGTATCAACAAACTGCTGGCACGTTTTCAGGCGGCCGACCTTCCGGTAAGCAATATTTACGCTGAGTATGTCCATTTTGCTGACCTGAATGCTCCCTTAACGGCAGAGGATTTGGTCCGGCTTGAACGCCTGCTGAAGTATGGCCCAAGCCTGAGCAGCCATACCCCAAACGGTAAACTTCTGCTGGTTACGCCTCGTCCGGGCACCATCTCCCCCTGGTCTTCTAAAGCAACCGATATCGCCCGCAACTGTGGTCTGAGCCAGATTGACCGTCTGGAGCGCGGCGTGGCGTATTACGTTGAAGCCTCTACCCTGACTGACGCGCAGTGGGCCGTTGTGGCAACCGAACTGCACGACCGCATGATGGAGAGCGTGTTTGCCTCTCTGGACGACGCGCAGAAACTCTTCTCTCACCATCAGCCTGCGCCTGTCCAGAGCGTGGATCTGCTGGGTGAAGGCCGTCAGGCGCTGATTGACGCTAACCTGCGCTTAGGCCTGGCGCTGGCCGACGATGAAATCGACTACCTGCAGGACGCGTTCGTTAAGCTGAACCGCAATCCGAACGACATCGAACTCTATATGTTCGCCCAGGCTAACTCCGAGCACTGCCGCCACAAGATCTTCAACGCCGACTGGATTATCGACGGTGAGCAGCAGCCGAAGTCGCTGTTCAAAATGATCAAAAACACCATGGAAAAAACCCCAGACCACGTGCTGTCTGCTTATAAAGACAACGCCGCGGTCATGGAAGGTTCCGAGGTGGGCCGCTTCTTCGCCGATCGCGAAGCAGGGCGCTATGACTTCCATCAGGAGCCTGCGCATATCCTGATGAAGGTCGAAACCCACAACCACCCGACGGCGATCTCGCCGTGGCCGGGTGCGGCGACCGGTTCCGGCGGCGAAATCCGTGACGAAGGTGCCACCGGCCGTGGAGCAAAACCAAAAGCGGGTCTGGTGGGCTTCTCCGTCTCCAACCTGCGTATCCCGGGCTTTGAACAGCCATGGGAAGAGGACTTCGGTAAGCCGGAGCGCATTGTGACTGCGCTTGACATCATGACCGACGGCCCGCTGGGCGGCGCGGCGTTTAACAACGAATTTGGTCGTCCGGCCCTGAACGGTTATTTCCGTACCTACGAAGAGAAAGTGGAGAGCCACAACGGCGAAGAGCTGCGCGGCTACCACAAACCGATCATGCTGGCGGGTGGGATCGGCAACATCCGCGCCGATCACGTGCAGAAAGGCGAGATCGTGGTCGGTGCGAAGCTGATCGTACTCGGCGGTCCGGCGATGAACATCGGTTTGGGCGGCGGGGCGGCATCTTCTATGGCCTCCGGTCAGTCTGATGCGGATCTCGATTTTGCCTCCGTACAGCGCGACAACCCGGAGATGGAGCGCCGTTGCCAGGAAGTGATCGACCGCTGCTGGCAGTTGGGCGACGCCAACCCCATTCTGTTTATTCACGACGTCGGCGCGGGCGGTCTCTCCAACGCCATGCCGGAGCTGGTGAGCGACGGCAACCGCGGCGGTCGCTTCAACCTGCGTGACATCCTGAGTGATGAGCCAGGCATGAGCCCGCTGGAGATCTGGTGTAACGAATCCCAGGAGCGCTATGTGCTGGCGGTGGCCCCGGATCAGCTGCCGCTGTTCGATGAGCTGTGCCGCCGCGAGCGCGCCCCGTACGCGGTGATCGGTGAAGCCACCGAAGAGATGCACCTCTCCCTGAGCGATACCCATTTCGACAACCAGCCGATTGACCTGCCGCTGGACGTGCTGCTGGGCAAAACGCCGAAGATGACACGCGACGTACAGACCCGCAAAGCCAGCGGTAAAGCCCTCGACCTGCAGGGTGTGACCGTTGCCGAGGCGGTTAACCGCGTTCTGCATCTCCCGGCCGTGGCGGAGAAAACCTTCCTCGTCACCATCGGCGACCGCACCGTGACCGGCATGGTTGCCCGCGATCAGATGGTTGGCCCGTGGCAGGTACCGGTGGCGAACTGCGCGGTGACCACTGCCAGCCTCGACAGCTACTACGGTGAAGCGATGGCGCTGGGCGAACGCTCCCCGGTTGCCCTGCTGGACTTCGCCGCCTCTGCCCGTCTGGCGGTGGGTGAAGCGCTGACCAACATTGCTGCCACCCAGATTGGCGACATCAAACGCATCAAGCTCTCCGCCAACTGGATGGCCGCAGCGGGTCACCCGGGCGAAGACGCCGGGCTGTACGAAGCGGTGAAAGCGGTGGGTGAGGAGCTCTGTCCGGCGCTGGGTCTGACCATTCCGGTGGGTAAAGACTCCATGTCGATGAAAACCCGCTGGCAGGAAGGTGCCGAGCAGCGCGAGATGACCTCTCCGCTGTCGCTGGTGATCACCGCCTTTGCCCGCGTGGACGATGTGCGTCACACCATCACCCCGCAGCTTTCTACCGAAGATAACGCCCTGCTGCTGATCGATCTGGGCAAAGGGCATAATGCGCTGGGGGCCACCGCGCTGGCACAGGTTTACCGTCAGCTGGGCGACAAAGCGGCCGACGTGCGCGACGTGGCGCAGCTGAAAGGCTTCTACGACGCCATCCAGGCGCTGGTGGCACAACGCAAACTGCTGGCCTATCACGACCGTTCCGACGGTGGCCTGCTGGTCACCCTGGCGGAGATGGCCTTCACCGGCCACTGCGGCGTGGAAGCGAACATCGCCACGCTGGGCGACGATCGTCTGGCAGCGCTGTTTAATGAAGAGCTGGGTGCGGTGATTCAGGTACGTGCGGCCGACCGCGAGGCGGTTGACGTGCTGCTGACGCAACACGGCCTCGGCGACTGTGTGCACTATCTGGGTAAAGCGGTGACCGGGGATCGTTTTGTTATCGAATCCAACGGTCAGACCGTGTTTGCCGAAAGCCGCGCCACGCTGCGCATGTGGTGGGCAGAAACCACCTGGCAGATGCAGCGTCTGCGTGATAACCCGACGTGCGCCGATCAGGAGCACGAGGCGAAAGCCAATGATAACGATCCGGGCCTGAACGTGAAGCTCTCGTTCGACATCAACGAAGACGTTGCCGCGCCGTACATCGCGAGGGGCGCACGCCCGAAAGTGGCGGTTCTGCGCGAGCAGGGCGTTAACTCCCACGTGGAGATGGCGGCTGCCTTCCACCGCGCGGGCTTCGACGCTATCGACGTGCACATGAGCGACCTGCTGGCAGGCCGGACCGGTCTGGCTGATTTCCAGGCGCTGGTGGCGTGCGGCGGCTTCTCTTACGGTGACGTTCTTGGGGCAGGCGAGGGCTGGGCGAAATCCATTCTCTTCAACGACCGCGTCCGCGACGAGTTCGAAACCTTCTTCCACCGTCCGCAGACCCTGGCCCTGGGCGTCTGTAACGGCTGTCAGATGATGTCGAACCTGCGCGAGCTGATCCCGGGCAGCGAAGCCTGGCCGCGCTTTGTGCGTAACCAGTCCGACCGCTTCGAAGCGCGTTTCAGCCTGGTGGAAGTGACCCAGAGCCCGTCCCTGTTGCTGCAGGGAATGGTGGGATCGCAGATGCCAATCGCTGTCTCTCACGGTGAAGGGCAGGTGGAAGTGCGTAACGCCGCCCACCTGGCGGAGCTGGAGAGCAAAGGCCTGGTGGCGCTGCGCTTTGTCGATAACTTCGGTAAAGTCACGCAGACCTACCCGGCGAACCCGAACGGCTCAGCCAACGGGATCACCGCGGTGACCAGCGAAAGTGGCCGCGTTACGGTGATGATGCCGCACCCTGAGCGCGTGTTCCGCACCGTCAGCAACTCCTGGCACCCGGAGAACTGGGGCGAGGATAGCCCGTGGATGCGTATCTTCCGCAACGCGCGTAAGCAGTTGGGTTAAGTCCAAAACGGCAACCGAGGTTGCCGTTTTGGTTTTGTAGGCCGGGCAAACGCAGTGCCGCCCGGCAATTCCCCGCTGTCGCAAATATGCGACAACCCTCATATATTGATGTCGTCAATTGGAGACATTTAACCTGTTGATTTTTATAGAGTGCAGAATAACCCTGCAAGGGTGTTGCTAATAAGCGACAGATAGCCTGAAAATCATTCCATCCGAAATTACCGCTGGTATCTATAAAAAATCATATAAATTAATACTTTAAGATTTTTATTTGCATTCTGGCACATCTGTTGCATAATAATAACCAGTGGCTCATTCACCCTCTTATGTCAGCCCCTTCGGGACGCGCTACATAAACTTCGAATGACGCACAAAAAGGTGCCTGCCGTCCAACTACTGATCATAGCGTTGCTTTATCAGACCCAGGGCGAAACGTCGAGTTAGGCACCGCCTCATTCCATAACAAAGCCGGGTTTTTAACCCGGCTTTGTTGTATCTGAAGGGTTGTCCAGCTAGCATCCTCTTACCTCCTCGCGACAGAGAGTAATGCGTTGAAACGCTGGCCTGTTTTCCCTCGCTCCTTGCGACAGTTAGTCATGATGGCATTCCTGCTGATCCTGCTGCCTTTGCTGGTCCTGGCATGGCAGGCATGGCAGAGCCTGAACGCCCTCAGCGCCCAGGCGGCGCTCACCAACCGTACTACCCTGATTGATGCCCGCCGCAGCGAGGCGATGACCAATGCCGCGCTGGAGATGGAGCGCAGCTACCGGCAGTATTGCGTCCTCGATGACCGAACCCTGGCAACCGTCTATCAAAATCAGCGTAAGCGCTACAGCGAAATGCTCGACGCTCATGCCGGGGTATTGCCGGACGACAAGCTCTATCAGGCCTTACGCCAGGATATTAATGCCCTGGCGCAGCTCCAGTGCCTTAACAGCGGCCCCGATGCGATGTCTGCCATGCGGCTGGAAGCCTTTGCCAATGCCAACGCCGAGATGGTGCAGGCGACCCGGGCGGTGATCTTCTCCCGCGGGCAGCAGCTCCAGCAGGAGATTGCCGAGCGCGGCCAGTTCTTTGGCTGGCAGGCGCTGGTGCTATTTCTGGTCAGCTTGGTGCTGGTCCTGCTCTTCACCCGCATGATCATCGGCCCGGTCAAGGGCATCGAGCGGATGATCAACCGGCTGGGGGAGGGGCGCTCGCTGGGCAATACCGTGGTCTTTACCGGCCCGCGCGAGTTGCGCTCGGTCGGGCAACGGATCATCTGGCTCTCTGAGCGGCTGACGTGGCTCGAATCCCAGCGCCACCAGTTTTTACGCCACATCTCCCACGAACTGAAAACCCCGCTCGCCAGCATGCGCGAGGGGACCGAACTGCTGGCCGATGAGGTCGCCGGACCGCTGACGCCAGAGCAGGGGGAGATTGTGGAGATCCTCGATGCCAGCAGCCGCAATCTGCAAAAGCTGATTGAGCAACTGCTCGACTACAACCGCAAACTGGCCGACGGCATCCCCGAGCTGGAGCGCGTCGAGCTGGCGCCGCTGGTGGATATGGTGCTCTCCGCCCACAGCCTGCCTGCCCGGGCTAAAATGATGCATACTGAACTGGCACTCTCGACGCCCGCCTGTTTAGCCGAACCCATGCTGCTGATGAGCGTCCTGGATAATCTTTATTCCAACGCGGTGCACTATGGCATTGAATCCGGTACCATTTATGTTCGCAGTTTTACGCGCGACTCACGCGTCTGTATCGATGTCGCCAACACCGGAAACCCGATCCCCGACGATGAAAAAACGATGATCTTCGAACCCTTTTTCCAGGGGAGCCATCAACGCAAAGGGGCGGTTAAGGGAAGCGGTCTGGGGCTGAGCATCGCCCGCGACTGTATTCGTCGTATGCAGGGAGAGCTTAATCTTGTCACTGACGACCGTACCGATGTCTGTTTTCGCATCGAACTGCCGCTTGAGTCGGAAAAATCACTGAAATGAATCTAAGTCTGGTGAGTATGTCACACGTCTTTTCCCGCGCCATTAACGCGGTCTTTTCCGGCCACTTTATTCGCCTGAGCCTTCCCTGCCTGCTGCTGACCGGCTGCGTCACCCATGCACCCGCGCCAACGATTAGCGACAAGCAGGATGAAAAATTGCCTGAACATCAGCTGGCGGACTTCCTCTCTACCGACTGCAATAATATCTGGCAGCTGCACGGTCAGGAGACCGACAGCAACCCGCTCTTCTGGCTGCGCGGCATGGACTGCGCGGACCGCCTCTCACCCGCCGCCGCGCGCGCAGAGGCCCGGGGCTGGACCGATGACACCTGGCAGGAGAGCTTTAAACGCGGGATCCTGCTGGCGAATGCCAAAATTAACCCGGTGGAGCGGCGGGTATTGACCACCCGGCTGGATGCGCTGAGCCCGCAGATCCCCGCCCAGGTGCGCCCGCTTTACCAGCTCTGGCGACACGGGCAGGTACTGCAGCTGCAGCTGGCGGAAGAGCGTTCCCGCTACGGCAAGTTACAGCAGATCACCGATGGCGAACTGGATAACCTGCGCCAGCAGCAGCAATATTTACGCACGCAGCTGGACACCACCACGCGGAAGCTGGAAAACCTGACCGATATTGAACGGCAGCTCTCCACCCGTAAGCCGGTCAGTAACTATCTGCCGGATGCGCCGAAGAGTGCGACACCATCCGCTGACGGCGACGCGGCGGATACCCCGAACCAGGAGGATGGAAAGCCATGACAAGCCGAAAACCTGCGCATCTTTTGCTGGTAGATGATGACCCCGGCTTGCTGAAGCTGCTGGGCATGCGTCTGGTGAGCGAGGGCTACAGCGTGGTGACCGCCGAAAGCGGCCAGGAAGGGCTGAAAGTGCTGGGGCGCGAGAAGGTCGATCTGGTCATCAGCGATCTGCGAATGGATGAAATGGACGGCATGCAGCTGTTTACCGAGATCCAGAAGCTCCAGCCCGGCATGCCGGTGATTATCCTTACCGCCCACGGCTCGATCCCCGATGCCGTGGCGGCCACCCAGCAGGGCGTCTTCAGCTTCCTCACCAAGCCAGTGGACAAAGACGCGCTTTACAAAGCTATCGATGACGCGCTGGAACACGCCGCGCCGTCCGGGGACGAGACGTGGCGGGAGTCATTTGTCACCCGCAGTCCGATCATGCTGCGGCTGCTGGAACAGGCGCGGATGGTGGCGCAGTCCGATGTCAGCGTGCTGATTAACGGCCAGAGCGGCACCGGGAAGGAGATCCTCGCCCAGGCGATCCACAATGCCAGCCCGCGGGGCAAAAATGCCTTTATCGCCATCAACTGCGGGGCGCTGCCCGAGCAGCTGCTGGAGTCGGAGCTGTTTGGTCATGCGCGCGGGGCCTTCACCGGCGCGGTCAGCAGCCGGGAAGGGCTGTTCCAGGCCGCAGAAGGCGGCACGCTGTTCCTCGATGAAATTGGCGATATGCCCGCTCCCCTGCAGGTCAAGCTGCTGCGCGTGCTGCAGGAGCGCAAGGTCAGGCCGCTGGGCAGTAACCGTGATATCGACATCAACGTGCGTATTATCTCGGCCACCCACCGGGATCTGCCCAAGGCGATGGCGCGCAACGAGTTCCGCGAGGACCTCTTCTATCGCCTTAACGTCGTCAACCTGAAGATCCCGGCGCTGGCGGAGCGGGCGGAAGATATTCCCCTGCTGGCCACCCAGCTGTTGCGCCAGTCCGCCGAGCGACATAAGCCCTTCGTGCGGGCCTTCTCCACTGATGCCATGAAGCGGCTGATGACCGCCAGCTGGCCCGGTAACGTGCGCCAGCTGGTGAACGTGATTGAGCAGTGCGTGGCGCTCACCACCTCGCCGGTGATCAGCGATGCGCTGGTGGAGCAGGCCCTGGAGGGGGAGAACACCGCCTTGCCGACCTTCGTCGAGGCCCGTAACCAGTTCGAGCTCAACTATCTGCGTAAGCTACTGCAGATCACCAAAGGCAACGTCACCCATGCCGCACGGATGGCCGGACGTAACCGCACCGAGTTTTATAAGCTGCTGTCGCGCCATGAGCTGGAAGCGAACGATTTTAAAGAGTGATACGCTAAATTCCGCCTGAATATGATACTGTGAGCAACCGATTACGAGGCAGCTGACAGGCATAAGTTTAAGGAACACCATGAAAAAGATTGATGCGATTATTAAACCTTTCAAACTGGATGATGTGCGCGAAGCGCTGGCGGAAGTTGGCATCACCGGCATGACGGTAACGGAAGTGAAAGGCTTTGGTCGTCAGAAGGGCCACACGGAACTCTACCGTGGCGCGGAATACATGGTCGATTTCCTGCCGAAGGTAAAAATTGAAATCGTGGTGTCGGACGACATCGTCGAGACCTGCGTGGATACCATTATCCGCACCGCGCAGACCGGCAAAATCGGCGACGGCAAAATTTTCGTCTTTGACGTGTCGCGCGTGATCCGTATCCGTACCGGCGAAGAAGACGACGAGGCGATTTAAACGCCAGGCATTAAACCCGCAGGCGCAGCGCCGCCGGGCAAAAAAAAGCCCCTCCGAAGAGGGGCTTTTTGCATTACAGCACCTTATGCGGGCCGAAGCATTCGTAATGAATGTTCTCTTTATTCACCCCCAGCTCAACCAGCTGCGCCGCGGCATACTGCATAAACGCCACCGGGCCACAAACGTAGAACTGCATCTCCGGCGCGTGGAAATGATCTTTATGCTGGCTTAACGCCATCAGACCTTCGCTGTCGAAGCGCGCTGCGGCGCGGTCATCGTCTGTCGGCAGACGATACCAGGTATGCGCGGTAAAGTGCGGCAGACCGGCAGCCAGGGTTTTCACTTCATCAGAAAACGCATGCACTTCGCCATTCTCTGCGGCGTGGAACCAGTTCACCTGCGCCTGATGCTGCGATTTCGCCAGGGTATCCAGCATCGCCAGCATTGGCGTCTGGCCGACACCGGCGGAGATCAGCGTCACCGGGGTATTGGCATCCACCGCCATAAAGAAATCGCCCGCCGGCGCGGCCAGATGTACCACGTCACCGACGCTGGCTTCGTCATGCAGCCAGGTCGAGACCTGACCGCCTTCCTCGCGTTTCACCGCAATGCGATAGCCTTTGCCGTTTGGCTTGCGGGTCAGGGAGTACTGGCGGATCTCCTGATGGGGGAAGCCTTCAGGTTTCAGCCACACGCCCAGATACTGGCCGGGCTGGTAATCGGCAACCGGCTGGCCGTCGACCGGCTCAAATTCAAAGCTGGTAATAAGCTGGCTGCGCGGCGTTTTTTCCACGATACGGAAAGCGCGGGTGCCCTCCCAGCCGCCGTTCTTGCTGGCGTTTTCGCTGTAGATCTGCGCTTCACGGTTGATAAACACGTTAGCCAGCACGCCGTAAGCTTTGCCCCACGCATCCAGCACCTCCTGGCCCGGGCTGAACATCTCATCCAGCGTCGCCAGCAGATGGCTGCCCACGATATTGTACTGCTCGGGTTTGATCTGGAAGCTGGTATGTTTCTGGGCAATTTTTTCCACCGCTGGCAGCAGCGCCGGCAGGTTCTCAATGTTGCTGGCGTAGGCGGCAATGGCGTTGAATAACGCTTCGCGCTGATCGCCGTTACGCTGGTTGCTCATGTTGAAAATCTCTTTGAGCTCCGGGTTGTGCGCGAACATGCGATCATAAAAATGGGCGGTAAGTTTTGGGCCGGTTTCAACCAGCAGGGGAATGGTGGCTTTAACGGTAGCGATGGTTTGAGCGTCTAACATAGCAGCTTCCTTCAAATGTTACTTTAATGATGTATTTTATATGCATCTTATAAAAAATAACCCTGCGTTGTAAATGGTTCTTTGCAACGTGAATTAACTGCATCACAAACCTGAAAAGAAATCCAGTTTACAGGGTGAGAGCGTTATTGCTCAAACCCTTGCGTGGCGGGTAGGTAAACGTTTGCGTAAAATCGTTTGTCAAGACCTGTTATCACTCAGCTAATCAGTTATACTGTTGCCCGTCGTCCAACTGGACCGCCTTTTTCAGGCAAAAATTTACTTGTTAGCTGAGTCAGGAGATGCGGATGTTAAAGCGTGAAATGAACATTGCCGATTATGATGCCGAACTGTGGCAGGCTATGGAGCAGGAAAAAGTACGTCAGGAAGAGCACATCGAACTGATCGCCTCCGAAAACTACACCAGCCCGCGCGTGATGCAGGCGCAGGGCTCTCAGCTGACCAACAAATACGCTGAAGGTTACCCGGGCAAGCGTTACTACGGCGGTTGCGAATATGTTGATATCGTTGAGCAGCTGGCGATCGACCGTGCCAAAGAGCTGTTTGGCGCAGACTACGCTAACGTGCAGCCGCACTCCGGCTCTCAGGCTAACTTCGCGGTTTACACCGCGCTGCTGCAGCCGGGCGACACCGTGCTGGGTATGAACCTGGCGCAGGGCGGTCACCTGACTCACGGCTCCCCGGTTAACTTCTCCGGCAAACTCTACAACATCATCCCTTACGGTATTGATGAGACCGGTAAAATTGACTACGAAGATATGGCGAAGCAGGCTAAAGAGCACAAACCGAAGATGATCATCGGTGGCTTCTCTGCTTACTCCGGCGTGGTTGACTGGGCAAAAATGCGTGAAATCGCCGACAGCATCGGCGCATACCTGTTCGTCGACATGGCGCACGTGGCGGGTCTGATCGCCGCAGACGTGTACCCGAACCCGGTTCCACACGCTCACGTGGTCACCACCACCACCCACAAAACCCTGGCGGGTCCACGCGGTGGCCTGATCCTGGCGAAGGGCGGTGACGAAGAGCTGTACAAAAAACTGAACTCCGCCGTGTTCCCAAGCGCGCAGGGCGGCCCGCTGATGCACGTGATCGCAGCGAAAGCTGTGGCGCTGAAAGAAGCGATGGAGCCTGAGTTCAAAGTTTACCAGCAGCAGGTTGCCAAAAACGCCAAAGCGATGGTGGAAGTGTTCCTGAACCGTGGCTACAAAGTGGTCTCCGGCGGCACTGAAAACCACCTGTTCCTGCTGGATCTGGTGGATAAAAACCTGACTGGTAAAGAAGCTGACGCTGCCCTGGGCCGCGCCAACATCACCGTTAACAAGAACAGCGTACCAAACGATCCGAAGAGCCCGTTCGTGACTTCCGGTATCCGTATCGGTTCTCCGGCTGTGACTCGCCGCGGCTTTAAAGAAGCGGAAGTAAAAGAGCTGGCTGGCTGGATGTGTGACGTGCTGGACAACATCAATGACGAAGCCGTTATCGAACGCGTGAAAGCTAAAGTGCTGGATATCTGCGCGCGCTTCCCGGTTTACGCCTAATTCTGCCCCGCAGAACAAAAAGGCCGCTTATGCGGCCTTTTTTTATGGCTAACGCCGGTCGATGGAGATAGCACCCGGCCCGGCGACCGCCAGCAGCAGAAACCCGCCGGCAATACTGATGTTCTTGAAGAAGTTAATCATGTTCGGCATCACCGCGTCGCCACTCATATCCCAGTAGTGGTGGCCAATCACCGCCGTACCCAGGGTATAAAAGACAAACAGCACCGCCAGTGGACGGGTAAAAAAGCCGAGCACGATCAGAATGGCGGCGGGCACCTCCATGATCACCGCCACGATGGCCGCCAGCATTGGCATCGGGGCGCCGAGCTTCGCCATGTACTGCACCGTGCCGTCAAAACCAAACATCTTCGGCACGCCAAAAATAATAAACAGCAGGATCAGGGCGAGGCGGGCGATCAACAGGATCAGCGCCCGGGAGTGACCGAAATCGAAATAGCGTAATCTGTTCATGGCAGGCTCGTTTGTGGGTGGGACTTACCTTAAAGCTAATACACAAAATGCCGGCCCGCCATTGAGGTTTCCCTCATAAATCAGGCATTAGGATGATTTCAATTCGCGCAATTGCGGCATGTTCCCCGCTATCCTTCTGCCAGCGCATCCTCCACAAACAGATAACCAATACCGATAATCTGCTGCTGCCGGGTTAAGCCGCCAAAAGCGATTTCCGTTTGCCGGTTACGCACCGCATCCCCCTGATCGAAGGGAGTAAAGCCGATCTGGCGATTAATGGTTTGCAGCCAGCGTTCGCCGAAGGCGCAGCTGCGACCATAGAACCAGATTTGGTTGATGTTGAGCACATTGAGCAGATTGTAGAGCGTCAGCCCGATGGCGTTAGCGGCCTCGTCGGCCCAGCGCTGAATATTCACGTCACCCTGACGCCAGGCATCCAGCAGCTGCAGGGTGGTCAGGGTATCCGGGTCGAGACTCAGGGAGCCGGGCTGGGATTTCAGCCACAGCCGCGCCTGTTTTTTTAGGGCCGACAGGGAGGCGACCGTCTCCAGGCAGCCGTATCGCCCGCAGGCGCAGGCCACGCCGTCGCGATCAAAAATGGTGTGGCCAATCTGCCCGCTGCCGTTGAGCGTGCCGCGATAGACCTGGCCATTAATGACGAACGAGGAGCCGATGCCGTAATCGACGTTAATCACGCAAAAATCGTCGCGGTTGGCCGGGTTTTGCCATTTTTCCGCCAGGGCCAGCATCACGCAGTCGTTATCCACCATCACCGTGATGCCGAGCTTTTCTTCCAGCAGATACTTAATCTCAATCGGTTTTTTCCACGGCGCCTGGGGCATGATCTGGGACACCCCGGTGGCGGTATCCACCTGGCCGTGGATCCCGAGTGCCAGGTTAATCCGCTGCCCCGGCCAGCGTTTACGCTGCTGCTGCCACAGGCTTTCGATGGCCTGCAACAGCGCCTCTGGGGTGCGGGCGTTGACGTCGGTCCAGGTAAAATCCCCCAGGGGTAACATGCGCCCGTCGATCAGCTGGCTTTCAATGCTGGTGGGGCTGACATTCATGCAGAGTATCAGTGGACCCTCATCCGGGATCTGGTAGTGGCCGCTGTTCATCCCCCGGGTGCTGAGGTTTTCGCTGGAATGCGCCAGCTTATTGTCGGCCACCAGCTCATCGAGAATCTTACTGACGGCAGGGATCGACAGCCCGGTGTGCTGGGCTAGCTGCGATTTGCTCAGACGCTTATAGCGCCAGATCAGCGCCATGATCGTGCGCCGGTTATGCTGCCGCACCCGCTGGTTGTTCAGACCGGCTATCTGCATTTCACTAAACTCCGTTAATAGTATTGCGTGAGCATTATGCAATCAGCGCGCTGAATTCCTCTCTACACTGCCATCTTATCGTCTTTCACTGTTATTTGTTTACTGGAGTGTGAATATGTCTGGAGCAGTTAACGTCTGGCGGGAAACCATCGCCTTACCGACATGGACCACCGGCGCAGAAGATACCAACCCGATGTTCCTGGAAAAACGCGTGTATCAGGGTTCCTCCGGCGCGGTCTATCCCTACGGCGTGACCGATACCCTGACCGGGACCCGCGAGATGCGTGATTACCAGGCGGTGTGGATGGAAAACGACTTCATCCGCATCATGCTGCTGCCGGAGCTGGGCGGACGTATTCATCGCGCATATGACAAAGTTCAGGAGCGTGATTTCGTCTACTACAACGAGGTGGTGAAACCGGCGCTGGTGGGCCTGCTGGGGCCGTGGATCTCCGGCGGGATCGAGTTTAACTGGCCGCAGCACCATCGCCCGACCACCTTTATGCCGGTTGACGTGACCATCCAGCAGCAGGATGGCGGGGCGCAGACCGTCTGGCTGGGCGAGGCCGAGCCAATGCGCGGCCTGCAGGTGATGACCGGCTTTACGCTCTACCCGGATCGGGCATTGATTGAGATCACCGGCAAAGTCTTCAACGGCAACGCCACGCCGCGCCACTTCCTGTGGTGGGCCAACCCGGCGGTGAAGGGCGGGGACGATCATCAGAGCGTCTTCCCGCCGGACGTTACGGCGGTGTTTGACCACGGCAAGCGCGCGGTCTCGGCTTTCCCGATTGCCACCGGCACCTACTATAAAGTCGACTACTCGGCGGGCGTGGATATCTCGCGCTACAAAAACGTGCCGGTCCCGACCTCCTACATGGCAGAAAAATCGGCCTACGATTTTGTCGGCGCCTACCATCACGGGGAGCGGGGCGGCCTGCTGCACGTGGCCGATCACCACGTCTCGCCGGGTAAAAAGCAGTGGTCCTGGGGCCATGACGATTTTGGTCGCGCCTGGGATCGCAATCTGACCGATGAAAACGGCCCCTATATTGAGCTGATGACCGGCGTCTTCACCGATAACCAGCCTGATTTCACCTGGCTTGCGCCGTATGAAGAGAAGATCTTCGTGCAGAATTTCCTGCCCTACAGCGAGCTGGGGCAGGTGCAGAACGCCAACACCCAGCTGGCGCTTAAGCTGGAGCGGTGCGAGCAGCAGCTTCACCTCGGCCTGTACGCCATCGCCCCGCTTCAGGGCGTGCGCCTCGAACTGACTGCAGAGGGCAAGCCGGTGTGGGAAACGCAGCTGACCCTGATGCCGGGTGAAAGCTGGCAGCAGGCGCTGGCGGACGAATGGCCGCAGCGCTTAACCCTGACGATAAAAGAGGCCTCGGGCCGCACGCTGCTGCATTATCAGGAGCATATCGCCGAGGAAACCCCGCTGCCGGATCCGGCCACCGCACCCGCCATGCCGGAAAACATCAGCAACAGCGATGAACTCTATTTTATTGGTCAGCATCTGGAGCAGTACAACCACGCCAGCCGCTATGCGGAAGATTACTACCGCCGTGCGCTGGAACTGGATGCCCATGACTATCGCAACAACGTCGCGCTGGGCACCCTGGCGCTGAACCGCGCCGACTGGGGGCTGGCGCAGCGCTGTGCCGAAGCCGCCCTGGTGCGTGCGCATAAGTTAAATAAGAACCCGCGGGATGGCGAAGCCAGCCAGCTGCTGGCGACAGCGCTGGAGCGGCAGGGGGACGACGATGCCGCCTGGGATCACTACTACAAAGCCTCCTGGAGCGGAAACTGCCGCGATGCCGCGTTCTGGTCGCTGGCGCGGCTGGCGATGAAGCGCGGGAATTACGCTGAGGCGCTGGAAAAAGTCGACATCAGCCTCGGGATCAATGCCAGCAACAATCTGGCGATGGGGCTCAAAGCGCTGGCCCTGGCTCAGGTTGAGGGCGAACGCACCGCGCAGGACTACATTGACGGCTGCCTGCAAACCCATCCTCTCAGCTACGCCCTGCACTATGCCCGTTGGGCGATCGCCCGGGACGAGGTTTCACGTGACAAGCTGTTGCAGGTGACGGGTCGTCGTGGGGCCAACGCCTGCGTGCTGGCGGGCTGGTTAACCGCGATGGGGATGCAAGACGCCGCGCGCGAAATGCTGGATCTGCTCGACAGCCAGGAGACCTTGCCTCAGCTCTGGCGGGCCGCATTAAGCGATGAGCCCGCCACGCGTGCCCATTACATTGCCGCCGCGCGCCGCTGTGAGCCCAACCGGGTGCGTTTCCCGAACGCACTGGATGAAGTGCAGATGCTGCAGCGCCTGCAGGATGATCCGTTCGCCCGCTATCTGCTGGGCTGCTTCTGGTACAGCAAACGTCGATATGACGATGCGGTCGCCTGCTGGCAAACCACCCTGGCGCAGGAGCCGCAATTTGCTCCGGCGCACCGCCTGCTGGGGATCTACGCCTGGAATAAAGAGCACAACCTGGCGCTGGCGGAGCAGCATCTGCAACGCGCCGTGGAGCTGGAACCTGACAACCCGCGTTTCCTGTTTGAGCTGGATTATCTCAATAAGCTCACCGGCCAGCCGGTGGCAAAACGCCTCGCCATGCTTACCGGGCGGGAAAATGTGGTCCTCAAACGCGATGACCTGACCGCCGAACTGTTAAGTCTGTGGAACGGTTCCGGGCGCTACGACGCTGCGGCGCAGGTGCTTCAGGCGCGTCAGTTCCATCCGTGGGAAGGCGGGGAAGGCAAGGTGACCGGGCAGTATCTGCTCAACCAGCAGCACCGCGCCTTGCAGCACATTGCCCGCGGCGAGTTCCGCGAGGCGATTAGCCTGCTGCAGGCGGCCCTGCGCTATCCGCACAACCTCGGGGAGGGGCGTCTGCCGGGGCAAACCGATAACGATATCTGGTATCTGTTGGGCTACTGCCACGCCCGTGGCGATGCGCAGGCCGAGGCGCAGCGCTGCTTTACCCGGGCGGCACAGGGAGAATCAACCCTTGCGGCCGGGCGCTACTACAACGATCAGCCAGCGGATTACCTGTTCTGGCAGGGGATGGCCCTGCGGCAGCTGGGGGACAGCGCGGCGGCGGAGCGTCACTTCCAGGGGTTCCTGGCCTGGGTGCAGGCGCATCGCGACGACGTGCCGGAGGCGGATTTCTTTGCAGTCTCGCTGCCGGATCTGGTGGTGCTGGATACGCCAGCCGGGCAGCAACATCAGCAGCACTGCCTGTTCATTGAGGCGCTGGGTCATGCCGGACTGGGTGACAGCGCAGCCTGCAAACGCCAGCTGGCGGCCTTGCTGGCACTTAACCCGGCCCATGACAAAGCGCATCTGATTCAGCATGCGCAGGCAGCCGGTATTTTCCATTAACTGACTCTGCAGGTGGGGAAACCCACCTGTTAACCCTCTGTACCCTGCGTTTCCCTTAAAGAGGAATCAACATGAATAACAGTGCGCAGACACAACTGAAAATGGGCTACGTCTGGACTATCTGTCTGGTCGCCGCCTGCGGTGGATTGCTGTTTGGCTACGACTGGGTGGTAATTGGCGGGGCCAAACCCTTCTATGAAGCCTGGTTCTCGATTACCGACCCGGCGCAATCCGGCTGGGCGATGAGTTCCGCCCTGGTGGGCTGTATTTTCGGGGCTTTAATCTCTGGATGGTGCGCCGATAAATTTGGCCGTAAGTGGCCGCTGATCCTCTCGGCGGTGCTGTTCAGCGCCTCGGCGTGGGGCACGGCGGTGGCGAGCAGCTTTGACATGTTCGTGGTCTATCGCATCGTCGGCGGGGTGGGGATTGGCCTCGCCTCCGCCCTCAGCCCGCTCTACATCGCCGAGGTCAGCCCGGCGGATAAGCGCGGTCGCTTCGTGGCCATTAACCAGCTGACCATCGTGGTGGGGGTACTGGCGGCGCAGCTGATTAACCTGATGATTGCCGAGCCGGTGGCACCTGGTGCCACCCATGAGGCTATCGTCCAGAGCTGGAACGGGCAAACCGGCTGGCGCTGGATGTTCGGTGCCGAGCTGGTTCCGGCCCTGGCGTTCCTGGTCCTGATGTTCTTTGTTCCGGAATCCCCGCGCTGGCTGATGAAGGCCGGCAAGCCGGAACGTGCCCGCGCCATGCTGGAGCGTATTGGCACCCCGGAGTACGCCAGCCAGACCTTAAAAGAGATCGCCCACACCCTGGAAAAAGACACCCAGAAAGTGGCGTACTCCACGCTGCTGCAGCCCCAGGTCAAACCGATCGTCATTATTGGCATGGTGCTGGCGATGTTCCAGCAGTGGTGCGGGATCAACGTCATCTTCAACTATGCCCAGGAGATCTTCGCCTCGGCCGGGTTTGATATCAACGACACCCTGAAGTCGATTGTGGCGACCGGCATCATCAACCTGGTCTTTACCCTGGCCGCGCTGCCGCTGGTGGACAAAATTGGCCGTCGCAAGCTGATGCTGTTAGGCGCCTCGGGATTAACCATTATCTACGTGCTGATTGCCAGCGCCTACGCGATGAACATCATGGGCTGGCCGGTTCTGCTGCTGGTGCTGGCGGCGATTGCCATCTACGCCCTGACGCTGGCCCCGGTGACCTGGGTGCTGCTGTCGGAGATCTTCCCCAACCGCGTCCGCGGCCTGGCGATGTCGATGGGGACCCTGGCGCTGTGGATCGCCTGCTTCCTGCTGACCTACACCTTCCCGCTGCTCAATGCCGGGCTGGGGGCGGCGGGCAGCTTCCTGCTCTACGGAGCGATCTGCGCCGCCGGGTATCTCTACATTCTGCGTAAAGTCCCGGAAACCAAAGGCGTGACCCTGGAGGCGCTGGAGGAACAGCTGGAGAAACAGCACAGCAAAGTGGCCGCAACGGCGGATGCCGGGCGCGTACATTGATGGATCTGCTGATGATAGAAAACGCGCATCTGCGGATGCGCGTTAATCCGCAGGGCGGCGGGTTGCAGGAACTCTTCTCCCTCACCCACGGGCAGCCCGTATTGTGGGATGAGGGCGACAGCGCGCTGTTTCCGATGGTGCCGCTGGCCAACCGGGTGGCGGGTAATCGCTTTGCCTTTCAGGGGCGGGATATTATCCTGCCGCAAAGCCCGGTGGACGAGCGCTTCTTTTTGCACGGCGATGGCTGGCAGTCTCCCTGGCAGGTGGCCTCGCGCACCGATACGGAGTGTGTTCTGACGCTGCGTTGCCAGCATGACTGCGGCTTCGATTATCAGGCGGTGCTGCGCTATCAGTTGCGTGAGCACGTTCTGCGGGCGGAGCTGATGCTCACCCATCTTGGTGCGCAGCCGATGCTGTACGGTCTGGGCTTCCATCCGTGGTTTTACTTTGACGAACGCAGCCGCCTGCAGTTTTCCGCCAGCGGCTACTGGCCGGAAGGGGAGCACCATTTACCGCTGGCGTGGCAGGGAGATATCCCGCCGGAGATCGATTTCAGTACCGCCCGGCAGGGGAGGGATGGCTGGCTGAATGTCGGCTACTCCGGCTGGAACGGCGTGGCAACGATCCTGCGTGATGTGATGAATATCACAATTACCGCGCAAACTCCGTGGCTGATGCTGTTCAGAATGTCGGGTAAATCATTCCTGTGCCTCGAACCGCAGAGCCATCCGGTCAACGCCCACCATATGGCCGGGCAGCCTGGGCTGGTGGTCTTAGGCCCGGGCGACAGCACCCTTTTTGCGATGGAGATTGCCGTCGAAAGCGCCGCCTGAGCCTGTTAATCAGCTGTTAAAACCCGCTTGCGCCAGCCTGTTTTTACCGCCAGACTATCGCCTCCAAAACGGGAGGGATTCATGGTTTTGCATTCCACGCGCTGGCTGGCGCTCAGCTACTTCACCTACTTTTTTAGCTACGGTATTTTTCTGCCTTTCTGGAGCGTCTGGCTCAAAGGGATTGGTCTCACTCCGGAGATGATTGGCGTTCTGCTTGGCTCGGGCCTGGTGGCGCGTTTTCTCGGTAGCCTGCTTATTGCCCCGCGCGTCAGCGATCCCTCCCTGTTAATCAAAGCCGTGCGCGTACTGGCGCTGCTTACCCTGGTGTTTATGGCCGGCTTCTGGGTTAGCCAGCAGTTTGCCTGGCTGGTGGTGGTGATGGTGGGCTTTAACCTCTTCTTCTCGCCGCTGGTGCCGCTGACCGATGCGCTGGCCAATACCTGGCAGAAGCAGATCACCATGGACTATGGCCGCGTGCGGCTGTGGGGCTCTATCGCCTTTGTGATTGGCTCGGCGCTGGTGGGCAAGCTGGTCAGCCTGTATGACTATCAGGCCATTCTGGCCCTGCTGAGCGTCGGGATTGCCTCGATGCTGCTTGGGATGCTGCTGCGCCCATCGGTAATGCCGCAGGGCGAAAGCCGTCAGCAGGAGAGCGCTGGCTGGCCGGCATGGCGCTCGCTGGTGGCCCAGAGCTGGCGCTTCCTCGCCTGTGTCTGCCTGCTGCAGGGGGCGCATGCCGCTTACTATGGCTTCAGCGCGATTTACTGGCAGGGAGCCGGGTATTCGGCCTCGGCCGTCGGCTACCTCTGGTCGCTGGGCGTGGTGGCGGAAGTGATCATCTTTGCCCTCAGCAACCGGCTGTTCCGCCGCTTTGGCGCCCGGGAGCTGCTCCTGCTCTCTGCCGTCTGCGGCGTTGTTCGCTGGGGGATCATGGGCTGGACCACCGAGCTGCCGTGGCTGATTGTCGCGCAGATCCTGCACTGCGGCACCTTTACGGTGTGTCATCTGGCGGCGATGCGTTATATCTCGGCCCGCGAAGGCAGCGATGTGATCCGCCTGCAGGCGGTCTACTCGGCGGTGGCGATGGGGGGCAGTATTGCGATCATGACCGTCTTCGCCGGCTTCCTGTACCAGCATCTCGGTCACGGGGTGTTCTGGGTGATGGCGCTGGTGGCGCTACCCGCGATCCTGCTGCGTCCGCGGGTGGCAGCGCGCTAAGATTCCAGCATGGCGCGAATATGTTCCTGCTGCTGCGCATTCAACGCCTCGACGGCATGGATGAGCGGCGGCGAGAACAGCGGCAGGGCGGTGGTGTAGGGCGTGACCACCAGGGCGGCCTCGCGCGGGGCACCCTCCTTCTGAAAGGCCTGCAGCGTCACATAGCGAATGTTCAGCGGCAGCAGGGTTAACTCCCGCAGCTGCTGCTCAATCAGCTCCTCGCAGGCTTTATCCTCCCCGGTCAATAACACCACCTGCTTTTCATGCAGATCGCTCTCCTGCATCAGCCAGGCGCCAAAGATCACCGCCACCAGGCTCGACTCCTCCTCGGAGAAGCGAAGACCAAACTCCGACTCCAGCTCGAACAGCACCTCCCGGGTGGTACGCATCAGGCGTGGATAGAGGCGGTGGATCTCCTCGGGGAGGCTGTTGTCGATACCGATGCCAAACAGCGAGCGGTCCAGCGCCTGGGAAATATGCACATAAAGCTGATCGGTCAGCCCCTTCTCGTCGCTGAACTGCATCCCGGTTTGCCCATGAAAGCGGGCGATCATGCGGGTGATGGTGCGGCGCAGACGGTCATCTTCCTGGTGCGCATCGCGAAGGGGATCCGGCGTGCGGAGCATCATAAACAGCAGGGCCAGGAAAGGTTGCTCATCGGCGTGAGGCACCAGCGCCACGCGGCGCTGCCAGTGGCGCACAATCTCCTGCGCCATCAGATATTCGTTGCGTGACTGGGTCCAGTTGCGCTGGATCACTGAAAACTCCGGGCTCTGGCCCAGATGGTGCTGAAGCAGGCAGTACTGCAGATAGAGCTGCAAAAACTGCGTGTCCCGGGATTCAAACTGACGCTGCAGGCGGCGGGAGCAAAAATTAATCAGCGCCCGCAGGTTAGTATCGTCATATAAAGTGCGGGCGATGCCGAGCTGCTTTAGCGCGATTTTCAGAGATGGGGTAAACTGCTGCGCGACGAAGTGGGGGCAGAGGCGTAACGCCCGGCGCAACCAGTGCAGCAGGCATAAACGTTGGTTCAGGTGGCTACCTTCAAGCAGGTAGCAGCCATCATGCTGTGTCGCAATGTCGAGCTGGTGATAGCGCTGGATCTCCATGCGCATCTCGTCGATATCCTGCCGGCAGAGGGCATCATCGACACCATTGATTTCACCGATGCGTTGCAGGTTGGCACGAAATCCTGGCACATAGAGCATCAACAGAACCTGGCAGCGGCGCTGCGAACTGGAAAGTGCAGATGGCATTTCGAGAGTCGTCATCATCTGTCGGGTTCCAGGGAGTGTGTTTGATAAGAATAGCTAAAGGATCTACGCCATAGCACGTGATGCCAGGCTTTCCTTCAGGAATGCGGGTGAATATCACAGAATTTTTGACGTGAGTAAGAGATGCAAACAGTGAAACGCAGCGCAACAACGGTTTTTTTGGCGGTTTTGTCTTTTGCCGCCGCCGCGCACCCTCACAGCTTTATCACCCTGAAAACAGAGATCATGGTGAAAGACGACCAGCTTACCGGGCTGAAGATGCGCTGGACGATGGATGAGCTGACCTCCGCCGATCTGCTCTATGATGCCGGAAACGCAAAGCCTGGGGATGAGATCTGGAAAAAGCTGGCGGCAGAGGTGATGGCCAACGTGCTCGGTCAGCACTATTTTACCGAGTTCTGGCATAACGGGGAGAAGGTGAAATTCCTCAACCGGCCCACCCGGTACGGCATGACCCGCGTTGATCATCAGGCGGTGCTGACCTTTATCCTGCCGCTGGCGGAGCCGCAGCCGCTGGCCGGGCAGAAATATACCTTCTCCACCTTCGATCCTTCTTACTACGTGGACATGAGCTACGCCGAGGATGACGATGTGTCCCTGCCGAAGGGAGTGGAAAAAAGCTGCTCCGTCAGCGTGGCGACCCCGGAGCCCAGCGATGAAACGCTGAGTTTTGCCAGCTCGCTGGATAAAGACGATGCGCCTCCGGAAGATATGGATCTCGGCAAACAGTTTGCCCAGACGGTGACCTTACAATGTCAGTAGTTCGTGCGCGCCGCGTAGCGGATCTCTGGCCGCTGGCGCTGTTTCTGCTGGCGGCGGTGGCAGGGGCCATCTGGCTGTGGCAGGCCTGGCCGCAGGTGATGCGTCAGAGCATTCTCTGGCAGCGGGACGTCAATCAGCAGATGAGCGGCTTGCTGAAAGCGGTGGCCGACAACCCGACAGCGGCGGGCGGGTCGCTGCTGGTATTCAGCTTTTTATATGGCGTGCTGCATGCCCTGGGGCCGGGCCACGGCAAAATCGTCATCACCACCTGGCTTGCCACCCATCCCTCAAAACTGAAATCGAGCATCGGCTTAACCCTGGCCTCCTCTTTATTACAGGGAGTGGTGGCGATCGCCCTGGTGGTGGGGGTATTAACCCTGCTGCAGCTCCCGGCGCGGGATCTGCACATGAGCAGTTTCTGGCTGGAGAAGGGAAGCTATGCCCTGGTCGGCGTGCTGGGGCTGATGCTTTGCTGGCGGGCGCTAAAAAAACTGCGGGCGTTGCTGCGCAAACCGACCTTTAAAGCCTTTATCCCGCATCACGTTCACGATGCAAACTGCGGCTGTGGCCATCAGCATCTGCCGAGCCCGACGCAGATCCAGCGCGCTGACGACTGGCGCGCGCGAATAATGATTATTCTGTCGATGGGGATGCGACCCTGTTCCGGGGCGATCATGGTCCTGCTGTTCAGTAAGGTGATCGATGTGTTCAGCTGGGGCGTGGCCGCGGCGCTGGCCATGGCGGCGGGAACGGGGCTCACTATCTCTTCACTGGCGCTGCTGGTGCACGGTTTTCGTCAGCTGGCGGTCAGGCTTAGCGGTAATAAAGCGCCGGTGCTGTGGCGACAGATCGGGTGGACAACGCTGGCATTAGCCGGTGGGGTGGTATTGCTGGTGGGGGCGGTGATGATGTGGATCAGTGCGGTGCCGGTGGGCAGGGGGATGCGACCGTTTTAATAATATTGCCCGGTAAGCGAAGTGCCACCGGGCAAAACAACCGAAATTAACGCTTCAGCGCTTCACTCAGTTCGTCACGCATGTTCGCCAGCATGGATTTCACCACACGTGGGTTACCTGCAACGATGTTGCCGGACAACATGTAGTTGTGGCCGCCGGTGAAATCACACACCAGAGCACCTGCTTCACGAGCAATCAGTTCGCCAGCAGCAAAGTCCCATGGCTTCAGGCCAATCTCAAAGTAACCGTCCACGCGGCCAGCGGCAACGTAGGCCAGATCCAGCGCAGCAGAACCGGAGCGACGGAAGTCAGCGCACTCGGTGAACAGTTTGCCCAGGATTTTCATGTACGCAGGAGCGTGCTGTTTAGCTTTGAACGGGAAACCGGTCGCCAGGATGGTGCCGTCGAGATCGCGAGCGTTGGTGCCGCGCAGACGGTAACCGTTTAGCTGTGCGCCCTGACCACGGGTAGCGGTGAACAGTTCGTTACGCATTGGATCGTAAACCACTGCCACTTCAGTACGGCCTTTGATGCGTACGGCGATAGAAACAGAGAAGTGGGGCAGACGTTTAACGAAGTTGGTGGTGCCATCCAGTGGATCAATAACCCATTGAACATCCTGATCTTCGCCCACGTGCTCACCGCTTTCTTCGGTGATGATGGTGTGTTGCGGGTAAGATTTGCGAATGGTTTCGATAATCATCGCTTCTGCGGCTTTATCGACGTTAGTCACAAAGTCATTGCTGCCTTTCTGGCTGGTTTCTACGGAATCTGGAGTTTCGTAGTGTTTGGCAATTACATTACCCGCCTTGCGCGCTGCGCGCACGGCGATGGTCAACATAGGATGTTGCATCGGTTACTCTCACTGGATGTTAAAGAACGGGGGATACGAAAACGGCGGAGAGTATAGCAGCGGGATCGGATTATGTCTTCCGTTTATGGTAGCATGGGCGAATATTCTTCAGACACTGAATTCAAACGTAAAAAAATTATGCTGCAAAATATCCGAATCGTACTGGTCGAAACCTCACATACCGGCAATATGGGCTCGGTGGCCCGCGCGATGAAAACCATGGGCTTAACCAATCTCTGGCTGGTTAACCCGCTGGTCAAACCCGACTCCCAGGCTATCGCGCTCGCCGCGGGCGCCAGCGATGTCATTGGCAATGCGCAAATCGTTGATACCCTGGATGAAGCCTTAGCGGGTTGCAGCCTGGTGGTTGGCACCAGCGCGCGTTCGCGCACCCTGCCGTGGCCGATGCTCGATCCCCGTGAATGTGGGTTGAAAAGCGTTTCCGAAGGTCAGCATGCGCCGGTGGCGCTGGTGTTTGGCCGTGAGCGCGTGGGGCTGACCAACGATGAATTGCAGAAGTGCCATTACCATGTCGCCATTGCCGCTAACCCGGAATACAGCTCGCTGAACCTGGCGATGGCCGTACAGGTGATCGCCTATGAGGTGCGGATGGCATGGCTGGCAACCCAGGAGAAAGAGTCCTATGCCGCGCCAGAAGAGACCCCGTATCCGCTGGTGGATGACCTGGAGCGTTTCTATGGTCATCTGGAGCAGACCCTTCTCAGCACCGGCTTTATCCGCGCCGGGCATCCGGGACAGGTGATGAACCGCCTCCGCCGTCTCTTTACCCGTGCGCGTCCGGAAAGCCAGGAGCTGAACATCCTGCGCGGGATTCTGGCGTCGATTGAGCAGAAGAATAAAGAGTAGTGCTGTCTGCTTGCCGGGTGGCGCTGCGCTTACCCGGCCTACAAAACCCGCCGCCGGGCAAAAACTGATGAGCGCACAGAAGGTTAAATACCTGACTAAAACAGTCAAGTAAATAGTTGACCAATTTAGTCGGGAATGTCAGACTTGGCCCTGCTATGCAATACCCCCACTTTACAATAAAAACCCCGGGCAGGGGCGAGTTTGAGGTTAAGTAAGACATGAGACTGACATCTAAAGGGCGTTATGCCGTGACCGCGATGCTGGACGTTGCGCTCAACTCCGAATCGGGCCCGGTTCCGTTGGCTGATATTTCTGAACGTCAGGGAATCTCCCTCTCTTATCTGGAACAGCTTTTCTCCCGACTGCGTAAAAATGGCCTGGTTTCCAGCGTCCGCGGTCCTGGCGGCGGATATCTGTTAGGTAAAGACGCGGGCAGTATTGCCGTTGGCGAAGTGATTAGCGCAGTTGACGAATCCGTCGACGCGACCCGTTGCCAGGGTAAAGGCGGCTGTCAGGGCGGCGATAAATGCCTGACTCACGCGCTGTGGCGCGATCTGAGCGACCGTCTGACCGGCTTCCTGAATAACATCACCATTGGTGAACTGGTTAACAACCAGGAAGTGCTGGACGTCTCTGGTCGTCAGCACTCGCAAGAGTCGCATCGTAATACCCGCGCGCAGGACGCTATCGACGTCAAATTACGCGCGTAATAAAAAATAAGTATTTCAGAATCAGGCCGGGGCATTACTCGCCCCGCGTACTCGGTCGTACATCCAGCCGGTTGCCTGATTCCTTGCATTGAAGCGATGTACGGAGTTTAAAGAGCAATGAAATTACCGATCTATCTCGATTACTCCGCAACCACGCCGGTGGACCCGCGTGTTGCCGAGAAAATGATGCAGTGTCTGACCCTGGACGGAAACTTTGGTAACCCGGCTTCCCGTTCTCACCGTTTTGGCTGGCATGCTGAAGAGGCGGTAGATATCGCCCGTAATCAGATTGCCGAGCTGGTTGGCGCTGACCCGCGTGAAATTGTTTTCACCTCCGGCGCGACCGAATCCGATAACCTGGCGATCAAGGGTGCGGCCAATTTCTATCAGAAAAAAGGCAAGCACATCATCACCAGCAAAACCGAACACAAAGCCGTGCTGGACACCTGTCGTCAGCTGGAGCGTGAAGGGTTTGAAGTGACCTACCTCGCGCCGCAGCGCAACGGTATCATCGACCTGAAAGAGCTCGAAGCGGCCATGCGTGATGACACCATCCTGGTCTCCATCATGCACGTGAACAACGAAATCGGCGTGGTACAGGATATCGCCACCATCGGCGAACTGTGCCGTGCGCGCGGTATCATCTACCACGTGGATGCGACCCAGAGCGTGGGCAAACTGCCTATCGACCTGAGCCAGCTGAAAGTGGATCTGATGTCCTTCTCCGGCCACAAAATCTATGGCCCGAAAGGCATTGGCGCACTGTATGTGCGTCGTAAGCCACGTATCCGTATCGAATCCCAGATGCACGGCGGCGGTCATGAGCGCGGTATGCGTTCCGGTACGCTGCCTGTTCACCAGATCGTTGGGATGGGTGAAGCCTACCGTATCGCCAAAGAAGAGATGGAAACCGAGATGGCACGCCTGCGTACGCTGCGTAACCGTCTGTGGGAAGGCGTGAAGGATATGGAAGAGGTCTACCTGAACGGCGATCTCGAGCAGGGCGCACCAAACATTCTTAACGTCAGCTTCAACTATGTTGAAGGCGAGTCGCTGATCATGGCCCTGAAAGACCTGGCCGTCTCCTCCGGTTCTGCGTGTACTTCCGCAAGCCTCGAGCCGTCCTATGTGCTGCGCGCACTGGGCATGACCGACGAACTGGCACACAGCTCTATCCGTTTCTCTTTAGGTCGTTTCACTACCGATGAAGAGATTGACTACACCATCAAGCTGGTTCGCAACTCCATTGGCCGTCTGCGTGACCTTTCTCCACTGTGGGAAATGTTCAAAGAAGGCGTGGATCTGAACAGCATTGAATGGTCACATCACTAATCGGTTTGTAAGGAGAATTCAACATGGCATACAGCGAAAAAGTTATCGATCATTACGAGAATCCACGTAACGTGGGCTCCTTCGACAACAGTGACGACAGCGTGGGCAGCGGCATGGTGGGTGCACCAGCCTGTGGCGACGTGATGAAGTTGCAGATTAAAGTCAACAATGAAGGTATCATTGAAGACGCGCGCTTCAAGACCTACGGTTGCGGTTCCGCAATCGCTTCCAGCTCCCTGGTCACCGAGTGGGTGAAGGGCAAATCCCTGGACGAAGCGCAGGCAATTAAAAATACCGATATTGCTGACGAACTCGAACTGCCGCCGGTGAAAATTCACTGCTCTATCCTGGCGGAAGATGCGATTAAAGCCGCAATCGCGGATTACAAAAGCAAACGTGAAGCAAAATAATTAGTTGAGGTTGTTATGTCGATTACCCTTAGCGACAGCGCTGCCGCGCGAGTAAGCTCCTTCCTGGCAAACCGTGGCAAAGGCTTTGGCCTGCGACTGGGTGTACGCACTTCCGGCTGTTCCGGTATGGCGTATGTACTGGAATTTGTTGACGAACCTGCGGCGGAAGATACCGTGTTCGAAGACAAAGGCGTGAAGGTAGTGGTCGATGGTAAAAGCCTGCAGTTCCTGAACGGCACTCAGCTGGACTTTGTCAAAGAAGGCCTTAACGAAGGGTTTAAATTCACCAACCCGAACGTGAAAGATGAGTGCGGCTGCGGCGAAAGCTTCCACGTCTGATTGCGTATCACCTGCTAACCCCACCGCAGCCAGACTGTGTGTGGGGTTTGTTTTAATCAGCTAACCCTGAGATTGTTATGGATTACTTCACCCTCTTTGGGTTACCAGCCGGGTATGAAATTGATACTCAGGCGCTGGCGGCCCGTTTCCAGGATCTGCAACGTCAGTACCATCCGGATAAGTTCGCCAGCGGCACCCAGGCGGAACAGCTGGCGGCGGTGCAGCACTCTGCGACCATCAATCAGGCGTGGCAAACCCTGCGCAATCGGCTGAGCCGGGCAGAATATCTGCTCTCGCTTCATGGGTTTGATCTCGCCAGTGAGCAACACACCGTCCGCGACACCGCTTTCCTGATGGAACAGCTGGAGCTGCGTGAAGAGCTGGATGAGATCGACCAGGCTAAAGACGAAGCGCGTCTGGAACGTTTTATTAAGCGCGTAAAAGGGATGTTCGATACCCGCCATCAGCAGATGGTTGACCAATTGAATAACGAGACGTGGGACGTGGCGGCGGACACTGTGCGCAAGCTGCGTTTTCTCGATAAACTGCGAAGCAGTGCTGAACAACTCGAAGAAAAGCTGCTCGATTTTTAATTTCGGAAGCAATTATGGCCTTATTACAAATTAGTGAGCCGGGCTTAAGTGCCGCACCGCACCAGCGTCGTCTGGCGGTAGGCATCGACTTAGGCACCACCAATTCGCTGGTGGCGACCGTGCGCAGCGGCCAGGCTGAGACGCTGGCGGATGCGCAGGGTCAACACCTGCTGCCGTCTGTGGTCCACTATCAGCCCCAGGGCCACAGCGTGGGTTACGACGCCCGCGCCAATGCGGCACAGGATCCTGCCAACACCATCAGTTCGGTAAAACGCATGATGGGCCGTTCCCTGGCAGACATCCAGAGTCGTTACCCACATCTGCCGTATCAGCTGCAGGCCAGTGAAAACGGCCTGCCGATGATCGCCACCACTGCCGGTTTACTCAACCCGATCCGTGTCTCTGCCGATATCCTTAAGGCGCTGGCCGCCCGCGCGACCGCGACCCTGGAAGGCGAGCTGGATGGCGTAGTGATCACCGTTCCGGCCTATTTCGATGACGCCCAGCGTCAGGGCACCAAAGACGCGGCGCGTCTGGCGGGCCTGCACGTGCTGCGTCTGCTCAACGAGCCGACCGCGGCTGCCATTGCCTACGGCCTCGACTCTGGTCAGGAAGGGGTGATTGCAGTCTTCGACCTCGGCGGCGGGACCTTCGATATTTCTATCCTGCGCCTGAGCCGCGGGGTGTTTGAAGTGCTGGCCACCGGCGGCGACTCTGCTCTCGGCGGCGACGACTTTGATCATCTGCTGGCGGATCACCTCTGTGAGCTGGCGGGGATTACCGATCGGAGTGATGTGCGCCTGCAGCGTCAGCTGCTGGACGCCGCCATTGCCGCCAAAATCGCCCTCAGCGATGCCCCGTCCGTGACCGTTGAGATCGCAGGCTGGAAAGGTGACATCAGCCGCGAGCAGTTCAACGAACTGATCGCCCCGCTGGTGAAGCGCACTCTGCTGGCCTGCCGTCGCGCGCTGAAAGATGCGGGCGTCGAGGCACAAGAGGTGCTGGACGTAGTGATGGTCGGCGGATCGACCCGCGTGCCGCTGGTGCGTGAGCGCGTGGGCGAGTTCTTTGGCCGCACGCCATTAACCTCTATCGATCCGGATAAAGTGGTCGCCATTGGCGCCGCCATCCAGGCCGATATCCTGGTCGGCAACAAGCCGGACAGCGAAATGCTGCTGCTGGACGTCATCCCGCTGTCCCTCGGTTTAGAAACCATGGGTGGCCTGGTCGAGAAGGTGATCCCGCGTAACACCACCATTCCGGTGGCGCGTGCGCAGGAGTTCACCACCTTCAAAGATGGCCAGACCGCGATGTCGATCCATGTCCTGCAGGGCGAGCGCGAGCTGGTCCAGGACTGCCGCTCGCTGGCGCGTTTCGCGCTGCGCGGCATTCCGGCGCTGCCTGCGGGCGGGGCGCATATCCGCGTCACCTTCCAGGTGGATGCGGACGGCCTGCTGAGCGTCACGGCGATGGAAAAATCGACCGGTGTCGAATCCTCCATCCAGGTGAAACCGTCCTACGGTCTGACCGATGGCGAAATCGCCACCATGATTCAGGACTCAATGAGCTACGCCGAGCAGGATGTGAAGGCGCGTATGCTGGCTGAACAGAAAGTTGAAGCCGCACGCGTGCTGGAAAGCCTGACCGGCGCACTCACTGCTGATGCCGCGCTGTTAAGCGCCGCTGAACGTCAGGCCATTGACGACGCCGCCGCGCAACTGAGCGCGGTAGCGGAAGGCGATGACGCTGACGCCATAGAACAAGCGATTAAAAACGTTGATAAACAAACCCAGGAGTTCGCCGCACGCCGTATGGACCAGTCTGTCCGTACCGCGCTGAAAGGCCACTCCGTGGACGAGGTTTAATATGCCAAAGATTGTTATTTTGCCTCATGCGGACCTCTGTCCGGATGGTGCAGTTCTGGAAGCTGAGACTGGCGAAACCATCCTTAACGTTGCCCTGCGCAACGGTATCGAAGTGGAACACGCCTGTGAAAAATCCTGTGCCTGCACGACCTGCCACTGCATCGTCCGCGAGGGCTTTGACTCTCTTGCGGAGAGCACAGAAGATGAAGATGACATGCTGGATAAAGCATGGGGTCTGGAGCCGGAAAGTCGTCTGAGCTGTCAGGCGCGCGTCACCGATGAAGATCTGGTGGTCGAACTTCCGCGTTATACGCTTAACCACGCACGCGAGCATTAATATGGGACTGAAGTGGACAGACAGCCGTGAAATCGGCGAGGCGCTGTACGACGCTAATCCGGATCTCGATCCGAAAACCGTACGCTTCACCGATATGCATCAGTGGATTTGCGATCTGGAAGAGTTTGACGACGATCCTAACGCATCCAATGAAAAAGTTCTGGAGGCGATTCTGCTAGTCTGGTTAGACGAAGCAGAATAAAAACGTTACGGGCTGCCTTCAGGCGGCCCGTTTGCTTGTTGCTAATAAGGATAAATAAAAATGACCGAAGCGATGAAGATTACGCTCTCTACTCAGCCTGCCGATGCACGCTGGGGTGAAAAAGCGACTTACAGCATTAATAACGACGGTATTACCCTGCACCTGAACGGCAGCGACGATTTAGGCCTGATCCAGCGCGCGGCGCGCAAAATTGACGGTCTGGGTATTAAGCACGTGACCCTCGACGGCGAAGGCTGGGATGTGGATCGCAGCTGGGCGTTTTCGTCAGGTTACAAAGGCCCGAAAGGCACCCGTAAAATTGAGTGGGCCAGCCTCGACGCGGCGGCACAGAAAGAGCTGGAAAGCCGTCTGACCATCATCGACTGGGTGCGTGACACCATTAACGCCCCGGCGGAAGAGTTAGGCCCGGAGCAGCTGGCGCAGCGCGCGGTTGATCTGCTGAGCAACATCGCTGGCGACAAGATGTCTTATCGCATCACTAAAGGTGAAGATCTGCGCGAGCAGAACTACATGGGTCTGCACACCGTAGGCCGTGGTTCTGAACGCCCGCCGGTTCTGCTGGCGCTGGATTACAACCCGACCGGCGACAAGCAGGCTCCGGTGTATGCCTGCCTGGTGGGTAAAGGCATCACCTTCGATACCGGCGGTTACAGCCTGAAGCAGAGCGCGTTCATGGACTCGATGAAGTCCGACATGGGCGGCGCGGCTACCATTACCGGCGCGCTGGCTTTTGCCATCACCCGCGGGCTGAACAAGCGCGTGAAGCTGTACCTGTGCTGCGCCGACAACATGGTCAGCGGTAATGCCTTCAAGCTGGGCGATATCATTCGCTACCGCAACGGCAAGAACGTTGAAGTGATGAACACCGACGCCGAAGGCCGTCTGGTGCTGGCGGATGGCCTGATTGATGCTTCCGCGCAGAAACCTGAGCTGATCATCGACATGGCGACCCTGACCGGCGCGGCGAAAACGGCGCTCGGCAACGACTACCATGCCCTGTTCAGCTTCGACGACAAACTGGCGGCCCGTCTGCTGGCCAGCGCCGCTGCCGAGAACGAGCCGTTCTGGCGCCTGCCGCTGGCCGAGTTCCACCGCAGCCAGCTGCCGTCGAACTTTGCCGAACTGAACAACACCGCCAGCGCGGCCTATCCGGCCGGTGCCAGCACCGCCGCCGGTTTCCTGTCGCACTTCGTTGAGAACTATCACGAAGGCTGGCTGCACATCGACTGCTCCGCCACCTACCGTAAAGCAGCGGTCGAGCAGTGGTCTGCCGGTGCCACCGGTCTGGGTGTGCGTACCATTGCGAACCTGTTGACCGCAGAGTAATTGGCTTGCCGGGTGGCGCTGCGCTTACCCGGCCTACAAAACCCGTAGGCCCGTGCAAGCGTAGCGCCGCCGGGCGATTTTGAAGTAACGAAACTATGTCAGAAACCAAAAACGAATTAGAAACCCTGCTGGAGAAAGCGGCCACCGAGCCCGCCCATCGTCCGGCATTTTTCCGCACGCTGCTGGAGTCCACCGTCTGGGTGCCAGGCACTGCGGCGGAAGGTGAGCAGGTTGTTGAGGACAGCGCCCTGGATCTGCTGCACTGGGAAAAGGATGACGGCACCTCGGTGATCCCGTTCTTCTCCTCCCTGGAAGCGTTGCAGGAAGCGGTTGAAGATGAGCAGGCGTTCGTGGTGATGCCGGTGCGCACGCTGTTTGAGATGACGCTGGGCGAAACCCTGTTCCTGAATGCCAAACTGCCCACCGGGAAAGAGTTTACCCCGCGCGAAATCAGCCATCTGATCGGCGAAGAGGGCAACCCGCTCAGCACTCAGGAGGTGCTGGAGGGCGGTGCGTCGCTGCTGCTGTCGGAGGTGGCCGAGCCACCGGCGCAGATGATCGAATCCCTTACCACCCTGTTCAAAACCCTCAAACCGGTGAAACGGGCGTTTCTCTGCTCCATCAAAGAGCAGGCTGACGAACAGCCGGTACTGCTGATCGGGATTGAGGCAGATGGCGACATCGAAGAGATCATCCAGGCGACAGGCAGCGTGGCAACCGATACGCTGCCGGGCGACGAACCGATCGATATCTGTCAGGTGGTGAAAGGGGAGAAGGGCATCAGCCACTTTATCACCGAGCACATCACGCCGTTCTATGAACGTCGCTGGGGTGGCTTCCTGCGCGACTTCAAAAACAACCGCATTATCTGAACCATCACGGGGTGAGCTTCACCCCGTTGCTTCCAGCAGCAGTAAATCCATCAGCAGCACCAGGTTCGACTCAAACGACGTCACCCCGGCGGCTTCGGCAGCGAAATGCACCGCTTCGTCGTACAGCGCAAAATGCAGATCCGCCATCCCCGCCAGCGTGTTCGCCGACGCCCGGGTAAAGGCCACCACCGTCATCCCCACGTTCTGCGCGATCCGCGCCTTATCCAGCACCTGCTCCGTTTCGCCACTGCGCGACACCGCGATGAAGACCTGATAGCGCGAGGCGTTGCTGAGAAAAATATTGCGGCTGTCGCCAGGACCGGAGATAAACGCCGTCTTGCCCAGCACCTGCAGTTTTTTGGTCAGGTACTCGGCAAACAGGTAGGAAAAGCCCGCCCCGTAGAGAAAGAAGCTCTCTTTCTCCCGCAGCAGTTCGCCAAAGCGGCGACGTTTTTCCGGCGTCGCCCACTGCAGGGTCTGCTGGTAATTAGCAATAAACTGATTAAACAGCGCGGGGAGTTCCGCCGTCTGGCTGGCAACAGCTGCAATGTGCGGCGTATCGCTCAGCAGCTGCTTGCAGTGCCAGGTGAACTCGCTAAAGCCGCTGAAGCCCAGCCTGCGGCACAGGCGCATAATGGTGGCGGTAGAGACGAAGGTTGCCTGCGCCAGCTCCCGCACGGTGATCTGGCCCACCAGCAGGGGATGTTCGGTGAGATGGGCCAGCACGCGATACTCTGCGCGGGTCAGAGACTCCCCGCGCGTTAACAGTGTCGCCAGACGGTTATCCATTACTGAGCCGGTTCAACCGGCAGATCGTCCCGGGCACCCCATTCACTCCACGCCCCGTCGTACAGCGTGACGTCGGTTTTGCCGAGGGTCGCCAGCGCCAGAATGACGACGCAGGCGGTGACCCCAGAGCCACAGCTGGCGACGATCGGCTGATGCAGTTCCACGCCCTGACGAGAGAAAATCTCCCGCAGCTCGTCGGTGGTTTTCAGTTCGCCTTCAAACACCAGATCGCCCCACGGCACGTTAAGTGCGCCGGGGATATGGCCGCGCTTGAGGCCCGGGCGCGGCTCGTCGGCCTCGGCGTTAAAGCGTGGGGCAGGGCGGGCATCGACAATCTGCGCGGTCTGCTCGTGGCTGGCCAGCAGCACATCGGTGACGCGCTTGATCGCCCCGGCATCGAAGGTGGCTTCAAAATCGCCATCCGGTAGAGAGATATCGCCCTGCTGGAGAGGCAGCTCAGCCCGCTGCCAGCCGGCAAGACCGCCCGCCAGAATCGACACCTTTTCCACGCCGAAGGTTTTCAGCATCCACCACGCCCGCGGAGCGGAGAAGAGGTTGCCCTCATCGTAAACGACCAGATGCTTATCGCGGCTGATGCCCAGCTCGCGCATCGCCACGGCAAAGGCTTCCGGGCGCGGCATCATGTGCGGCAGGGGAGAGGTATGATCGGAGAGGGCTTCGATATCAAAAAATACCGCGTCCGGCAGATGTCCGGCGCGGTATTCCGCGGGCATATCGCGAAGGTGTTCCTGACCGGCAGGAGCCATACGAGCATCAATGATTTGAACTTCAGGGTCATCACTGTGCTCAATCAGCCAGTCGGCTGAGACAAAATACGAGGTGGACATGGGTGCCTCCATTAATGAATCCATTGATGGATTGTCGGTGTTTTTTCTGACACCGACAAGCGGACCACGTTCAACTCGCGAGCAAGCCCTTATTTTTTCACTGCTTCCCCATCCTGCCAGGCTTTTTGCAGCGCTGGCCAGTATTCACGGTTGGCCTCGATCATCTCATCCAGAATCGCTTTGGCATGCTCCATCGTCGGCACGGTGCGGTTCAGGGTGAACGCCTGCAACGCTTTTTCATAGCTGCCTTCAATAGTGGCTTCTACCAGCAGCTGCTCCGAGGCCAGCTGCTGTTGCAGCAGAGTCTGGTGGAACAGCGGCACCTGACCGATGCGGATCGGCTCTGGCCCTTCGCTTGTGATATACGCTGGAACCTCAACCATCGCATCGTACGGCAGATTGGTAATCGCCCCCCGGTTTTCCACCATCACCAGATGGCGCTGACGCAGGTTAAACGCCAGCGAGCGGGCCACATCAACGATAAACTCGCCATGCACCCCCACGTGGAAGGCATCTGACAGGATCCCGGTCTGTTTATACTCTTCCGCGGCGGCAAACAGCTTTTTCTCACGTCCGTTCATCACTTCGTTGGCGCGAGTGTAGTCCGGGTTCTGGTGCTCCACGATCTGGTTCGGCATCAGGTAGTACTGCAGATACGGGTTCGGCAGATATTCCGGGAAGTTATCCATGATCGGCTTGATGTTGCGCCAGGTTTTCACCCACGACGGATCCGAGTGCTGCGGGTCGGTTTTGGCCGCATCTTCGGTCAGCAGACCAAATCTGGCGATATGGCGACGCAGCTCAGGCAATTTATCCTCGCCGTCCACCAGCACGCGGGTAAACCAGCCGAAGTGGTTGAGGCCGAAGTAGTCCACCTCCAGCTTGTGGCGATCCACGCCGAGAATGGCTCCCATGTTACGCATCGCCGCCACCGGCATATCGCAAATGTTCAGTACCCGGGCCTCCGGGCGCAGGCGGCGCACGCCTTCGGCAACAATGGCTGCCGGGTTGGAGTAGTTAACGATCCACGCCTTCTCGTGAGCATAACGGTCAACCATGTCGATCAGCTCAACCATTGGCAGGATGGTGCGCAGGCCATACGCCAGTCCGCCCGGACCGCAGGTCTCCTGGCCGACCACGCCGTGACGCAGGGGGATCTTCTCATCCTGCTCGCGCATTTTGTACTGGCCGACGCGCATCTGGGCGAAGACGAAATGGGCCCCGCTGAACGCCACTTCCGGGTCGCTGGTGACGCTGAACTTAATGTCCTGGCTGTGATCGCGAATCACCTTCTCGACTACCGGCGCGATGGTGCTCTGCCGCGCTTCATCGATGTCGTAAAGGCGAATTTCCGCCAGCGGGAATTTGTCCAGCTGCACCATCAGGCTTTTCACAATCCCGGGCGTATAGGTGCTGCCGCCACCGGCGATAGAGAGAATAAATGGGGGGGTAATCATGTTTATCTCCTTCAGAGAACCGTCTCGACCGCTTCTCGCATTTTTTTGACATGCAGCCCGTAGACCACCTGAACGTTGTTACCTTGCTTGATAATGCCTTTCGCGCCCGTCGCCTTGAGCCGCGGCTCGTCGATGATGGCAACGTCTTTGACCGTGACGCGCAGGCGGGTGTAGCAGTTGTCCACTACCTCAATGTTTTCGCGTCCGCCGAGGCCGACGACAATCGCCTCGCCCAGACCATCATTGCTGCCTTTCGCCTGGTACTCCTGCTTGCTGTACAGCCGGGTCTCCTGGTCCTCTTCTTCGCGTCCCGGCGTTTTCATGCGGAAGTGCAGGATCAGGAAGCGGAAGACCACGAAGTAGAGGGTGAACATGATCAGTCCGACCAGGATGTACATCGGCCAGTTGGACTTTTCGGTGCCCAGCGGCAAGTTATAAAGAATGAAATCGATGATGCCGTTGGCGCCGATGGCATGAACGCCCAGCAGGTAGAAGAGCATCATGCCGATCCCGGTCAGCACCGCGTGGACCACAAACAGCAGCGGGGCGACGAACAGGAAGGAGAACTCAATCGGCTCGGTGACGCCCACCAGCAGCGAGGTCAGCGCCGCCGGGATCAGAATCGCTTTCGCCGCGGCTTTACGCTCTGGTTTCGCGGTCATGTACATCGCCAGCGCGGCGGCAGGCAGGCCAAACATTTTGCTGATGCCGCGGGCATCCCATACCACGGTGCTGCTGAGCTGCTTCACCTCCGGACAGGCCATCTCGGCGAAGTAGATATTGCGCGCGCCCTGATAGGTAGCGCCGCAGACCTCCTGGGTGCCGCCCAGTTCGGTGTAGAGGAAAGGGGTATAGACCAGATGGTGCAGGCCGGTCGGCACCAGAATGCGCTCAAGGAAGCCGTAAATCGCCACCCCAAACGCCCCGGAGCCTTTAATGGCTAAGGCCATGGCGCTGATGCCGTGCTGGGCAAAGGGCCACAGTTCGCTCATCACCACCCCCAGCAGCATCAAGACCGGCAGCATAATGATGGCGACGAAGCAGTGTCCCGAGTAGATCGCCATCGCGCCATTAAACTGCACCCCGGAGTATTTGTTATACAGATAGCCCGACAGCGCCCCGGTAAGGATCCCGGCAAAGACGCCCATTTCCAGCACCTGTACCCCCAGCACCATGCTCTGCCCGGCAGCTTTGATCTGATCAGCGGGAGCCAGCGCACCCTGTAGCTGCATGGTTACGTTCATGGCGTTGATAAACACCACAAAGGTCACCAGGCCGATCAGCGCCGCGTAACCTTTGTCACGCGTTGCCAGACCGATGGGGATCCCCACGGCAAACACCAGCGCCAGGTTGACCAGCACCGAGACGGCGGATTTTGAAATCAGCTGACCAATGCTCTGGATCAGCGGATGGCCGAGGAACGGCAGATACCCGGCAAGGGCACCGTTACCTAATACATTTCCAAAGGCAATAAACAGACCGACTATCGGCAGGATAAGTACCGGTCCATACAATGATTTTCCGAAATTTTGTAGGGCGTTCACGGCTCGTTTCATGTCGTTCTCTCTTATTGAACCGCGCACTCAGGGTGCGTCATAGCTTTAAAATTAGCAGGGTAAACGCGGACTTAGCCAGCTATCTTGTTGTTTTAAAAACAAATGACGTTAAAGGTTACATGTAACGTTATAGCCTGTGATCCCCGTAGCAGCGGGAAAGCATCTGAGCGCGAAATTTTGCGAGGCGTTATCCAGAATCCAAAATGGGACTTTTGTATTAATGAAACTTGCGGATAATACTTATCCCGACGACGACCAACAGGCCCGCAAGGCCAGGGATAAAGGATGAAACCGTTTCGCCTTGCCGCGCTGTCATTAGCGCTGCTTACCTCCATCACGCTTGTCGGCTGTGATGAGAGTGACGATAAGACTCAGGCTGCCGCGCCCGCAACAGCCACCGCATCCACTTCAACGCCTGCGCCTGCGCCAGCAAAACCGGACAACGCCACGCTGGAGAAGCTGGCAGCACAAAGCCAGGGCAAAACGCTGTCCCTGTTGGATGCGTCTGAGATCCAGCTGGAGGGTGCCGCCGCCCTGGTGCTGACCTTCTCGGTGCCGCTCGATCCTTCGCAGGATTTCGCCCGCACGGTGCACGTGGTCGATAAAAAAAGCGGCAAGATCGACGGTGCCTGGGAGCTGGCGCCGAACCTGAAAGAGCTGCGCCTGCGTCATCTGGAGCCGAACCGCAACCTGGTGGTCACCGTCGAACGCGATCTGCTGGCGCTGAATAAAAGCACCTTTGGCAGCGACGTCGAAAAAGCCATTACAACCCGCGATATTGCGCCGAGCGTGGGTTTTGCCAGCCGCGGCTCGCTGCTGCCGGGTAAGGTGGTGGAAGGGCTGCCGGTGATGGCGCTGAACGTCAATAACGTCGATGTCAATTTCTACCGGGTCAAACCCGAGTCACTGGCTGCCTTTGTCAGCCAGTGGGAGTACCGCAGCTCGCTTACCAACTGGGAATCCGACAATCTGCTGAAGATGGCGGAGCTGGTCTACACCGGCCGTTTTGACCTTAATCCGGCCCGCAATACCCGTGAAAAACTGCTCCTGCCGCTGGCGGATATCAAGCCGCTGCAGCAGGCGGGCGTCTATATCGCGGTGATGAATCAGGCCGGGCATTACAACTACAGCAATGCCGCCACCCTCTTTACCCTCAGCGATATTGGCCTGTCGGCACACCGCTACCATAACCGGTTGGATATCTTTACCCAGAGCCTGGAGAACGGCGCGGCGCAGTCGGCTATCGAGGTGCAGCTGCTCAACAATAAAGGGCAGACCCTGGCGCAGGCCACCAGCGACGCCGACGGCCACGCGACCCTGCAGACCGACAAAGAGGCCGCGCTGCTCCTCGCCCGTAAAGACGGGCAGACCACGCTGCTGGATCTCACCCTCCCGGCGCTGGATCTGGCGGAGTTTGCTATCTCCGGCGCGCCAGGCTTCAGCAAACAGTTCTTTATGTTTGGCCCCCGCGATCTCTACCGCCCGGGCGAAACGGTGATCCTCAACGGACTGCTGCGCGACAGCGACGGCAAACCGCTCCCCGACCAGCCGGTGAAACTGGAGGTGCTGCGCCCGGACGGGCAGGTGGCGCGCACCGTGGTCAGCCAGCCTGCTAATGGGCTTTACCGCTTTGACTATCAGCTTGATAGCGGGGCACAAACCGGGATGTGGCATGTCCGTGCCAGCACCGGCGACAACCAGCAGCGGATGTGGGATTTCCACGTCGAAGACTTTATGCCAGAACGCATGGCGCTCAATATTGCCGGGCAAAAAACGCCAATATCCCCGCAGGATCCTGTCGCGTTCGATGTCACCGGGTATTACCTCTACGGCGCCCCTGCCAACGGCAACAGCCTGCAGGGCCAGCTCTTCTTGCGTCCGCTGCGGGAAGCCGTGGCCGCCCTGCCGGGCTTCCAGTTCGGAGATATTGCCGAAGAGAACCTCAGCCGCAGCCTCGATGAGGTGCAGCTGACCCTCAACGATCAGGGACGCGGGCGGGTGAGTAGCGACAGCCAGTGGAAAGAGACCCACTCTCCGCTGCAGGTTGTTCTGCAGGCCAGCCTGCTGGAGTCCGGTGGCCGTCCGGTTACCCGCCGGGCAGAGCAGGCCGTCTGGCCAGCCGCAACCCTGCCGGGCATCCGCCCGCAGTTCGCCAGCAAAGCAGTCTATGACTACCGCACCGATACCACCGTCAATCAGCCGATTGTCGAGGAGAACAGCCAGGCCGGGTTTGATATCGTTTACGCCGATGCCAGCGGGGCGAAAAAAGCCGTTTCGGGCCTGCAGGTGCGTCTGATCCGCGAGCGCCGGGACTACTCCTGGAACTGGTCGGAGAGCGACGGCTGGCAGTCACAGTTTGATCAAAAAGATCTGATCGAGGGCGAGCAGGCGCTGGATCTGGCCGCCGACCAGACCGGAAAAGTGAGCTTCCCGGTAGAGTGGGGCTCCTATCGTCTGGAGGTGAAAGCCCCGGATGAAACCGTCAGCAGTGTACGCTTCTGGGCAGGCTACAGCTGGCAGGACAACAGCGACGGCTCGGGGGGAGCGGCACGTCCGGATCGCGTAACCATGAAGCTGGACAAACCGGCCTATCAGCCCGGGGATACCATCAAGCTGCACATCGCTGCCCCGGCGGCAGGGAAAGGCTATGCGATGATCGAATCCAGCGAAGGGCCGCTGTGGTGGAAAGAGATCAACGTCCCGGCCGAGGGGCTGGATATGACCATCCCGGTAGATAAAGCCTGGAAACGTCACGACCTCTATCTCTCCACGCTGGTGGTTCGCCCTGGGGATAAATCCAAATCCGCTACGCCTAAACGGGCGGTGGGCTTGCTGCACCTGCCGATGGGCGATGAAAACCGCCGCCTGAGCATTGCGCTGGATAACCCGCAAAAAATGCGCCCGAACCAGACTCTGGCGGTCAAGGTGAAGGCCAGCGTGAAAGAGGGAGCGACCCCGCAGAAAATCCATGTGCTGGTCTCGGCGGTGGACAGTGGCGTACTCAACATTACCGATTACGTTACTCCCGATCCGTGGCAGGCATTCTTTGGTCAGAAGCGCTATGGCGCGGACATCTACGACATCTACGGCCAGGTGATTGAAGGCCAGGGGCGTCTGGCATCGCTGCGTTTTGGCGGTGATGGGGATGAACTCAAGCGTGGCGGCAAACCGCCGGTCAACCATGTCACTATCATTGCCCAGCAGGCGCAGCCGGTAGAGCTGGATGCCAACGGCGAGGGCACCGTTTCGTTACCGATTGGCGACTTTAACGGTGAGCTGCGTCTGATGGCTCAGGCCTGGACCGATGACGATTTCGGCAGCAGCGAGAGCAAAGTCGTCGTTGCCGCGCCGGTGATCACCGAGCTGAACACTCCGCGCTTCCTTGCCAGCGGCGATAACGCCAGGCTGGCGCTGGATCTGACCAACCTTACCGATAAACCGCAGACCCTGAACGTGGCGCTGACCGCGGGCGGCAACCTGGCGCTGGAAGGTGCCCAGCCGCAGCCGGTACAGCTGGCGGTGGGTGAGCGCTCGACGCTGTTTGTTCCAGTGCGGGCGCTGGACGGTTATGGCGAGGGCGAAATCGTCGCCCAGGTGAGCGGCCTGACGCTTCCCGGTGAAACCTTTGCCCCGCAGCAGAAGAGCTGGAAGATCGGCGTGCGTCCGGCGTTCCCGGCCCAGACGGTGAATACCGGCGCGATGCTCAGGCCAGGCGAAAGCTGGCATGTACCGACCGAACAGCTCGCTAATTTCTCTCCTGTGACGTTACAGGGGCAGCTTCTGCTCAGCGGCAAGCCGCCGCTCAATCTGGCCCGCTATATTCGTGAGCTGCAGGCCTATCCGTATGGCTGTCTGGAGCAGACCACCAGCGGCCTGTTCCCGTCGCTCTATACCAGTGCCGCCCAGCTGAACGCGCTGGGCATTAAGGGCGACACCGACGAGAAGCGCCGGGCGGCTATTGAGATTGGCATCTCCCGCCTGCTGCAGATGCAGCGTAACGACGGCGGTTTTGCCCTGTGGGATAAGGAGGGGCCGGAAGAGTACTGGCTCACTGCCTATGTCACCGATTTCCTGGTGCGCGCGGGCGAGCAGGGTTACAGCGTTCCGACGGATGCAGTTAACAATGCTAACAACCGTCTGCTGCGCTACCTGCAGGATCCGGGCATGATGGCGGTCCGTTACAGCGACGACTCCCCGGGCAGCAAGTTCGCTATTCAGGCCTATGCCGCGCTGGTGCTGGCACGCCAGCAGAAAGCCCCTCTCGGCGCACTGCGTGAAATCTGGGAGCGTCGTGCCCAGGCAAAATCGGGTCTGCCGCTGATGCAGCTGGGGCTGGCGCTGAAGTTGATGGGGGATGCACCCCGCAGTCAGCAGGCGCTGGATCTGGCGATCAAAACGCCGCGCAGCGAAACCCAGAGCTGGATGGCCGATTACGGTAGCCCGCTGCGGGATAATGCGATGATGCTCAGCCTGCTGGAAGAGTACAACCTGCTGCCGGATGCGCAGAACACGCTGTTGAATGCGCTCTCTCAGCAGGCGTTCAGCCAGCGCTGGCTCTCCACCCAGGAGAGCAATGCCCTGTTCCTGGCGGGTCGTTCCCTGCAGACGCTCTCCGGAGCGTGGCAGGCTACCACGTCGCTGGCGGAAGGCAGCATCAAGGGTGATAAACCTCAGGTGCAAAACCTCAATGGTGATCAGCTGGCTGCTCTGCAGGTCACCAACACCGGTACTGCGCCGCTGTGGATGCGCCTGGACAGCAGCGGCTATCCGCAATACGCGCCGCAGCCCACTTCCAGCGTGCTGAAAATCGAACGTCAGATCCTGGCGACCGATGGCAGCAGCAAATCCCTCTCGTCCCTGAAGAGCGGCGAGCTGGTACTGGTCTGGCTGAACGTTACCGCCACCCAGAGCGTGCCGGATGCGCTGGTGGTAGATTTGTTACCTGCCGGGCTTGAGCTGGAAAACCAGAACCTTGCCAGCAGCAGCGCCAGCCTGCAGGAGAGCGGGAGTGAAGTACAGAACCTGCTTAACCAGATGCAGCAGGCCGATATTCAGCATATGGAGTTCCGCGACGATCGCTTTGTCGCTGCCGTGCCGGTCAATGAATACCAGCCGGTGACGCTGGTCTATCTGGCGCGCGCGGTTACGCCGGGAACCTATACGGTGCCCGTGCCGCTGGTGGAATCGATGTACGTGCCGCAGTGGCGGGCAACGGGTGCGGCCAGCGGCCCGCTGATCGTCGTTCCATAACGTGCGGTTTCGCTACGTGATACGCTCCCACTGGCTGTGGCTGGTGGGGGCGATACTTCTGCTGTGGGGCGGCGTTATTGCCGCCGATCGCCTGTGGCCACTCCCGCTACACGAGGTCAATCCTGCCCGGGTGGTAGTGGATGAGAAGGGTACGCCGCTGTGGCGATTTGCCGATCGCGACGGGATCTGGCGCTATCCGGTCACCATTGAAGAGGTTTCCCCCCGCTATCTCGAAGCCCTGATCCAGTATGAAGATCGCTGGTTCTGGGATCATCCCGGCGTAAATCCGTTCTCGGTGCTGCGCGCCGCCTGGCAGGATCTTACTGCCGGGAAGGTGGTCTCGGGCGGGAGTACGCTGACCATGCAGGTTGCCCGCCTGCTGGATCCCCATCCCCGTACCTTTGGCGGCAAAGCGCGTCAGCTCTGGCGCGCGCTCCAGCTGGAATGGCACCTCTCCAAACGTGAGATCCTGACCCTCTATCTGAACCGGGCCCCCTTTGGCGGCACGCTGCAGGGGGTGGGGGCCGCCAGCTGGGCTTACCTGGGGAAAGCCCCTGCGCAGCTGAGCTACTCCGAAGCTGCGCTGCTGGCCGTCCTGCCGCAGGCCCCGAGCCGTTTGCGTCCGGACCGCTGGCCGGAGCGTGCCAAGGCGGCACGCAATAAAGTGCTCAGGCGTATGGCCTCTCAGGGCGTCTGGCCCGCTAGCCAGGTGAACGAATCGCAGGAGGAGCCGGTATGGCTGGCCCCCCGGAAGATGCCGCAGCTGGCACCGCTGTTCTCTCGCATGATGCTCAGCAAAAGCCGTGACAGCAAAGTGGTGACCACCCTCGATGCCACACTCCAGCGTCAGCTGGAGGAGCTGGCGCTGAACTGGAAATCACGTCTGCCGCCCCGCAGTTCACTGGCGATGATCGTGGTCGATCATACCGATATGAAGGTGCGCGGCTGGGTCGGATCGGTCGACATCAACGACGACAGCCGTTTCAGCCATGTGGATATGATCTCAGCGATCCGATCTCCGGGATCGGTGCTCAAGCCCTTTGTCTATGGCCTGGCGATGGATGACGGGCTGATCCACCCGGCCTCGCTGCTGCAGGATGTCCCGCGCCGCACCGGCGATTACCGTCCGGGTAACTTTGACAGCGGTTTCCATGGCCCAATCAGCATGAGCGAGGCGCTGGTGCGATCCCTCAATCTGCCCGCCGTACAGGTGCTGGAAGCTTACGGCCCGAAAAAGTTTGCCGGGATGCTGCGTAACGCCGGACTGCCGCTGTTGCTGCCCGCAGGCGCTCAGCCGAACCTCTCCCTGATCCTCGGCGGTGCCGGGGCGCGTCTGGAAGATATCGCTGCGGCCTACAGCGCTTTTGCCCGTCAGGGTCGGGCAGGGAAGCTGCGCCTGCAGCCGGACGACCCCCTGCTCGAGCGGCCACTGCTCTCGCCCGGGGCGGCGTGGATCGTCCGCCGCATTCTGGCCAACGAGGCGCAGCCGCTGCCGGACAGCGCCCTTGCGCAGGTGGTCCCCCTGGCGATCAAAACCGGTACCAGCTATGGCTATCGCGATGCCTGGGCGATAGGGCTGAATGCGCGCTATGTGATCGGGATCTGGACCGGCAGACCGGACGGTACGCCGGTGGCCGGGCAATTTGGTTTTGCCAGCGCGGTGCCGGTGTTAAATCAGGTCAACAACCTGCTGCAGTCGCGTTCGGCGCTGGATGAGGCGCGCCTGCCGCGCGACCCGCGTCCTGCCTCGGTGAGCCGGGGCGTGATCTGCTGGCCGGGCGGACAGTCTCTGCCTGAAGGGGACAGCAATTGTCGTCGCCGCCTCGCGACCTGGCTGCTTGAGGGAAGCCAGCCGCCGACGCTGCTACTGCCGGAGCAGGAGGGCATCCGCGGGATTCGTTTTCCTGTCTGGCTGGATAACAGCGGCAAACGGGTGGCGGCGGACTGCCCGCAGGCCCAGGAACAGAGCGTTGACGTCTGGCCGCTGCCGCTGGAGCCCTGGCTACCGCAGGCGGAACGACGGGCCGCGCGCATCCCGTCTGCATCTGCAACCTGCCCGCCGCTCGGCCAGGCTTTCCCGGCGCCGCTGATCCTTTCCGGTATTCGCCAGGGAGCGGTGATTAAGCGCCTGCCGGGTGAGGCGCGCGTGTCATTGCCTCTACTGGCCAGCGGCAGTAACGGTGCCCGCTGGTGGTTTCTTAATGGCGAACCGCTGAATGCGCAGGGGCGGGCGTATACGTTGCATCTTGAAAATGCCGGAGAGTATCAACTGTTGGTGATGGATGAGGCGGGGCAGGTGGCGACCGTTGATTTTACGTTGCAATAGATAAAACAGGTTTTAGCCCCGATCTGTTGTTAAAACTCGTCTTATTTTAAAAAAATGTTACATCCATCCATAGGCAATGGCGTGAATGCTCATTATAATCCGCGCCATATATTTCGCATGAATGCAAAACAACAGAACAAATCACAGAGGTAATCATGGCTATTGAACGTACTTTTTCCATCATCAAACCAAACGCGGTGGCAAAAAACGTTATTGGCAGCATCTTTGCTCGCTTTGAAGCGGCAGGGTTCAAAATCGTTGGCACCAAAATGCTGCATCTGACCGTTGAGCAGGCTCGCGGTTTCTATGCTGAGCACGAAGGTCGCCCATTCTTCGACGGTCTGGTTGAGTTCATGACCTCTGGCCCAATCGTGGTTTCCGTGCTGGAAGGCGAAAATGCCGTTCAGCGTCACCGCGATCTGCTGGGTGCAACCAACCCGGACAACGCGCTGGCCGGTACCCTGCGCGCAGATTACGCTGACAGCTTCACCGAGAACGGCACCCACGGTTCCGACTCCGTAGAATCTGCTGCACGCGAAATCGCTTTCTTCTTCGCAGAAGGCGAAGTGTGCTCACGTACCCGTTAATTTAACGGTTTCGTTTACACATTATTTTCGTAAATGCCGCGTGCAAACGTGGCATCCCTGCACCAGACTTTGTACAATGCAACGCCCCGGATGAGCAGACTGCTTTCCGGGGCGTTTCTTTTCAACCCTCCACGGGCCATAACGTGTAACAACGAGGCCGGAATATATTATGTCTGAATTAGTTAATACCTCCGAAGTCGCCATTCCTGCGGTTCCAAATAAAAATGGAAAAATCAACCTGCTGGACCTGAACCGTCAACAGATGCGCGAGTTCTTCAAAGAGATGGGCGAGAAGCCGTTTCGTGCCGACCAGGTCATGAAGTGGATGTATCACTATTGCAGCGACGATTTTGATGACATGACTGACATCAACAAAGTGCTGCGCAACAAGCTGAAAGAGGTCGCGGAAATCCGCGCCCCGGAAGTGGTGGAAGAGCAGCGTTCAGCTGACGGCACCATCAAATGGGCGATTGCCGTAGGCGATCAGCGCGTTGAAACGGTCTATATCCCGGAAGAAGACCGCGCCACGCTGTGCGTCTCTTCCCAGGTCGGTTGTGCGCTGGAGTGTAAGTTCTGCTCCACGGCGCAGCAGGGCTTTAACCGTAACCTGCGTGTGTCGGAAATTATCGGCCAGGTCTGGCGTGCGGCGAAGATCGTCGGCGCGGCAAAAGTGACCGGCACCCGTCCGATCACCAACGTGGTGATGATGGGGATGGGCGAGCCGCTGCTGAACCTGACTAACGTGGTTCCGGCCATGGAAATCATGCTCGATGACTTCGGTTTTGGCCTGTCCAAACGTCGCGTGACGCTCTCTACGTCAGGTGTTGTGCCTGCGCTGGATAAGCTCGGCGATATGATTGACGTTGCGCTGGCGATTTCGCTGCACGCGCCGAACGATGCCATCCGTGATGAGATCGTCCCAATCAACAAGAAGTACAATATCGAGACCTTCCTGAACTCGGTGCGGGGCTACATTTCGAAGTCCAACGCTAACCAGGGGCGCGTCACCATTGAGTACGTCATGCTGGATCACATCAACGACGGCACCGAGCATGCGCACGAGCTGGCCGCGCTGCTGAAAGATACGCCGTGCAAGATTAACCTGATCCCATGGAACCCGTTCCCGGGCGCGCCGTATGGCCGTAGCTCGAACAGCCGTATCGACCGTTTCTCCAAAGTGCTGATGGAGTATGGTTTTACCACTATCGTGCGTAAAACCCGCGGCGATGATATTGATGCCGCCTGTGGTCAGCTGGCCGGTGAAGTTATCGACCGCACCAAGCGTACGCTGCGTAAACGTATGCAGGGCGAAGCGATCGACATCAAGGCCGTGTAATTATTATGCAGTCACGGCGCATTATCTGCGCCGTGGCAGCGTAAGATGCGAATAAACAGTCATTGCACCGGTGTATTGATAATAATTACGGTGCGTTTTATATGACTTTAAGGCAGTATGTAACGACGCAACAACAGTTTAGCCTTACTGACAAGCCGCTTCTGTCAACGAAAACCTGACAGTGTTGTGCTGTCTTACTAAGGTTAACTGACCAGAAGTTTCGCGGTGCGGGTGGCATTGTGACTCACCGGCGCCAGAATCCTCAATTTTCACGTACCAGTAGTTGTAGCGAATGAATACTGAAGCCACTCACGACCAAAATGCAGCACTTTCCACTGGCGTTCGTCTTCGCAACGCCCGTGAACAACTCGGACTAAGCCAGCAAGCCGTTGCGGAACGCTTATGCCTGAAGGTTTCCACGGTCCGCGATATTGAAGAAGATAAGGCACCTGCCGAACTTGCTTCAACGTTTCTGCGTGGTTATATCCGCTCTTATGCGAAACTAGTGCATATTCCAGAAGAAGAACTGCTGCCGATGATGGAAAAACAGGCACCGGTCAGAGCGGCGAAAGTCGCGCCGATGCAGAGTTTTTCGCTGGGCAAACGTCGTAAAAAGCGTGATGGCTGGCTGATGAGCTTTACCTGGCTGGTACTGTTTGTGGTTATCGGCCTGACGGGCGCCTGGTGGTGGCAGAACCACAAAGCGCAGCAGGAAGAGATCACCACCATGGCCGACCAATCCTCCGCCGAGCTTAACGGCTCGGCAGGTGAGGGCGCGCAGAGCATCCCCCTGAATACTGACACTGCGGCAAGCAACAGCGAACCGCAGGTACCTGCGAGTGAAACCCCAGCTATGACAACGGCGCAAAACAGTGCGCCCGTTGCCGGACAGGCCGCGCAAGCGCCTGCTGACAACGCCGTGGTTTCGCCTTCTCAGGCTAACGTTGAGGCCGCACCCGCTGCCACTGCGGATAACACCGCCCAGCCTCTGCCCGCCGATCCGGCTGGTGTGACGGCTGCTCCGGCCGACCCGAACGCGCTGGTGATGAACTTCAACGCCGACTGCTGGCTGGAAGTGACCGACGCGACCGGCAAAAAGCTGTTCAGCGGTCTGCAGCGTAAGGACGGCACGTTAAATCTGGCAGGCCAGGCGCCGTATAAGCTCAAGATTGGTGCTCCGGCAGCGGTCCAGATCCAGTTCCAGGGTAAACCTGTCGATCTGAGCCGTTTTATCAGAACTAACCAGGTTGCGCGTCTGACCCTCAATGCCGAACAATCAGCAGCACAGTAAGTAACAGACAGGCAACGCGGGAGATTTTCCATGCATAACCAGGCTCCTATTCCACGTAGAAAATCGAAACGTATTTACGTCGGGAATGTGCCAATTGGCGATGGTGCTCCCATCGCCGTTCAGTCGATGACCAACACTCGCACCACTGACGTGGCAGCGACGGTCAATCAGATCAAAGCGTTAGAACGTGTAGGCGCAGACATTGTCCGCGTTTCCGTGCCGACAATGGATGCGGCAGAAGCGTTCAAACTCATCAAACAGCAGGTCTCCGTTCCGCTGGTTGCCGATATTCACTTCGATTACCGTATCGCGCTGAAAGTCGCGGAATACGGCGTTGATTGCCTGCGTATCAACCCTGGCAACATCGGCAGCGAAGAGCGTATCCGCGCGGTGGTCGATTGCGCCCGCGACAAAAACATCCCCATCCGTATCGGCGTGAACGCCGGTTCGCTGGAAAAAGATCTGCAGGAAAAGTATGGCGAACCGACTCCGCAGGCGCTGCTCGAATCGGCCATGCGTCATGTGGATCATCTCGATCGTCTGAACTTCGACCAGTTCAAAGTCAGCGTTAAAGCCTCGGACGTTTTCCTTGCCGTTGAATCCTATCGTCTGCTGGCGAAGCAGATCGATCAGCCTTTGCACCTCGGGATCACCGAAGCAGGCGGCGCGCGCAGCGGTGCGGTGAAATCAGCGATTGGCCTCGGTCTGCTGCTGAATGAAGGCATTGGCGACACCCTGCGTGTCTCGCTAGCCGCCGATCCGGTGGAAGAGATCAAAGTCGGTTTCGATATCCTGAAATCGCTGCGTATTCGCTCCCGTGGCATCAACTTTATCGCCTGCCCGACCTGTTCACGTCAGGAGTTCGACGTCATCGGTACGGTGAATGCGCTGGAGCAGCGTCTGGAAGACATCATCACCCCGATGGACGTTTCGATTATCGGCTGTGTGGTGAACGGTCCGGGTGAGGCCCTGGTGTCGACGTTGGGCGTCACGGGTGGCAACAAGAAAAGTGGTCTCTATGAAGATGGCGTCCGCAAAGATCGTCTGGATAATAACGATATGATCGATCAGCTTGAAGCCCGCATTCGCGCCAAAGCCACCATGCTGGATGAAGCGCAGCGCATCAGCGTGCTACATGTAGAAAAATAACGTGATGGGAAGCGGTTCGCTTCCTGTGTATGATTGAACCCTTCGGTTATGAACCCCAGGGTTCATTTTTGTCTATAGAAAGAGAACAAACGTGGCAAAGAACATTCAAGCCATTCGCGGCATGAACGATTATCTGCCTGCCGAGACCGCCATCTGGCAGCGCATTGAAGGCACCCTCAAGCAGGTGCTCGGCAGCTACGGTTACAGCGAAATCCGTTTGCCGATTGTAGAGCAGACCCCGTTATTCAAACGCGCTATTGGTGAAGTCACCGACGTGGTTGAAAAAGAGATGTACACCTTTGAGGATCGTAACGGCGACAGCCTGACCTTACGTCCGGAAGGTACGGCGGGATGTGTACGCGCCGGCATCGAGCATGGTCTCCTGTACAATCAGGAGCAGCGCCTGTGGTATATCGGCCCAATGTTCCGTCACGAACGCCCACAGAAAGGCCGCTATCGCCAGTTTAACCAGCTGGGTGTCGAAGCCTTCGGTCTGCAAGGCCCGGATATCGACGCAGAGCTGATTATGTTGACTGCCCGCTGGTGGCGCGCGCTGGGTATCGCTGACCACGTCTCCCTGGAGCTGAACTCCATTGGTTCTCTTGAAGCGCGTGCAAACTACCGCGATGCGCTGGTGGCCTTCCTCGAGCAGCATAAAGAGAAGCTGGACGAAGACTGCAAGCGTCGTATGTACAGCAACCCGCTGCGCGTGCTGGATTCCAAGAACCCGGACGTGCAGGCCCTGCTGAACGATGCGCCTTCCCTGGGCGATTATCTGGATGAAGATTCACGCGAGCACTTTGCCGGTCTGTGCAAACTGCTGGAAGCTGCGGGTATTGCTTATACCGTCAATCAGCGCCTGGTACGTGGTCTGGACTACTACAACCGCACCGTGTTTGAGTGGGTCACCACCAGCCTCGGTTCACAGGGAACAGTCTGCGCGGGTGGTCGTTATGACGGCCTGGTAGAGCAGTTAGGCGGCCGCGCGGCACCGGCAGTCGGTTTCGCTATGGGCCTCGAGCGACTTGTTTTGTTAGTTCAGGCAGTTAATCCGGAATTTAAAGCCGATCCTGTTGTCGATATATACCTGGTGGCCTCAGGCGCGGAAACGCAGTCTGCGGCAATGCAGCTTGCCGAACGTATGCGCGATGCGCTGCCAGCGGCTAAGCTGATGACCAACCACGGCGGCGGCAACTTTAAGAAACAGTTCGCCCGTGCCGATAAGTGGGGCGCGCGTATCGCACTGGTGCTTGGCGAGTCAGAAGTGGCTAACGGCGAAGTGGTAGTGAAGGATCTGCGCTCTGGTGAGCAAACAACGGTAACGCAGGACGGCGTTGCGGCGCACTTGCGCACTCTACTGGGCTAAGGAGAAGGACTGCGTGGAAATGTACGAGAACGAAAACGACCAGGTTGATGCGATTAAACGCTTCTTTGCTGAAAATGGCAAAGCGCTGGCTGTTGGGGTCATTTTAGGTGTTGGCGCCCTGATGGGCTGGCGTTACTGGAACAGTCATCAGGTCGATTCTGCGCGTGGCTCCTCCTTACAGTATGAAAATACCGTGAGCGCCATTCAGGCCGATCAGCCCCAAACCCTGGCGGCGGCAGAGAAATTTGCCGCAGACAACAAAAACACCTATGGTGCCCTGACGTCGCTGGAAGTGGCTCAGCAGTTCGTTGATAAAGGCGAGCTGGATAAAGCAGCAGCCCAGCTGCAGCAGGGTCTGGCAGCCGCAGGCAACGACAACCTGAAAGCGCTCATCAATCTGCGTCTTGCCCGTATTCAGGTGCAGCAGAAGAAACCAGACGACGCGTTGAAAACTCTGGACTCTGTCAAAGGTGAAGGCTTTGCCTCAATCGTTGCCGACCTGCGTGGCGAAGCACTGCTGAGCAAGGGTGACAAACAAGGCGCGCGCAGCGCATGGGAGGCGGGTGTTAAAAGCAACGCCTCACCCGCGCTGAGCGAAATGATGCAGATGAAAATAAATAATTTGTCCGTCTGAGAGGGACCCGATGCAATTGCGTAAATTACTTCTGCCAGGACTGCTTTCCGTTACGTTATTGAGCGGCTGTTCACTGTTCAGCGGCGAAGAAGATGTTGTCACCATGTCTCCACTGCCGACGGTTGAAAACCAGTTTGCGCCGTCTACTGCCTGGAGCACCTCCGTTGGTGACGGTATTGGCGACTTCTACTCCAACCTGCATCCGGCTTCTGCGGACGGCGTGGTCTATGCGGCTGACCGCAAAGGCACGGTAAAAGCCGTAAACGCCGATGACGGCAAAGAGGTGTGGTCGATTAATCTGGCTGAAAAAAGCGGCTGGCTGTCACGTACCCCGGCTCTGCTGTCAGGTGGTGTGACGGTAGCCGGTGGGCATGTCTATATCGGCAGCGAGAAGGCACAGGTCTATGCCCTTAACGCCAGCGACGGTTCCATTGCCTGGCAAACCCGCGTTGCCGGCGAAGCTCTCTCCCGTCCGGTCGTCAGCGACGGCATGGTGCTGGTGCATACCGCCAACGGTCAGCTGCAGGCGCTGAATGAAACTGACGGTGCGGTGAAGTGGACCGTTAACCTGGATATGCCGGCGCTCTCCCTGCGCGGTGAGTCTGCGCCAGCTACTGCGTTTGGTGCGGCCATTGTTGGCAGCGATAACGGTCGCGTTAACGCCGTATTGATGCAGCAGGGCCAGCTGATCTGGCAGCAGCGTATCTCTCAGGCAACCGGTCCGACCGAAATCGACCGTCTAAGCGATGTGGATACCACCCCGGTTATCGTCAATGGCGTTGTCTATGCTCTGGCTTATAACGGCAACCTGACTGCGATGGATCTGCGTAGCGGCCAGGTGATGTGGAAACGCGAGCTGGGCTCGGTGAACGATTTCGTGGTAGATGGCAACCGCATCTATCTGGTCGATCAGAACGATCGCCTGCTGGCGCTGAACACCGATGGCGGCGTGACGCTGTGGACGCAAAGCGATCTGCTGCACCGTCTGCTGACCGCACCGGTGCTGTATAACGGCAGCCTGGTGGTAGGTGATAGCGAAGGCTACATGCACTGGATTGACCCGAGCAACGGTCGTTTTGTCGCCCAGGATAAAGTCGACGGCTCCGGTTTCCTGACCGACCCGGTAGCGGCTGACGGCAAACTGCTGATCCAGGCAAAAGACGGTACGCTGTACGCGATCACGCGTTAATCACCGCGGTTGTAGTATACTCAACGGCTCCTGTTGCTTCAGGGGCCGTTTTGATTTTTTAAAAAACGCCGCAAACGCGACGTGATATTGAATTTTATGAGGCTTTAATCATGGTACCTGTGGTCGCGCTTGTCGGGCGCCCGAACGTTGGAAAATCCACTCTTTTTAACCGTTTAACACGCACCCGTGATGCGCTGGTTGCGGATTTCCCGGGGCTCACGCGTGACCGTAAGTACGGTCGTGCAGAAGTGGAAGGTCGTGAATTTATCTGTATCGATACCGGTGGTATCGACGGTACAGAAGACGGCGTTGAAACCCGCATGGCGGAACAATCCCTGCTGGCGATTGAAGAAGCGGATATTGTGCTGTTTATGGTGGATGCACGCGCGGGCCTGATGCCTGCCGACGTTGCCATCGCCAAGCACCTGCGCTCACGTGAAAAATCCACCTTCCTGGTGGCGAACAAAACGGACGGTATCGATCCCGATCAGGCGATGGCCGATTTCTGGTCATTAGGCCTGGGCGATATCTACCCGATCGCCGCCTCTCACGGTCGTGGCGTAACCAGCCTGCTGGAAACCGCGCTGCTGCCGTACGTTGACGAGATCAACCCGCCGGAAGAGGTCGACGAAGACGCCGAATACTGGGCGCAGTTCGAAGAAGGCGAAGAGGGTGAAGAGGAGCCGGAAGACGACTTCAACCCGCAGGATCTGCCGATCAAGCTGGCCATCGTCGGTCGTCCAAACGTCGGTAAGTCAACGCTTACTAACCGTATTCTCGGTGAAGACCGCGTGGTGGTATACGACATGCCGGGCACCACCCGCGACAGCATCTACATCCCGATGCAGCGTGACGAACGTGAATACGTTCTGATCGACACCGCGGGCGTGCGTAAGCGCGGTAAAATTACCGATGTAGTTGAGAAATTCTCGGTAATCAAAACCCTGCAGGCGATTGAAGACGCCAACGTGGTGATGCTGGTTATCGATGCCCGTGAAGGCATCTCCGATCAGGATCTCTCCCTGCTCGGCTTTATCCTCAATAGTGGGCGCTCACTGGTTATTGTCGTCAACAAGTGGGACGGCCTGAGCAACGAAGTGCGTGAGCAGGTCAAAGAGATGCTGGACTTCCGTCTGGGCTTTATCGACTTTGCCCGCGTTCACTTCATCTCAGCCCTCCACGGCAGCGGCGTGGGTAACCTGTTTGAGTCCGTACGCGAAGCCTACGACTGTTCAACGCGTCGTGTCGGTACCGCGATGTTGACCCGTATCATGACCATGGCGGCAGAAGACCATCAGCCACCGCTGGTGCGCGGTCGTCGCGTGAAGCTGAAATATGCCCACGCCGGCGGTTATAACCCGCCTATCGTGGTGATCCACGGTAACCAGGTGAAGGATCTGCCAGATTCTTACAAACGCTATCTGATGAACTACTTCCGTAAATCGCTGGAAGTGATGGGCACACCGATCCGTATCCAGTTCAAGGAAGGGGATAACCCGTTTGCTAACAAACGTAACACCCTGACGCCGAACCAGATGCGTAAGCGTAAGCGTTTGATTAAACACATCAAGAAAAGCAAATAATCTTTGCTGTTCTGCTGAAAAACCCGCGCCCGTCGCGGGTTTTTTTATGCCTGAAAGGAACGAATAATTATTGATGTGATGTCAATCACTATTCATGTTTATCCAACATAAAATCTAAGAAATAAGACGATTGTCGAACTTTCGTCTTTTGAGGGTGCTTCAGGGGCTGGACAAAAGTTGCCTTAGGTTATCAAATGGTTAAATAACATTTCGCCGGATGTAAAAAAGCCACCCAATCGCTAACCGGGCGGCTGACTTCCGGTGTTAACAAGCAACACGACACGTCATCTCAGGAGAATTATGCAATCCTCTGTTAATAAAAACGAAAGCCGAACTTTCTTCGGCCATCCTTATCCGCTCGGCGCGCTGTTCTTCACGGAGATGTGGGAGCGCTTCTCGTTTTACGGTATTCGTCCGCTGCTGATCCTGTTTATGGCGGCCACTGTCTATGACGGCGGCATGGGGCTGGCGCGTGAAAATGCCTCCGCTATCGTCGGCATCTTCGCCGGGACCATGTATCTGGCCGCGCTGCCGGGCGGCTGGCTGGCGGATAACTGGCTCGGCCAGCAGAAAGCGGTCTGGTACGGCTCAATTCTGATTGCCCTCGGCCACCTGTCGATTGCGCTGTCCGCGGTGATGGGCAACAACCTGTTCTTTATCGGCCTGATGTTTATCGTCCTCGGCTCGGGCCTGTTCAAAACCTGTATCTCGGTGATGGTGGGCACGCTGTATAAGAAAGGCGATGCGCGTCGTGACGGCGGCTTCTCGCTCTTCTACATGGGCATCAACATGGGGTCCTTTATCGCGCCGCTGATCTCCGGCTGGCTGATTAAATCCCACGGCTGGCACTGGGGCTTTGGTATCGGTGGCATCGGGATGCTGGTGGCGCTGGTTATCTTCCGCCTGTTTGCCGTGCCGTCAATGAAGCGCTACGACAGCGAAGTGGGGCTGGATTCCACCTGGAACAGCCCGGTGGCGAAGAAAAAAGGCGTTGGCGGCTGGTTACTGGCCCTGGCGGCGGGTATCGCGATTATCGTGACCCTGATTGCCCAGGGTGTGATTGTCATTAACCCGGTTGCCGTGGCCAGCGTGCTGGTTTATGTCATTGCCGCCTCGGTGGCGCTCTACTTTATCTGGCTGTTCATGTTTGCCGGTCTGAACCGTAAAGAGCGCGCCAGGCTGCTGGTCTGCTTTATCCTGCTGGTGTCGGCGGCCTTCTTCTGGTCTGCATTTGAACAAAAGCCGACCTCGTTTAACCTGTTTGCCAACGACTACACCAACCGCATGATCGGTGATTTTGAAATCCCGGCGGTGTGGTTCCAGTCGATTAACGCCCTGTTTATTATCCTGCTGGCGCCGGTCTTTAGCTGGGCCTGGCCGAAGCTGGCGAGCAACAACATTCGCCCGAGCAGCATCACCAAGTTCGTGATCGGTATTCTGTGTGCGGCCGGGGGATTTGGCCTGATGATGCTGGCGGCGCAGAACGTTCTCAGTAACGGTGGGGCGGGTGTATCGCCGTTCTGGCTGGTGGGCAGTATCCTGATGCTGACCCTCGGTGAACTGTGCCTGAGCCCGATTGGTCTGGCGACCATGACCCTGCTGGCCCCGGAGAGAATGCGCGGTCAGATGATGGGCCTGTGGTTCTGTGCCAGTGCCCTGGGCAATCTGGCGGCGGGCCTGATTGGCGGTCATGTGAAGGCCGATCAGCTGGATATGCTGCCGGATCTCTTCGCGCGCTGCTCCATCGCACTGCTGATTTGTGCCGCTGTCCTGATGGTGCTCATTGTTCCGGTGCGTCGTATGCTGGAAAATACGCAAACTAAAACTGAGCCGAAACCGGTAACTAACGCCTGATATCCGCCCGACCTGGCCGGGGCGTGCGTTACGCTCCGGCCTTGCCAAAACAGAGGTGATACATGCAGATAGGGTTTGTTGGACTTGGCGCGGTGGTTGAAACCGCCTACTTACCCGCACTACAAAACACCTTTGGCGCCTCCCTCCGCTGTCTGGGGTTTGATATTCAGACCGCCAGAACCCTTGATGGCATCACGCGCAGTCTAACCCTCGCCGACCTGCTTGCCTGGCCCCTCGATACGCTGTTTATCACCACCGCATCGCTGCAGCACCTTGAGGTGCTTGAGCAGGCCCTGGCGTCCTCCATCCCGCGTATTGTGGTCGAAAAGCCGATTGTCGCCACCCTTGCTCAAATCGACAGACTGAAAACGCTTCTGGCGAGACCAGAGGTGGCCTCCCGCGTGCTGGCCCTCGATCACTGGATGGCGCGTATTAACCTGGTGCAGCTGGGGTTGGTCAGGGACTTTGCGGATATCGCCAAAATTGACGGTTTTTTACAGGAGCCGAGCGGGTTTAACGCGGCAGGGGAGCCCATTGCGCTCAACTTTGCCACCGGCGAACCGGACACCCGCACGCTGCGTCATCCTGACGGGGTGATCCTCGATATTGGTACGCACGTGCTGGCGATGATACGGGAGACGGTGCGTTACCTCGGCGGAGACGGCGATATTGCCCTGCATGTGGTCACCGCCAGAGATCGGCTGGGACGCGATATCGCCAGAGGCGATCTGACCACCGCGGAAGGCGAGGCGCATCTTCAGGGGCAAGTCAGCGGCGTGACGGTGGAGATCTGGCTCAACAAATATGCCGGACCGTCCGGAGTACAAAAAGGGCTGCGACTGCATCTGCGGGATGGACGCGTGATTAGCCACGATCGGCGCGGGGCGGAAGATGTGCTTGAGCTAATGGATGGCGACAAGGCTCAGTCGTGGCGTTTTGGTGGCACGATCTATGAGCGTTGTCTGGCGGAGCATATTCTGGGGGAGCACAGTCTGTTTGAGCGTGATCCGGACGAGGTAAGCCGCACGACGCAGCGCAGACTGGAAGAGGTGGAGCTGCTGCTGACATTACAGCAGCAGCTGCGTGGCCCCCACTGAACGCATCGTGTTACCATCAGTGCAGAGCTGAATGTCCTTCAAAGGAGTCATCATGTCGATTACCTGCCCGGATTGTCATGCAGAGCTGGAGCCGCAAAACGGCGTGGCGCACTGCGAGAATTGCAACAAAGATATCGCCCTGGAAGCGCGCTGCCCGGAGTGTCATCAGCCACTCCAGGTGTTAAAAGCCTGTGGTGCGGTGGATTATTTCTGCCAGAACGGCCACGGTCTGATGTCGAAAAAGCGCGTGGCGTTCGTCAGGGCTGACGCTTAATCGCAGACGCAGCCTTCGCCTTTCTGCCAGAGCTCGACCAGCGACTCTGGCGCTTCCTGCTCGGGAACCAGCACAATGATGTCGGTGTATTGCGCCTGATTGTGCCGGGTCCAGATGATCTGGATACGAAAATAGCGCTGGTCGCCGCCGCCCGGTGACGACCGCTGGCCGGGCGGCTCTCCCCGTGGAATAGCCTGCTCCAGTATGTTCACCACGCGCTGGCGCTGCGCGCTGTTAAGCGTCGAGAGCGCGATTCGCCGCAACCCGCTGAGATGAGGAATATAGGCCACACCACCTTCACGCGCCAGCTCGACCACCGCGTCATCCGTCAGTTCCGGAACCTGCATTTACAACACTCCCACCTGTTTCCAGGCTTGCTCTATGGCTGCGGCGACGTCACCACCCGATCGCTTTTCACCATGTGCCACCGTCAATTTCGCAAAGGCGTCAAAATCTGCATCTTGCGCCAGCTGTCGATCGCAAACCGTGTCATACCAGGCATAACCGGCTTTCTCCCAGGCATAGCCGCCAATGGCCGTCGCGGCAAGATAAAACGCGCGATTAGGAATGCCCGAATTAAGATGCACGCCGCCGTTATCTTCGCGCGTTTTGATAAAGTCTTTCATATGCGCGGGCTGCGGATCTTTACCGAGCAGGGGATCGTCATAGGCGGTTCCAGGTTCTGACATCGATCGCAGCCCTTTGCCATTAATCCCCTCGGCCAGCAGGCCTTCGCCAATCAGCCAGTCTGCCTCATTGGTGGTTTGCTTAAGGTGATACTGCTTCACCAGCGCGCCGAAAACGTCTGATAACGACTCGTTCAGCGCACCAGACTGTTCAAAGTAGATAAGCCCGGCTTCCGTCTCAGTGACGCCGTGGCTCAGCTCGTGGGCAACTATGTCTATGGCGATAGTAAAGCGGTTAAAAATCTCGCCATCCCCATCGCCAAATACCATCTGCTGCCCGTTCCAGAAGGCGTTCTGATACTCCCGGCCATAATGGACGGTACCGGTGAGGATCAGCCCTTTGTTATCGAGGGAATCGCGCTGATAGTTTTTCCAGAAAAAATCATGGGTGATGCCCAGATAATCGTAGGCTTCGTCCACCGCCACGTCGCCGTTAGAGCGCTGCCCCTCATAGCGTACCTGGGTGCCCGGCAGCTCCTGAGTCTGCCTGGCGTCGTAAATGTCCCGCTCCAGCTGTCCGGCTTTATTCACGTGCGGCGCGGCGGGTTTCCCCGGCATGTGGGCCATCAGCGTCTGGACATGGGTCAGGGTCTGGCGGGCGCAGCGCTGCTGCGGCTCAGAGCCGCTCTCAATAATACGGCGAAGGATATAGGGCGGGATCACGCTAAAGGTTCGGGTCATGCGTCTCTCCTGTTATGGCAATGCCGAAAAAAGCAACAGCTTAAGTGTATGCCATAGCGGCGAAACGGCAGGCAAGTCGGACAAATCGCGGGGTGAAAAAGTGGCGCAACCGCCGCGCAGGGTTTAGGTTTTTAACGACCTGATACGAGGAACGGCATGAAGAAAAACCTGGCTCTGGCAATCACCGGATTTGCCTTAATCGCCGTCACCTATGGGATGGCGCGCTTTTCATGGGGCATCATGCTGCCGGATATCCGGCAGGCTGTCCCTTTCTCCACCCAGGCTGCGGGCCTGATTGCCGCCTGTAGCTACGGGGCCTATTGCCTGTCGGTATTTTTCGCCTCGCTTCTGACGCAGCGCTTCGGGCCACGCTTCCCGGCCGTTCTGGCGGCTTTAACAGCGGCGGCCGGGCTGCTGATTCTGGCCTTCGCCCCTTCGCCGCCGGTGCTGGCCGCGGGCTTGTTTATTGCCGGCCTGAGCTCTGGGCTGGCGTCTCCCGCCCTTGCCGGGGCCGTGAGCGTCGGGGTTAACCCCGAGCGGCAAACAGAGGTGAACACCGTCATTAATGCCGGGACCAGCGGGGGGATCATCCTGTCTGTACCGGTGCTGTTTTTTGTGCCGGGAGGCTGGCGGGTCGCCTGCGCGATCTTTGCCCTGCTGGCGTTAGCCTCGCTTATCCCCGTCTGGCGCTATCTGCCCCGCACGGGAAGCGCGGGCGAAGTGGCGCCGGGCTGGCGTAGCCTCATTCATCAACCGGGGATGATTCGGCTGTCTACTGTTGCGCTGGTCAGCGGCATCGCCAGCGCCGCCTGGTGGAGCTTTGGCCCCGAGCTTTTACAGCGTCATACGGGGCTGAGTGACGCCAGCACCAACGTCCTGTGGCTGGTGAGCGGCGGGGCAGGGGTGGCCGCGGTGTTCACCGGTAGCCTGGCGAAGCGCATCGGCATGCGCGGGGTCTATCGTGGATCGCAGATCTTTATGGCGGTGTCGCTGATTGCCCTGGCCCTGAGCAACGGTTTTGCCTGGTGGCTGGTGCCGGTAGTGGCGATGAGCGGGGCGGGATATGTGATTTTATCGGGGGTGCTGCTGGTGCAGGGGGCACGGGTAACGGAGCCTTCGCCAGCGGCAGGGGTTAGCATTGCCTTCCTGATGCTGGCGGTCGGCCAGATTATCGGCTCGGTGCTTTTCGGTCAGCTGTATGGATTTATCGGCGCGGTAGGGGCGCTGCTGGCGTTCTCCGCGCTATCGCTGGTGATGCTGGCGGTGGTGCCTGACGCCCGGACGTAATATCGCGTCAGGCCTTTTTACGGGCGCGGGTTTTTCTGACTGGCGTCACGCCTTTCACTTCGCTTTCCACCCAGCCGTCTGACAACCGGGTGGTGAGGACATCCCCGGCTTTGACCTGTTTGGTTTGCTTCAGCACGTTGCCGTCGGTCGCGGTAGTCACGCTGTAGCCGCGCGCCAGCGTCGAGAGCGGGCTGACGGCTTCCAGATGGGTGACCGCATTACCAAAACGCTCGCGGGTGCTGCTCAGGCGCGCGCGCAGGTTATCCGCGAGGCGGTACTCCAGCTGTTGAATACGCGTTTTCGCGCGATAAATGCGCGGCTGCGGGTTGTGCTGGTTCAGGCGCTGGGTGGTGCGCTGCTGGCGCTGGAGCGCCCGTTTAAGCTGATTATCCACCGCGAGGTTCATCCGCTGGCGCAGACGTTCCAGCACGGTTTGCTGACGTGCCAGACGCAGCTGCGGATGCTGCTGCTGCAAGCGATGGTGAAGCTGGGTAAAGCGACGGGTGCGGTTGGCGAGGAAATAGTCCATCGCCATCTCCAGCCGCTGTTGGCCGTTCTGCATCTGGCGCAGCAGTTCGAGCTGGTTACGGCTCACCATTTCTGCCGCGGCAGAGGGCGTGGGTGCCCGCAGGTCGGCGACAAAATCGGCGATAGTGACGTCGGTTTCGTGCCCGACGGCGCTGACCACCGGGATCTGGCTGGCAAAAATCGCCCGGGCCACGCGTTCGTCGTTAAAGCTCCAGAGATCTTCCAGCGAGCCACCCCCGCGTCCGACGATCAGCACATCACACTCCTGACGGGCGTTGGCAAGCTGAATGGCGCGGACAATCTGCCCGGGCGCATCGTCACCCTGGACGGCGGTCGGGTAGATAATCACCGGCAGGGAAGGATCGCGGCGTTTCAGAACGTGCAGAATGTCATGCAGTGCGGCACCGGTTTTCGAGGTGATCACCCCTACGCAGTGGGCAGGGGAGGGGAGCGGCTTTTTGTACTGCTGATCGAACAGCCCTTCTGCCGACAGTGCGGCTTTTAGCTGCTCATATTTTTGCTGCAGCAGCCCTTCGCCCGCTGGCTGCATGCTCTCAACGATAATCTGATAATCACCGCGCGGCTCGTACAGGGTGATACTGGCGCGAACCAGAACCTGCTGTCCGTGCTGCGGTCGGAACGTCACCCGACGGTTGCTGTTGCGGAACATCGCGCAGCGCACCTGAGCGGTGTTGTCTTTCAGGGTGAAGTACCAGTGACCGGATGCCGGCTGAGTGAAATTAGAAATTTCTCCGCTGATCCACACCTGGCCGATTTCCTGCTCAAGCAGCAAACGGACCGTCTGGTTAAGGCGGCTGACGGTATAAATTGAGGGGGATTGAGAGGATAACATGTGAGCGGGATCAAATTCTAAATCAGCAGGTTATTCAGTCGATAGTAACCCGATAAGAGGCAATCGCAAGCATTTTTTATAAAAAAGTGTAGATGCAATCGGTTACGCTCTGTATAATGCCACGGCAATATTTAACCACCCAGGTCAGAGATATTGCCCATGCTACGTATTGCTAAAGAAGCACTGACGTTTGACGACGTCCTCCTCGTTCCCGCTCACTCCACCGTTCTGCCGAATACTGCCGACCTCAGCACGCAGTTGACCAAAACCATTCGCCTGAACATTCCTATGCTCTCCGCGGCAATGGACACCGTGACTGAAGCGCGCCTGGCTATCGCCCTGGCTCAGGAAGGCGGCATTGGCTTTATTCATAAAAACATGTCTATCGAGCGCCAGGCGGAAGAAGTTCGCCGCGTGAAGAAACATGAATCTGGCATCGTTACCGATCCACAGACCGTTCTGCCAACCACCACTCTGCACGAAGTAAAAGCCCTGACCGAGCGTAACGGCTTTGCAGGCTACCCGGTTGTGACCGAAGAGTATGAGCTGGTAGGTATCATTACTGGTCGTGACGTGCGTTTCGTCACCGACCTGAACCAGCCAGTCAGCGTCTACATGACTCCGAAAGAGCGTCTGGTCACCGTGCGTGAAGGCGAATCCCGCGACGTGGTGCTGGCAAAAATGCACGAAAAACGCGTTGAGAAAGCGCTGGTTGTGGATGACAGTTTCCATCTGCGTGGCATGATCACCGTTAAAGACTTCCAGAAAGCAGAACGTAAACCGAACGCCTGTAAAGACGAGCATGGCCGTCTGCGCGTGGGCGCTGCGGTTGGCGCTGGCGCAGGCAATGAAGAGCGCGTTGATGCGCTGGTTGCTGCGGGCGTTGACGTCCTGCTGATCGACTCCTCTCACGGCCACTCCGAAGGCGTGTTACAGCGTATTCGCGAGACCCGTGCTAAATATCCTGACCTGCAGATCATCGGCGGTAACGTAGCAACTGGCGCAGGCGCTCGTGCGCTGGCTGAAGCAGGTTGCAGCGCGGTGAAAGTGGGGATCGGTCCTGGCTCCATCTGTACCACCCGTATCGTCACCGGCGTGGGCGTTCCGCAGATCACTGCGGTCTCCGACGCGGTAGAAGCGCTGGAAGGCACCGGTATTCCGGTTATCGCTGACGGCGGGATCCGTTTCTCCGGCGACATCGCCAAAGCCATCGCGGCCGGTGCGGCAGCGGTAATGGTCGGTTCCATGCTGGCCGGTACCGAAGAGTCCCCGGGCGAGATCGAACTGTTCCAGGGTCGTTCTTATAAGTCGTATCGTGGGATGGGTTCTCTGGGCGCGATGTCCAAAGGCTCTTCTGACCGTTACTTCCAGACCGACAACGCTGCCGACAAACTGGTGCCGGAAGGTATCGAAGGCCGCGTGGCTTATAAAGGCTACCTGAAAGAGATCATTCACCAGCAGATGGGCGGCCTGCGTTCCTGTATGGGCCTGACCGGCTGTGGTACCATCGACCTGCTGCGGACTAAAGCGGAATTCGTGCGTATCAGCGGCGCGGGTATTCAGGAAAGTCACGTTCACGACGTGACCATCACCAAAGAGTCCCCGAACTACCGTATGGGCTCCTGATAAGTTTCCACGCCCGGCTATATGCCGGGCGATTTTGTTTCACTTGCCTCGGAATTAGCGTCAATGACGGAAAATATTCATAAACATCGCATTCTCATTCTGGATTTCGGTTCGCAATACACTCAGCTGGTCGCTCGTCGCGTCCGTGAGCTGGGCGTTTACTGTGAGCTGTGGGCGTGGGATGTCACGGAAGCACAGATTCGCGAATTCAATCCAAGCGGTATCATCCTCTCCGGTGGCCCGGAAAGCACCACCGAAGAGAACAGCCCGCGCGCGCCGCAGTATGTGTTCGAAGCCGGTGTGCCGGTGTTCGGCGTCTGCTACGGCATGCAGACCATGGCGATGCAGCTGGGTGGCCACGTTGAAGGGTCTAACGAGCGTGAGTTCGGCTACGCGCAGGTTGAAGTCCAGACTGAAAGTGCCCTGATCCGCGGTATCGAAGACTCCCTGACCGCCGACGGCAAAGCGCTGCTGGACGTGTGGATGAGCCACGGCGACAAAGTCACCGCCATCCCTTCGGACTTCGTGACCGTCGCCAGCACCGAAAGCTGCCCGTTCGCCATCATGGCTAACGAAGAGAAACGCTTCTACGGCGTGCAGTTCCACCCGGAAGTGACTCACACCCGTCAGGGTTTGCGCATGCTGGAGCGTTTTGTCATCGACATTTGCCAGTGTGAAGCCCTGTGGACGCCAGCAAAAATCATCGACGATGCGGTTGAGCGTATTCGCCAGCAGGTCGGTGACGACAAAGTGATCCTCGGCCTCTCCGGCGGCGTTGACTCCTCCGTAACCGCGATGCTGCTGCACCGCGCCATCGGCAAAAACCTGACCTGCGTGTTCGTGGACAACGGTCTGCTGCGCCTGAACGAAGCCCAGCAGGTGATGGACATGTTTGGCGACCACTTCGGCCTGAACATCGTTCACGTTGAAGGCGAAGAGCGTTTCCTGACCGCGCTGGCGGGTGAAAACGATCCGGAAGCGAAACGTAAAATCATCGGTCGCGTGTTCGTGGAAGTGTTTGACGAGCAAGCCCTGCGTCTGGAAGAGGTGAAGTGGCTGGCTCAGGGGACTATCTACCCTGACGTGATCGAATCTGCGGCATCCGCAACCGGTAAAGCGCACGTCATCAAATCTCACCACAATGTGGGCGGCCTGCCGAAAGAGATGAAGATGGGTCTGGTTGAGCCGCTACGTGAGCTATTCAAAGACGAAGTGCGTAAGATCGGTCTCGAGCTGGGCCTGCCGTACGACATGCTCTACCGTCACCCGTTCCCGGGCCCGGGTCTGGGCGTGCGCGTGTTGGGCGAAGTGAAGAAAGAGTACTGCGACCTGCTGCGTCGTGCGGACGCGATCTTCATCGAAGAGCTGCACAAAGCTGACCTCTACAACAAAGTGAGCCAGGCGTTCACCGTGTTCCTGCCGGTTCGCTCTGTGGGTGTAATGGGCGATGGCCGCAAGTACGACTGGGTTGTCTCCCTGCGTGCGGTTGAGACCATCGACTTTATGACTGCACACTGGGCGCACCTGCCGTATGACTTCTTAGGCCGCGTCTCTAACCGCATCATCAACGAAGTGAACGGTATTTCCCGCGTGGTGTATGACATCAGTGGGAAGCCACCGGCGACGATTGAGTGGGAATAACTCCCGCCCGTTAGTTGCTTTGTTAGTGAAGCCCGCATCCTGCGGGCTTTTTATTGCCTGTTTCATTTCACCGCTTGTTCAATCACCCGGGCAATCTCCTCCGGCTGGCTCACCATCGACACATGGCTTGCCGCCACTTCAGTGGTTTTGGCATCAATCTTCTTCGCCATGGCTCGCTCCAGATCCGGGTTAATCATCCGGTCACTCTTGCTGACCACATACCAGCTCGGCTTATCGTGCCAGGCGGCATGGGTAACTTTTTCCCCGAACGCATCGGCGCGGATCGGGCCCTGGGTGGCGGTCAGGGTGTTTTGCTCAGCAGCCTTAATGTCTGGCGCAAAATCCTGGCGTACCGATTTGCCCGGTAAATAGAGAAAACCGTTTGCTGTTTTGACGATACCCGCGCTGCCCGGCGGAGCAGGGTAGCTCCCCGCCAGATCCGCCGTCGACTGGCCTGAATCCGGGGCAAAGGCCGCGACATAGACCAGAGATTTTACCCGCGCGTCGTTACCCGCCTCGCTGATCACCGTCCCGCCCCAGGAGTGGCCCACCAGCACCACATCCCCATGAGCCCGGGCGATGGCGCGCTGCGTCGCGGCGACATCCTCTTTCAGTGAGGTGAGCGGGAGCTGAACGGCAATAACTTCGGTATGCTGACGTTGCAAGTTGTCGATCACCCGGTTCCAGCTGCTGCCGTCGGTAAAAGCGCCGTGCACTAATACCACGGTTTTATTATTCGCCAGTGCCGCACCACTGGTAGCCAGCAGCAGGCCCACCGCTAAGGTATGAAGAGACAATTTTTTCATGGTAACGCCTCAACGATAAATATCCGCGGTGCCTGACAGGGTGTTGTTCCCGCCGGCGGAGGTAATACGAAACGCGCTGGCGCCCGCTTCGGTGGCTTTGGCCTGCAGTTTCGCCTCCAGATCCGTGAGCGACGTTGCGCCGCTGCTGTCGGAAACGGTGCCCACTTTTTGCAGTCCCTCAGGCTGGTTAATCTCCTGGGCAGCGAAAGCAGAAGAGGCCACGGCGGCGGTAAAGGTCAGAACAGCGATCAGTAATGTTTTCATGGGTAATATCCTCAAAAATAAGTGAGTGGTTGAGTTCAGTGCATCACCGCAGCATGCGGCGGCACGGTGAATTCGATGGTTTTACGATCAACAGGTTTATGGGTTGGATCGGCGAGAATAAGCGTCACCTTGTGGTGGCCCGCAGGCAGTCCCACCAGAATGACCGGCTCGCCGCTGGCGTCGGCCCAGTGCCAGGGGTTGTCATCCACGATGACGTGAATATGGCCGATGCGCGGCGTCACTTTTAGCGCCTCGGGTCCGAACACTGGCTCAATGCGCATGTTCTCGGTGCGGTACTGAATAAAGACCGCGCCTTTACTCAGCGGGCCCGCCAGCGGCGGATCCACAATCAGCTTCGCCGGTGGCTGGGGCTGTTCGAGTGGTGCTACGGCGGCGGGGCCGTTAACGTCTGCGGCACTGAGTCCGCTTAACGGTGCGGCCCAGCTACAGCCTGAGGCCAATGCGAACAGCGTAAGCAGTACATTTCGATGCAACATCCGGGTATCTCCTCTTCAGGTCATCAATGGCGACAGAGACAGAAAACCATTTTTATGTATCGGGTCTGTTTGCTGCGGGTGGCTTTTTTGTATGGCTGCGTAAGCAGGGCGGAGTGGATACAGTGCGATACATTCCGGGCAAGCGCGGGGGCCTTTCTGCTGGCATGGTTGTTGACAGAGGCACCCGGGTGGGTGCTAAAGCAAACAGGAGAATGACCATCATGAATCACAAAAAAGTAGCGCTGGTTTTCGGCGGCACGCGCGGTATCGGGGCGTCTATTGCGGCGCGACTGGCGAGCGAAGGTTATCGGGTTGCTATCACCTGGGTGTCACGTCCGGACCGGGCGCAGGCACTGATGACAACGATTGAGCAACAGGGCGGGCAGGCGTTCGCCCTTGAAGCCGACAGCGCAGATGCGAAGGCTATCCAGGCCGCGGTGGATAAGACATTACAGCAGTACGGCAGGCTGGATGTCGCGGTGGTGAATGCGGGCGTGCTACGCCTCGGTACCATTGAAGATTATTCGCTGGAGGATCTCGATGCCACCCTGGCCGTCAACGTGCGCGGCGTCTTCCTTGCCATTCAGGCGGCGGTGAAGCAGATGGCTGACGGGGGACGCGTGATCACTATTGGCAGCAACACCGCAGTGCGCACCGGGCATGCGGGCAGCAGCGTTTATGCCATGAGTAAAGCGGCCGTGGCATCGATGGTGCAAAACCTGGCGCTGGATCTGGCGCCACGGCGGATCACTATCAACAACATTCAACCGGGCCCCATCGCCACCGATATGACCGCCGGAATAGCGGAGCAGATCGTCGGCAGCATTCCGCTGCAGCGGATGGGGCAGCCGGACGAAATCGCCTCGCTGGCAGCCTGGCTTGCCGGGGCGTCATCCGGTTATATGACCGGGGCCAGTCTGACCATTGACGGCGGCTTCGTACTTTAGTCGCTCAGGGCAGGGACGCCGTGACGATGATGCGATACCTGACCCTTCACAATAGCCACCGCCAGCCCGGCAATCACCAGCGTCAATCCCCACGACACCCACATCGCGCCGAGGCTCCCAAACGCCCGGTTCAACCACGCATAGGCCAGCGGGGAGGCCGCCGCCATCAATTGGGCCGGGATTAGCAGCACCCCGGTGCGCCTGGCGTACTCTTCAGGTGCAAACAGCTGTAAGGGTAAGGTGGCTTTCACGATGGTCACCAGCCCGTTGATCGCGCCGTAGCCGAGCACAAAACCGGCGGCAGACCAGAGGAAGAGCGTACTGCTCAGCCCGAGCAGAAAGCACACCGGCATGGCCAGGGCGGTAAGCAGCGTCAGGCGCAGCGGGGTGAGCCGCGCCCCGGCAACCACCTCCAGGAACCGTGCCCCGGTCTGCCCAATCCCCCATAACATGCCGATGGTAACCGGCAGGCCGACGCTGGCGATAAACTCCGGCAGGTGAGTGGAGGTGCCGTTAGAGACGAAAGTTATCAGCGCGATGAAGGCGGCATAGAGCCAGCCGTTGCGGCGATCCTGCCCTCCGGAGGTCGGGGTGCGTTGCGTTACCGTCGGGCGTGTTTGATTGGGTAACGACAGGGTTAATGCCGCGCTCAGCAAGCCGAACAGGGCATAGACCAGCAGCGCGCTTCGCCAGCTCATCACCGTCAGCAACGCTTCGCCCAGCGGCCAGAACACCACCGAGGCCAGCCCACCCGCCAGCGTCACGCGGGAAAGGGTTCGCCGCGCCTGTTGGCCGTACAGGTTCACCAGCGCCGCAAACAGCGCGTCGTACAGCGACAAGCGCATGCCGATGCCGGTCACAATCCATGCCGCGTACCAGGCGACAAGGGAGTGGGCGTAAGCCATCCCCACACAGCTGGCAGAAATCAGCAGCGTTCCGGTCATCACCACCCGTTGTCCTCCCATCCGCGCCAGCAGGTTAGCGACAAACGGCGAGAGGGCGGCCATCACCAGCATGGCGAGGGTCAGGCCCGAATAGATCGCTGGTGATGACCAGCTGCTATCCATTGTGATGGCCCGGGCGAAGGTGCCCGGCATATAAAAAGAGATGCCCCAGTTGATAAGCTGGTTACAGCCGCTGGTCAGGGGAAGTGCACGGGGTATGGCCAGGTTTTTCATTATCTTTCATTCCATCAGACAGTTATCCTGAGCATATCCCGCGCATCAGGCCGCTGGCAGGCCGGTGCGTTTATGGCTCCTATAAGAGAAACTTTGTGATGACAACGCTGAATCTGGGACAGCTGGCAACCTTTCGACTGGTCGTTCAGCGGGGCAGCTTTTCTGCGGCTGCGGACATGCTGGGGCTTTCGCAACCGGCGGTGAGTCTGCAGATCCGCCAGCTGGAGCAGTTTCTGCAGGCGCGATTAATCGAGCGTACCGGGCGGGGGATCAAAGCCACGGCGGCCGGGCTGGCGTTGTTGACTCACGGCGAGCGGATCGAGCAGGCGGTGGACGAGACGATCCGGACGGTGGCCGCGTTCAGCCATGAAGTGAACGGAACGATCACCATCGGGATGGGGGCAACGGCTTGCATCCATCTTTTACCGCCGCTGTTGCAGCAGCTGCGTCAGGATCATCCCCTGCTACGGGTCGGCGTCACCACTGGCAACACTCTGGAGATTGTTCGCGCCATAGAGGAGAACCGTCTCGATCTGGGGCTGGTGACCTTGCCCGCTGCGGGGTCGGCACTGGCGATCGCGCCGGTGCTGGAGGAAGAGTTTGTGTTTATTGCCGCAGAGGATCAGCGGGAGCTGTTTACCACACTGTCCGCACCTGAGCTTCAGGCCCGCCCCTTTATCGCCTTTGGTACCGGGAGCAGCACAAGGGCAGTGATTGATGCCTGGTTTCTGGCCAGCGGTGTGGAGGTTGAACCGGTGATGCAGTCCGGCAGCATTGAAGCGATCAAACGTATGGTTCGCGTTGGGCTGGGGTACAGCATTATTCCGCGCATGGCGGTGGAGTGTGCAGAAGATCGGCAGGGTTTATGTGTGCGCTCGCTTACGCCAGTTTTACAGCGCCAGCTGGCCATCGTCATGCGTCAGGATAAAGTGCTAAGCAAAGGCATTAGCGAAATTATTCGATTATTACAAACGGCGAAATAATGCAATTAACCCGTAAAAACCAAATGATTAATTAATTGTCGTGGAAGAACGCTCGACGTATTCGCCAGAGAGGCTGGATTGTTGCGCCTGTTTTTTTTCCTGGTGGTGATACCAGGCACCAATGGAGGAGTAAACGAAGCGGCCCACAAAAAAGAATAAGCTGATTAGCAGTATGATACGCGTCATCCGAGTGTTAAACCGATGTCGTTTTCGCATACGTGTGGCCTGACTCACTGTCGTGTTCCTGAAAATACCCTGAGGGCGATGTGCCATTAAGGCATACGGGAGCCACAGGGGTCAATTATTCGGTTTGTAAAATTCCGTCAACGATTAATTCACTTGCTGTTATGTATAATTATTAATTTATTTACACCATTGATAATTCGCACAAAATTATCGTTAAAAAGCGTGAATATTCTTATTCGGCAATAATATTTTTGATTTAAGTCAAATCTCGCTCGCCATGGCTTACTAAAATCTTTCCTCCTTTCGTGTTTGCGTTATTTCGTCTGCACGACAACGTCGTCAGGTTGGATGCCTGTCTGAACTGCCCCTGGATGAGCGGGTTAACTATGGCATCTATGACTATCTTCTCGTTATACAAAAAATACAAAGACCGCTGGTGGGCGTTGCCGCTGATCCTGCCGATCGTTCTGCTGCCCGTTGCGCGACTCGCCACGACCTACACTCAGGTTCAGGGAAACCTGGTGGTGCTCTATTACATGCCGCTGGCGTTCTTATTATCGATGATGCTGTTTTACGGCATGGCGGCAGTGCCAGGCATTGTGATTGCGCTTTTTGTACACTATTACCCTTCGGTGGGCGGTTACGAAGCCGCCGTGGCGATTGGCCATTTTTTGATCCCAATAACCCTCAGCTGGGGGGGGTATCGGGTTTTTGTTCCCCGTCGCAATAATGTCTCCTATGGTGACGCCCGGCTGATGGCGCAACGGATGTTCTGGCAGATGCTCTGTCCCGCCACAATTTTTTTGCTGCTGTTTCAGTTCGCCGTCTATCTCGGGGTCTACAAAACCCGGTTTGACCTGGCGGGGATCAGCACCCCCGGGATCCGCTCACTGATTAACTACCAGGGCTTACTGGTCGGGTGCCTGACAGGCGTGCCGTTCTGCTATCTCATTATCCGCATTCTCCGCCATCCCCGTTATCTGCGAAGCCTGCTGGCGCAGATTGTGGGCCAGATCGACCGTAAAGTGACGGTGACGGAAGTGATTATCTGGACCGCGGCAACCGGCGCACTGCTGGCCTTGCTCCTGTGGCCGATCAACGAAAACAGCACCATTTTCAGTACCAATTACACGCTGTCGCTGCTGATGCCGGTGATGCTATGGGGATCGATGCGCTTCGGTTATAAGCTGATGTCCCTTATCTGGACGCCGGTGCTGATTATCGCTATTCACTTTTTTGACAGCTACATTCCCCGGGCACAGGGTTACGACATTCAGCTCACCATCACCACCTCCAGCTACCTGGTCTTTACCTTCGTGGTGGTTTATATGGCGATGCTGGCGACGCGTCAGCGGGAGAGTAATACCCGTGCCAGACGACTGGCGTTTCTCGACCCGGTGGTGCACATACCCAATCTGCGGGCGCTCAATCGCGCGCTGGGGAAAAACCCCTGGTCGGTGCTCTGCTTCCTGCGCATCCCGGAGCTGGAGGTGCTGGGGCGTAACTACGGCGTTTTGCTGCGTATCCAGTATAAGCAGAAACTGGCTGCGTGGATCCATGACTATCTGCAACCGGATGAGTGCGTGTATCAGCTGTCCGGGCACGATCTGGTGTTGCGGCTGAATACCGAGCTGCATCAGTCCCGTATTGACGAGCTGGATTTACATATCAAACGTTTTCGCTTCGTCTGGGATGGGATGCCGCTCCAGCCGCAGGTGGGGGTCAGCTACTGCTACGTGCGTTCCCCGGTGGTGCATCTTTATCTGCTGCTGGGGGAGCTGAGCACCATAGCGGATCTCTCCCTGGCGACCAATCACCCGGAAAACCTGCAGCAGCGGGGCGCCATCAATTTGCAACGCGGCCTGAAAGACAAAGTCGCGATGATGAATCGCCTGCAGCGCGCGCTGGAAAAAGATGAATTTACCCTGCTGGCGCAGCCGGTGAAGGGGATCCGCGGCGATGACTATCATGAGGTGCTGCTCCGGCTGCAAAATGATGATGCCGGGCTGATTGCCCCCGATGAGTTTCTGCCCGTCGCGCAGGAGTTTGGCCTCTCTTCGCGAATTGATCTGCTGGTGCTGGAGAAGACGCTGCAGTTTATGGCTGATAACCGGGAGAGTCTGCCGGGCCAGCGTTTTGCCATCAATCTGTCGCCGTCATCCGTTTGCCGGGCACAGCTGCCGCTTGAGGTGAGCCGCATGCTGGAAACCTATGGCATTGAGAGCTGGCAGCTCATTTTTGAGATCACCGAGAGCAGCAGCTTTGGCAATGCCGGGCTGGCGATGCAAACAATGAACCATCTGCAGGAGATGGGATGCCGGGTGGCCATTGATGACTTCGGTACCGGCTATGCCAGTTATGCCCGCTTAAAGAGCGTGGATGCCGATATCCTGAAGATCGACGGCAGCTTTATTCGTAACATCGTCAGCAACAGTCTGGATTATCAGATTGTGGCTTCGATTTGCCATCTGGCGCGGATGAAGAAGATGCTGGTGGTAGCAGAATATGTCGAGAGCGAAGAGATCCGTTGCGCCGCGGAGGCGCTGGGGATTGATTACTTCCAGGGCTATTTAATCGGTAAACCCGTCAGGCTGGAATCTTTGCTGCCGCAACAGGCGCTCGCAACGAGCGCCTGAAGGGCAATCAGGCGGCGACGTTCGGAAAGTGCTCTTCTTCAATCTTCAGACACCAGCCGGTAACGGCGCTCCAGTACTGCTGCTCTCTTTCCAGATCCAGCAGCACCAGCGCGTTCTGGCTGAACCAGTCATGCGGGAAGCTCAGCGTCCAGTGGTTATCGTCCGTGGTGAGCGTCAGGGTCGGCGGCGTGGTGGTCGCCTGGCGCTGGTTGTTAAGCAGCACCCCCAGGCGTAACAGCTGGATCAGCGGCAGGAACTGTTTTTTCTTGAACAGCGTAAAGCGCGGCAACTCGTCCAGCTTAACGGCTTTGCGATGATAGCGTACCAGCGAGGCCATCATGGTCTGCTGCTCCTGGTTGAAGCCAGGCAGGTCGCTGTTTTGCAGAATGTAGGCCGAATGGCGGTGCATCCCGCTGTGATTGATGTTCAATCCGACTTCGTGCAGCATCGCCGCCCACTTCAGCAGGGCCGCCAGCTGCGGATGCGCCAGTTTTGGGTTCTGGGTTTCCCACTGCTCGTAGATATGGGTGGTGGTTTCCAGCACCCGCTTCGCCTGCTCACGATCGATGTTGTACTGATTCGCCAGGCTCTGCGCGGTACGGCTGCGAATATCCTGATGACGGAATCGACCTTCCATCTCATAGAGTACGCCTTCGCGCAGCGCGCCGTCAGACAGGCGCAACTCACGGATGGCCAGCGCATCGAACACGCCGCACAGGATCGCCAGACCCGGGACAAACACCGCTTTGCGCTCCTCGGACAGGCCAGGCAGGCTCAGGGCCTCGAAGCTTTTATGCTTGATCACCTCTTCCATCAGCATCGACAGACGCTCAGGGGTGATAAAACCGTCTTTTTCGCCCATCTCCACCAGCACCTCATGTGCGGCTTTGATCGTACCCGAAGCGCCAAGCGCCACGTTCCAGCCCTGCAGTCGGTACTGCCAGGCAAGCGTCTCCAGCTTCTGCACCGCGGCCATGCGCGCACGCTGGAAGTTTTCCCGGCTGATGGTCCCACCCGGGAAGTAGAGTTGTGCGAAACTGACGCAGCCCATCCGGCGGCTTTCCACCAGATGCGGCTCAAAGTTTTCGCCAATCACCAGCTCGGTGGAGCCGCCACCGATATCGATCACCAGCTTGCGGCCTTTTTCTGGCTGAGTATGTTCCACACCCATGAAAATCAGTCGGGCTTCTTCATTCCCCGAAATGATCTCGATAGGGTAGGGGATCACCTGCTCCGCACGCTTTAAAAATTCGGTTGCATTCGACGCCTGGCGGAGGGTGTGGGTCCCGACAATGCAAACGCTTGATGGAGTGAAACCCTGCAGGCGTTCGGCAAACAGCGACAGGCAGTTCAGCCCGCGCTCCATCGCCTCTTCGCTGAGCATGTTGTCCGGACCCAGGCCGTCAGCCAGGTGGACGCGCTGTTTCAGCCGACCAATGATCTGCATTGCACCATCAACTTCACGGGCAATGACCATGTGGAAGCTGTTAGAACCAAGGTCGACCGCAGCAAACTCCTGCGGTCGTGGGGTCTTATCGTTTATCGGCATAGGTTAATCGGATTGCTCGAGTGATTTGATATAGTCGTAAATCGCCAGCTGTGCCCGCACTTTACGGCGATTGCCGCGCGGCACATAGCGGTTACTCAGTTCTTTATCGATATAACGTGCTTTTACAGTATCGCTTAACAATAAGTCAATGATATCAAGAATTTGTTGCTTCAGTCGCGGGTCAAGCAGCGGCGTCGCCACTTCGATGCGGTAATCGATGTTGCGCGTCATCCAGTCGGCAGAAGAGAGGTAGACGCGTTTATCGCCACCGTTCTCAAAAATATAGATGCGATCGTGTTCAAGGTAGCGGTCGACGATGCTCGTAACGCGAATATTTTCACTGATCCCCTCAAGTTCAGGGATAAGCGAGCACATGCCGCGGATCAGCAGATTGACCTGAACCCCGGAACCAGAAGCGGCATACAGGCGATCCACCAGCCCTTTATCGACCAGGTTGTTGAGCTTCAGCGTAATGCCTGCCGGCAGGCCATTCTGGGCATTGGCAATCTCTTTGTCGATCATGTCATACAGCAGGCGACGGGAGTTCTGCGGCGATACCAGCAGATAGTCGAAGCTGACCGGACGGTACGGGTTCTCAATGAAGTTAAAGACCCGGCGCACCTCGTTAGTGATGCGCGCATCGGCGGTGAGCAGCGAGTAGTCGGTGTAAATCCGCGCGGTCTTCTCGTTGAAGTTGCCGGTACCGATGTGGGCATAACGCACCACGTCCTCCCCCTCTTTACGGGAGATGAGGAACAGCTTGGCGTGAATCTTCAGCCCCGGGGCCGAGAAGATGACGTGTACGCCCGCTTCGGTCAGGCGGCGGGCCCAGTGGATGTTGGCCTCTTCATCGAAGCGTGCCTGCAGCTCCACCACCACGGTCACTTTCTTGCCGTTATGGGCGGCGTGGATCATCGCATCGATAATGCGGGAGTCTTTCGCCACACGGTAGATGTTGATTTTGATCGCCAGCACGTTGGGATCGAACGACGCCTGACGCATCAGTTCCAGCACGTGCTCAAAGGTGTGGTACGGGTAGTAGAGCAGAACGTCGCGCTCGCGAATGGCGTCGAAGCCGTTGCGGAACTTATCGAACCAGATATGGCGCAGACGCGGCAGCGGCTTGTTCACCAGGTTGGCTTTGCCGACGTTCGGGAAGCCGATAAAGTCTTTAAAGTTGTGATAGCGGCCACCCGGGACGATGGAGTCGTAGCGGGAGATGGTCAGCTTTTCACGCAGCATCTCGACCATCGCATCCGGCATATCGCGCTGATAGACAAAGCGCACCGGCTCCGCGGTCAGACGCTGCTTGAGGCTGGAGGACATCAGCTCCATCAGGCTGGCTTCCATCTCGTGCACCAGATCGTACTCGGCGTCACGGGTCATCTTCATCGAATAGGCGTTCAGGGCGTCGTAATCAAAGAAGCCCTTGAAGATGTCGTCCAGACAGTAGCGCAGGATGTTATCCAGCAGGATCATCGGCTTGCGGCGGCGCGGCGTTTCCGGCGGCAGGTTGACGAAGCGCGGCACTTTATCTGACGGGATCTCCAGCAGCGCATAGCGGATGCTGTCGCCGCGAATAATCTCCACCGCCAGATAGGTGTAATCATCCTTCAGGAACTGCACCAGATCGGTTTCGCGATTAATCAGAATGGGGGTGATGTGCTGGCGCAGATAATGTTTGAAATAGTGACGCAGCCAGCTCTGCTGGTTGACCGAGAGCTGTCGCTCGTTAATCAGGAAGATTTGATTGCGTGCCATCTCCAGCAGCAATTCGTTATACAGGGTGTCAAATTCCTGATCGGCTTTCAGAACCCGGGACTGGATCTTGCCCAGCAGATGACGCGAATTGGAATTTAAACCCTGCTCTTCGCTAATGATGATTCGGCGTTTCAGCTCAGCAAAGCGCACTTTGTAGAACTCATCCAGGTTATTGGAGTAAATCCCCAGAAAACGCATGCGCTCAATCAGCGGGTTAGTTTTATCCGCTGCTTCCTGAAGCACGCGCTCATTGAAGGCTAACCAGCTTAGCTCTTTTTCGATGTATAACTTTTCCTGACCCATTACTGCTCACACTCCAGTTCAATCACAGGACGTGGTAAATCCGTCTCGCCTTTATTATGGCGAGCATTTCCACGATATGTCCAACTGTGTCAGAAAAGTATGACAGTTAAATTATTTTATGAGGGATATTAATCAGTTGGAATGAGGTGAAGGATTGCCCGGCACCGCCGGGCAAAAGACTACTCTTCGGCCGCGTGGCCTTGCGGGGGTAACGGCGCGCCATCCAGCCAGGCGGCACCGTCGCGCATTTCAAGGCGACCATCAACAAACCAGCTGACCACCAGCGGATAGATGGCATGCTCCTGGGCCTGAACCCGGGCGGTGACATCCTCTTCGCTGTCGCCTGCAAACACCGGCACTTTCGCCTGCAGGATCACCGGGCCACCGTCCAGTTCGTCAGTGACAAAATGGACCGAGGTGCCGTGCTCCTCGTCGCCATTATCCAGCACCTGACGGTGGGTGTGCAGGCCGGGATATTTTGGCAGCAGGGAAGGGTGGATGTTCAGCAAACGCCCGGCATAGTGCGCCACAAACGCCGGACTGAGGATCCGCATGTAGCCCGCCAGCACCACCACGTCCGGGGCGTAGGCGTCGATCTCCTGCACCAGCTCGCGGTCAAAGGCCTCGCGGCTGGCAAACTGCGAGGCACCGAGCGCATGGGCGGCAATGCCTGCGTCGCGGGCGCGCTCAAGGCCGAACGCGTCGGCCTTGTTACTGAATACTGCGCGAATGGTGCCGTTGATCTTCTTCTGTTCGCAGGCATCGATGATAGCCTGCAAATTACTTCCGTTACCGGAAATGAGCACCACTATGTTTTTCATTCAATGACCACACGCTGTTCGGAATCAGATGCTTTGATGATACCGATTTTCCACGCGTTTTCACCTTTGGCCTGCAGCAGCGCCAGGGCATTGTCCACTTCGCTGGCTGGCAGGGCGATCAGCATCCCCACGCCGCAGTTGAAGGTGCGATACATTTCATGATCGCTGACGTTACCGGCATCCTGAAGCCAGTTGAACACTGACGGCCACTGCCATGAGGATTCGTCGATTACCGCCTGGGTGTTGTCCGGCAGTACGCGCGGAATATTTTCCCAGAAGCCGCCGCCGGTGAGGTGGGCGATGGCGTGAACGTCGACCTTCTCGATCAGCTCCAGAATGGATTTCACGTAGATGCGGGTCGGTTCCAGCAGGTGATCCGCCAGCGGTTTGCCTTCCAGCTCGGTGGTGAGAGGGTCGCAGCCGCTTACTTCAACAATTTTGCGTACCAGCGAGTAACCGTTGGAGTGCGGGCCGCTGGAGCCCAGCGCAATCAGCACGTCGCCGTCGGTCACTTTGCTGCCGTCAATGATCTCTGATTTTTCGACAACGCCCACGCAGAAGCCGGCTACGTCGTAATCTTCGCCGTGGTACATCCCCGGCATTTCAGCGGTTTCACCGCCGACCAGCGCACAGCCAGACTGCAGACAGCCTTCAGCGATACCGCTGATCACGCTGGCTGCGGTGTCGACGTCCAGCTTGCCGGTGGCGTAGTAGTCGAGGAAGAACAGCGGCTCAGCGCCCTGAACCACCAGGTCGTTGACGCACATGGCAACCAGGTCAACACCGATGGTGTCGTGGCGTTTCAGATCCATCGCCAGGCGCAGCTTGGTGCCGACGCCGTCAGTGCCCGAGACCAGAACCGGTTCGCGATATTTTTGCGGCAGCGCGCACAGTGCGCCGAATCCTCCCAGCCCACCCATCACTTCCGGGCGACGGGTTTTTTTAACGACCCCTTTGATACGGTCAACCAGCGCATTACCTGCGTCAATATCTACACCGGCATCTTTGTAGCTGAGAGAAGTTTTGTTGGTCACGGCTCAAGTCCCCACGCGATTGCATTGCGATTGTAAGAAAAATCGGCGCAATTCTAACAGTCCAGGCAAACGTTTGCGAGCCCATTCTGCAACAGAAAAAAGGGGCCCTGAAAATCCAGCAAAAATCGCTCGCTGGCACGCAAACTTGAACCCGTTCACGAAAATGAAACCGGGTACATTCTTATACTTGCAACCCCTTCGCTGAATGCACATCATTTCACTGAAACCGGTTTCTGTACTCTTTTTTGCCGATAATTAACGCTGAATGAGGGATATCGCATGTCAGGATTCAAAGAGGGTTTTCTGTGGGGCGGCGCGGTGGCGGCGCATCAACTTGAAGGCGGCTGGCAGGAGGGTGGTAAGGGCCCGAGCGTCGCAGACGTGATGACCGCAGGTGCGCACGGCGTTCCGCGCGAGATCACCAACGGCGTGCTGCCGGGCAAAAACTACCCCAACCATGAAGCCATCGATTTCTATCATCGTTACAAAGAGGACATCCAACTCTTTGCAGAAATGGGTTTTAAATGCTTCCGCACCTCGATTGCCTGGACGCGTATTTTCCCCAAAGGCGACGAACAGCAGCCCAACGAGGCGGGCCTGCAGTTTTACGACGATCTCTTTGATGAGTGCCTGAAGCACGGCATCGAGCCGGTGATTACCCTCTCGCATTTCGAAATGCCTTATCACCTGGTGAGCGAATACGGCGGCTGGCGTAACCGCAAACTGATCGACTTCTTTGTGCGCTTTGCCAGCGTGGTGTTTACGCGTTATCAGCACAAAGTGAAGTACTGGATGACCTTCAACGAGATCAACAACCAGGCCAACTTCCACGAAGATTTTGCTCCGTTCACCAACTCCGGCCTGCACTATCAGCCGGGCGAAGATCGCGAGCCGGTGATGTTCCAGGCGGCGCACTACGAGCTGGTGGCCAGCGCCCTGGCGGTAAAGGCCGGACGTGACATCAACCCCTCCCTGCGTATCGGCTGCATGATCGCCATGTGTCCTATCTATCCGCTGACCTGCGCTCCGGACGACATGATGATGGCAATGAACGCCATGCATCGCCGCTACTGGTTCACCGACGTGCACGTGCGCGGCGCCTATCCGCAGCATCTGCTCAACTATTTTGCCCGTCGCGGTTTCGAGCTTGATATCACCGAAGAGGACAAAGCGGCGCTGAAGCAGGGCTGTGTGGATTACATCGGCTTCAGCTATTACATGTCGTTTGCCACCAAAGCGACGGCGGATAACCCAGAGCTGGATTACGACGAGAGCAAAAGTCTGGTCTCCAATCCCTACGTGCAGAAATCGGACTGGGGCTGGCAGATTGACCCGGTGGGGCTGCGCTACTCCCTGAACTGGTTCTGGGATCACTACCAGCTGCCGCTGTTTATCGTCGAGAACGGTTTTGGTGCCATCGACGTGCTGGAGAGCGACGGCACGGTGAACGACCAGTACCGCATTGACTATCTCAGCGCCCATATCCGCGAGATGAAAAAAGCGGTGGTAGAAGACGGCGTGGATCTGATGGGCTACACCCCGTGGGGCTGTATCGATCTGGTCTCCGCTGGCACCGGCGAAATGAAAAAACGCTATGGCTTTATCTACGTCGATAAAGATAACGAAGGCAACGGTACGCTGAATCGCAGCAAGAAGAAGTCGTTCGCCTGGTATCAGCAGGTGATTGCCAGCAACGGCGATAATCTTTAATCGCGGTGGAATTGCCGGGTGGCGGCTTCGCCTTACCCGGCCTACAAAACCCAGCTCCACCCGGCAAAACCCCGCACTAAAACCGGAGATCTCCCTCCGGTTTTTTTTGTCTCTTTTATACTCTCTGCAGCCCGTTATTCACTTTGGTTGATCCCGGTCAAGCAAGATGGGTATGGCGTAGCCCGCAAAAAGCGGTATAATCCGGCGATTTTTTTTGTGGCTGCCACCCGAAGGAGAAAGAGAATGAAGATTGTGGAAGTGAAACACCCACTCGTTAAACACAAGCTGGGCCTGATGCGTGAGCATGACATCAGCACTAAGCGCTTTCGTGAACTGGCCTCTGAAGTTGGCAGCTTACTGACCTATGAAGCAACCTCCGATCTGGAAACTGAAACTGTCACCATTGAAGGCTGGAACGGCCCGGTACAGGTTGAGCAGATCAAAGGTAAAAAAATTACCGTTGTGCCAATCCTGCGTGCGGGTCTGGGCATGATGGAAGGCGTGCTGGAGCACGTCCCGAGCGCGCGTATCAGCGTGGTCGGTATCTACCGTGACGAAGAGACGCTGGAGCCGGTTCCGTATTTCCAGAAGCTGGTTTCCAATATCGACGAGCGTATGGCGCTGGTCGTTGACCCGATGCTGGCGACCGGTGGTTCAATGATCGCCACTATCGACCTGCTGAAAAATGCGGGCTGCAGCAGCATCAAGGTACTGGTACTGGTTGCCGCGCCGGAAGGCATCGCCGCACTGGAAAAAGCGCATCCGGACGTGGAGCTGTACACCGCCTCTGTCGATCAGGGTCTGAACGAGCACGGATACATTATCCCGGGTCTCGGTGATGCCGGTGATAAGATTTTTGGTACCAAATAAGTGAACAACGAAAAAGAAGCCGACTTTGATAGTCGGCTTTTTTTTGAATAAAACACACACAACCAATAATACTCAGAGGAAGACACTATGACGCGCCGTGCTATCGGGGTGAGTGAAAGACCGCCGCTTTTACAGACAATCCCGCTTAGTTTGCAGCACCTGTTTGCGATGTTTGGCGCAACCGTGCTGGTGCCAATCCTGTTCCACATTAACCCGGCCACCGTGCTGCTGTTTAACGGTATCGGGACGCTGCTGTACCTCTTCATCTGCAAAGGGAAAATCCCGGCCTATCTGGGTTCAAGCTTTGCCTTTATCTCCCCGGTACTGTTGTTGCTGCCGTTGGGTTACGAAGTGGCTCTGGGCGGCTTTATCATGTGCGGCGTGCTGTTCTGCGTGGTGGCTTTCATTGTGAAAAAAGCCGGTACCGGCTGGCTGGACGTGATGTTCCCGCCTGCGGCAATGGGCGCCATTGTTGCCGTCATCGGGCTGGAGTTAGCCGGTGTCGCGGCGAACATGGCGGGCCTGCTGCCTGCCGACGGCCAGGCGCCGGATACCAAAACCATTATCATCTCGCTGGTGACCCTGGGCGTGACGATCTTTGGCTCCGTGCTGTTCCGTGGCTTTATGGCGATTATCCCGATCCTGATTGGCGTGCTGGCGGGCTACGCGCTCTCCTTCGCCATGGGCGTGGTGGATACTACGCCGATCGCCCAGGCCCACTGGTTCGCGCTGCCAACCTTCTACACCCCGCGCTTTGAGTGGTTTGCCATCTTTACCATTCTGCCTGCCGCGCTGGTGGTGATTGCCGAACACGTCGGCCACCTGGTGGTCACGGCGAACATCGTTAAGCGCGACCTGATCCGCGACCCGGGCCTGCACCGCTCGATGTTTGCCAACGGCTTCTCGACCATTATCTCCGGTTTCTTCGGTTCAACGCCAAACACCACCTACGGTGAGAACATCGGCGTGATGGCCATTACCCGCGTGTACAGCACCTGGGTTATCGGCGGCGCGGCAATTATCGCTATCCTGCTCTCCTGCGTGGGCAAACTGGCGGCAGCCATCCAGATCATCCCGGTCCCGGTGATGGGCGGCGTTTCGCTGCTGCTGTACGGGGTGATCGGTGCCTCCGGTATTCGCGTCCTGATCGAATCGAAAGTGGATTACAGCAAGGCGCAAAACCTGATCCTGACCTCGGTGATCCTGATCATTGGCGTCAGCGGTGCCAAGGTGCACATTGGTGCGGCCGAGCTGAAAGGCATGGCGCTGGCAACCATCGTCGGTATTGCCCTGGCCCTGATCTTCAAACTGATCTCCGTTCTGCGCCCGGAAGAAGTGGTCCTGGACGCGGAAGAGACAGAAAAAGTCTCCCATTGATCCTCTAACCGGGCGGCCGATCCGCCCGGTTCTCTCCCCGCTTGTTCCGTGTTAAACTCTGGGCCGATTCCGAGTAAGACCTGGTTGAGGTATTTCTGAACGCACCGGCACAGCTCTCTTTGCCACTTTATCTTCCCGACGACGAAACTTTCGCGAGTTTCTGGCCGGGTGATAACCCCTCTTTACTGGCTGCACTGCAAAACGTGTTGCGCCAGGAGCACAGCGGTTACATCTATATCTGGTCACGCGAAGGCGCGGGGCGCAGCCATCTGCTGCATGCCGCCTGTGCCGAACTCTCGCAGCGCGGGGATGCGGTCGGCTATGTGCCGCTGGATAAGCGCACCTGGTTTGTACCGGAAGTGCTCGACGGGATGGAACAGCTGTCGCTGGTCTGCATCGACAATATCGAATGCGTGGCGGGGGATGAGCTGTGGGAGATGGCGATTTTTGATCTCTACAATCGCATTCTGGAGTCCGGGAAAACCCGGCTGCTGATCACCGGCGATCGTCCACCGCGTCAGTTAAACCTGGGGCTGGCCGATCTCGCCTCCCGCCTCGACTGGGGGCAGATCTATAAATTACAGCCGCTCTCGGATGAAGATAAACTCCAGGCTTTGCAGCTGCGGGCGCGGTTGCGGGGGTTTGAACTGCCGGAGGACGTGGGACGTTTTCTGTTAAAACGGCTGGATCGCGAGATGCGTACGCTGTTTATCACCCTCGATCAGCTGGATCGGGCATCTATTACCGCCCAGCGAAAGCTCACCATTCCCTTTGTGAAAGATATCCTCAATCTGTAGGCCCGGCGCACGCAGGCTACCGGGCCATTTTACTTACTTCACAATCTCCAGCACCTGTTCAGGTGGACGGCCAATACGTGCTTTACCGTTTGCCACCACAATCGGGCGCTCGATCAGCTTCGGATTATCCACCATCGCCTGAATTAACGCCTCTTCAGTGAGCGCGCTATCAGCCAGACCCAGCTCTTTGTAAAGCTCCTCTTTCTGGCGCATTAACGCTCTGGCACTGGTCATCCCCAGCTGGCTTAACAGCGTGCGCAGGGTGTCCGCATCCGGCGGCGTCTCCAGATAGAGCACCACCTGCGGCTCAACGCCGTTGGATTTCAGCAGGGCTAGTGTTTCGCGGCTCTTTGAGCAGCGAGGGTTGTGGTAGATCGTAACCGCGTCAGACATCTCTTCTCCTTTACATCTTTTCATACGGACGGTAGCGCTGCTGTAGCTGGCGCAACTGATCGATGCGGGCATCGTAACGGGCCTGTTGCAGGCTACCGAGTTTCACCTGCGAGCTGGCGCTGCTCAGCAGGGAGATGGCCTGATCCAGGCGTCCGACCAGGGCGTAAGCTTCGGCGCGGGCCGCCAGCTCCTGATCGCGATGGCCAAGGGCGCCTTCCGCCTGGGCCAGCAGATCCCAACCGTTAGGATCGTCTTTATTACTGAAGGTGTAGCGGTTGAGGAGGGGCGCGGCTTGCTGCGGCTGTCCGCCCTGTAAATAAGCATTCGCCAGGTTGAGTTGCAGGACCGGATTAGTGCGTATTTCCCGGGCGCCTTTCAGACGGTTAATCGCATCCTGGGCTTTTTTCTGCCCTAAATCGATGTCGGTGGCCAGATCGAGATACCAGGCATTGTTGGCCTCTGCGGTCAGCAGCGGCTGCAGGTTCTTGCGGGCCTCATCATAGTTGCTGGCCTCCATCGCCTGTAACGCCCGACCGTACTGGGCCGCGCGCTGTTCACGCACGTTGCCTTTCGCCAGCGCGTCCAGCAGATCGTTGGTCAGCTGGTTACGCCCGGAGTTGTACATGCCGAGGCTTCTGACCTTCGCCATGTAGAAATCTTCCGAGGACTGCACCACTACCGGACGCATCTGGTTGGCACGGTTACGCGCATCCGACAGACGGCTTTCTGGCAGAGGGTGGGTCAGCAAAATTTCCGGTGGACGCGAGGAGTAGCGCGCCCGATCGAGTAACTTTTCAAGGAAATTCGGCATCGCCTGCGGGTCAAACCCGGAGCGCTGCAGCACCTGTATACCGATGCGGTCAGCTTCCTGTTCATTCTGCTGGGTAAAGCTGATCATTCCCTGACGCGTACCCGCCAGCGTACCGGTCAGCGCCGCCATCCCCGCCTGCGGGCTGGCCATCGCCAGCAGAATGGAGCCCAGCGCGCCCACCCAGGTGAGCGGGGCGCTGCGCTTCTGATCTTCCATGGCGCGTGCCAGATGGCGCTGGGTGACGTGGGAAATTTCGTGCGCCATCACTGAGGCCAGCTGGCTTTCGTTATCGGCGTAGCGGAATAACGCCGAGTGCAACACCACATTGCCGCCGAAGAAGGCGAAGGCGTTGATCTCATCGTTATTGATTAAATAGAAGTGGAAAGGGGTTTTCACCGAATCCGCATGGGAGACAAGGCGCATTCCCAGGGAATTGATGTACTGCACCAGCAGCGGATCGTTAATCAGCGGCGCACTTCCGCGCAGCTGGCGCACGTAATAGTCGCCCATCTGCAGCTCCTGACCAATGGAGAGCGTGCTGCCTGCCGAGGTGCCCATGTCCGGCAATGATTCTGCAGAGTCAGCGAACGCAGGCACCATCTGGCCAGCGGCCAGCGCAGCGATGAGCGTCGCAACCAACGTTTTTTTCAACTGCCTGAACATAACCTCTGTCCTGTCTGGTGGGTGTGCTAATTTGACCGAATAACCCGCATATCGTTCACCTGCGGCTGCTCTGCGAGTGTAGCCGCGTCAGGGCGATAAGAAAATCCCTCTTTTCAGGCTTTTGCGTTTTGTGACAGAGCAAGAAAAAGCGAAAGTCTTTTCATTGACTCTCCGATACAATTCACCTTTTACGTCCAGCCATCATCTTCAGGGAAGGTTGCATGCTCGAGTTATTAATGCAGTGGTACCGCCGACGCTTTAGCGATCCGGAGGCCATTGCGCTGCTGGTTATTCTGGTTGCCGGATTTGGCATCCTCTTCTTCTTTAGCGGGCTGCTGGCCCCGCTGCTGGTGGCGATTGTGCTCGCCTATTTGCTGGAGTGGCCGACGGTCCGACTGGAAAATATCGGCTGCTCCCGCCGCTGGGCCAGCATCATCGTACTGGTCTTTTTTGTCGGTATCCTGCTGGTGATGTCCTTTGTGGTGCTGCCGATTGCCTGGCAGCAGGGGATCAACCTGATTCGCGATATGCCTGGCATGCTCAGCAAGCTCTCGGATTTTGCCGCCACCCTGCCGCGTCGTTATCCGGCTCTGATGGATGCGGGCATTATTGATGCGATGGCTGAAAACATGCGTACCCGCATCATGACGATGGGGGACACGGTAGTGAAATTCTCCCTCGCGTCGCTGGTGGGCCTGCTGACGCTGGCAGTCTATCTGGTGCTGGTGCCGCTGATGGTCTTCTTCCTGGTCAAAGATAAAGAGCAGATGCTTAACGCGGTGCGCCGCGTGCTGCCGCGTAACCGTGGCCTGGCAGGGCAGGTATGGAAGGAGATGAACCAGCAGATCACCAACTACATCCGCGGCAAAGTGCTGGAGATGATCGTTGTCGGTGTTGCCACCTGGATTGGCTTCTTCATCTTTGGTCTTAACTATTCGCTGCTGCTGGCGGTGCTGGTGGGCTTCTCGGTGCTGATCCCGTATATCGGGGCTTTCGTGGTCACCATTCCGGTCGTGGGCGTGGCGCTGTTCCAGTTTGGTCTGGGCACCGAGTTCTGGAGCTGTTTCGCAGTCTATCTGATTATTCAGGGCCTGGACGGTAACCTGCTGGTGCCGGTGCTGTTCTCGGAAGCGGTCAACCTGCACCCGTTAGTCATTATTCTCTCGGTGGTGATTTTTGGCGGGTTATGGGGATTCTGGGGGGTGTTCTTTGCCATCCCATTGGCAACGCTGATTAAAGCGGTGGTGCATGCCTGGCCGGATGTCCCGGCAGTTGAGGAGTAGTCTGTTGCCCGGCGGCGCTAACGCTTGCACGGGCCTACGGGTTTTGTAGGCCGGGTAAGCGTAGCGCCACCCGGCGAAACACGCACAATAGCCGAATCAGGCGTTCTCTTTCACCCAGTTCAGTACCACGTCGTGGTGATTGCTGGTTTTGAAGTCATCAAACACATGTTCGACTTTACCTTCGGCATCGATCAGGAAACTGATGCGGTGGATACCGTCGTAGGTTTTGCCCATAAAGGTTTTCTCACCCCAGATGCCAAACTCACCGCAGACCTGATGGTCTTCGTCGGAGAGCAGCGTGAAGTTCAGCAACTCTTTTTCGGCAAAACGAGACAGCTTTTCAGGCTTATCGGTACTGATACCCAGCACTTCCACGCCCGCGCTCTTCAACTCATCCATGTTGTCACGTAGACCGCACGCTTGTACGGTACAGCCTGGCGTCATGGCTTTCGGGTAGAAGTAGACCAGAACACGCTGTCCCTGGAAGTCGGTTAAATTTACTTGCTCGCCGTCTTGATCGGGCAGGCTAAATTTCGGTGCGATGTCACCGGCTTTCAGTGGATTCATTACTCAACTCCGTCTTGTTCATGCTGGGAATAATTGACGACGTTTATACTGCCTTGCGCATTTAATTCTGTACAGAGGGCTTTGAACGCTTGCTCTATATTTGATGCATCCTGAGAGGCCGGGCTGTGCGCGGTGATCTGGATAAACAGTTTAGGAATAGTGTGGCCTTCACCCGGCTGGGTACGGGAGACCAGCTCGGCAATGTTCATCTGATGGCTATCAAACAGGGCGGTAAAGCGTTCGATTAAGTGCGGGGAGTCAGTCACTTCCACCTGGACCCAGACGGTTGCCGGCAACGCTGGCTGCGGACGTGCGGTGGTGCGCTTCATCACGATTAACAGATCCAGCTCTGCGCCTTTTAACGGCAGGGTCGATTCAATTAAGGTGATGGCATTCCACGATCCGGAAAGCAGCATGATGAAGGTGAACTCTTCCCCGAGCATCGCCAGACGGCTGTCTTCAATGTTGCAGCCGCAGCTACTGACGTGGCGAGTAATGGTGTTTACGATCCCCGGCCTGTCAGCACCCAGCGCAGTGATAACCAGGTAATGTTGTGATGATGTTGTCAAACCGGTTCTTCCTTTGCATGGTTTAGTCTTTCTAAGGAAAGCATAAAAAAAACCGGCATACAATAACCTGGAGGCCTCATGTCCCTTGCTTTTATTACAGCACCAAACGTACCATTGAGGCTCTTGTACGCACAGAGGATGGCCCATGTTCACGGGAAGTATTGTTGCGCTTGTTACACCGATGGATGAGAAAGGTAATGTCTGCCGGTCAAGCCTGAAGAAACTGATTGATTATCATGTCGCCAGCGGAACCTCGGCGATTGTTTCGGTAGGGACTACCGGTGAATCTGCAACGCTGAGCCATGAAGAGCATGGCGAAGTGGTCATGATGACCCTCGAACTGGCTGACGGGCGTATCCCGGTTATCGCCGGTACGGGCGCCAATGCGACCGCTGAAGCCATCAGCCTGACCCAGCGCTTCAACGACTCGGGTGTGGTCGGTTGCCTGACGGTAACGCCATACTACAACCGTCCGACCCAGGAAGGTCTGTTCCAGCATTTCAAAGCCATCGCTGAACATACTGACTTGCCACAAATCCTGTATAATGTGCCGTCGCGCACTGGCTGCGATATGCTGCCAGAAACGGTTGGCCGTCTCGCGAAAGTAAAAAATATTATCGGTATTAAAGAGGCGACCGGGAACTTAAGCCGTGTTCATCAGATCAAAGAGCTGGTTTCAGACGACTTTATTCTGCTGAGCGGTGATGATGCGACCTCGCTGGACTTTATGCAGCTCGGCGGCCACGGGGTAATTTCCGTGACCTCCAACATTGCAGCCCGCGATATGGCTGAAATGTGTAAACTGGCGGCTGCCGGTCATTTCCAGGAAGCCCGCGTGATTAACCAGCGTCTGATGCCGCTGCACAACAAATTATTTGTCGAACCCAATCCGATCCCAGTGAAATGGGCATGTAAGGAGTTGGGACTTGTAGCGACCGATACGCTGCGCCTGCCGATGACCCCGATTACCGACCACGGTCGCGAAACGGTCACTGGCGCGCTGAAGCATGCCGGTCTGCTGTAAAGTTTAGGGAGATTTGATGGCTTACTCAGTACAGAAGTCGCGCCTGGTGAAGGTTGCGGGTGTTTCGCTTGTTATGTTGCTCGCGGCCTGTAGCTCAGATTCACGCTACAAGCGCCAGGTGAGCGGTGACGAATCCTATCTGGATGCTGCGCCGCTTGCTGAACTTCATGCGCCCGCTGGCATGATCCTGCCCGTTCAAAATGGCGACTATAACATTCCGGTCACCAACGGGAGCGGCGCGGTAGGCAAAGCGCTTGATATCCGTCCGCCAGCACAGCCTCTGGCGCTGGTAAGCGGGGCGCGTACTCAGTTCACCGGCGATACCGCGACGCTGCAGGTTGAGAGCGCGCGTAATGCCGCGCTGTGGCCGCAGGTTGTCAGCGTGATTCAGTCGAAGAACTACACAATCACGCAACGCGATGACGCCAGCCAGACGCTGTCGACAGACTGGATCGAATGGTCCCGTCTGGATGAAGATCAACAGTACCGTGGACGTTATCAAGTCTCTGTTAAACCTCAGGGTTATCAGCAGGCGGTCGTGGTTAAGTTGCTGAACCTCGAGCAGGCAGGCAAGCCCGTCTCCGATGCCGCTTCCCTGCAGCGCTACAGCACCGAGATGCTTAACACCATCGCTGCGGGCCTCGACAAAAACGCAACCGACGCTGCCAATGCTGCCCAGAGCCGCAATGGCGCAAGCTTCGACGTGCAGAGCGCTGCCGACGAAACCGGTCTGCCAATGCTTGTCGTACGTGGTCCGTTCAACCAGGTCTGGCAGCGTCTGCCTGCCACGCTTGAGCGCGTCGGCATGAAAGTGACCGACAGCACCCGCTCGACCGGCAGCATGGCGGTGACCTACAAGCCGCTGTCTGACAGCAGCTGGGAAGCGCTGGGCGCACGCGATCCGGGTCTGGCTTCCGGCGACTACAAGCTTCAGGTCGGCGATCTGGACAACCGTAGCAGCCTGCAGTTTATCGATCCAAAAGGTCACACCCTGACCCAGTCGCAGAACGATGCGCTGGTCGCTGTCTTCCAGGCGGCATTCAGCAAATAAAAAAGAGGGCTGGTGAATCCAGCCCTTTTTATTTTCGTGCTACGCAAACGTGTGCGTGGCATAATATCTCCAGTTTTGAACACAAATCATCACACCAGGAGTAATGAAGATGCAGAAGCAAGCTGAGTTGTATCGTGGCAAAGCGAAAACCGTATACAGCACGGAGAACCCGGATCTGTTGGTGCTCGAGTTCCGCAATGATACGTCAGCAGGAGATGGCGCGCGCATTGAACAGTTTGACCGTAAAGGGATGGTGAACAACAAGTTCAACCACTTCATTATGAGCAAGCTGGAAGAAGCGGGCATCCCTACGCAAATGGAAGCGTTGCTGTCCGATACCGAATGTCTGGTGAAAAAGCTGGATATGGTACCGGTGGAATGTGTCGTCCGTAACCGCGCCGCAGGCTCCCTGGTGAAGCGTCTGGGTATTGAAGAGGGCATCGAGCTCAACCCGCCGCTGTTCGACCTGTTCCTGAAAAACGACGCCATGCACGATCCGATGGTCAACGAATCTTACTGCGAAACCTTTGGCTGGGTGAGCAAAGAGAACCTGGCGCGCATGCAGGAGCTGACCTTCAAAGCCAATGACGTGCTGAAGAAGCTGTTTGATGACGCCGGCCTGATCCTGGTCGACTTCAAACTGGAATTCGGATTGTATAAAGGCGAGGTGGTTCTGGGTGATGAATTCTCACCTGACGGCAGCCGCCTGTGGGACAAAGAGACGCTGGATAAAATGGACAAAGACCGCTTCCGCCAAAGCCTGGGCGGTGTGATTGAAGCGTACGAAGCCGTTGCCCACCGTCTGGGTGTTAAACTCGACTAATCCCGTCCTGTCGCCAGGGGAACCTCTGTTCCTCTGGCATCTCACCTTTGTTTCCAGTGGTAATCTTGCCCCGAACCGCCTACGATCATATTTATTATTAAGATGATAATTTCGAGGTGGTTATGCGCTGGCAAGGGCGTCGTGGAAGCGACAATGTAGATGACAGACGTAGTAGCGGTGGTCCGTCAATGGGTGGGCCGGGCTTCCGGCTGCCGGGCGGAAAGGGCGGTATCATTATTCTGCTGGTGGTTGTGGTAGCAGGTTACTACGGGGTCGACCTGAGCGGGTTACTCACCGGGCAACCGATGCCGCAGCAGCAGCAGGCGACGCGCTCGATCAGTCCAAATGAAGATGAAGCGGCGAAATTCACCTCGGTGATCCTGGCCACGACGGAAGATACCTGGGGTCAACTTTTCGACAAAATGGGTCGCACCTACCAGCAGCCGAAGCTGGTGATGTACCGCGGCGCCACGCGTACCGGCTGCGGGACCGGGCAATCAGTAATGGGGCCGTTCTACTGCCCTGCCGATTCTACCGTCTATATCGATCTCTCCTTCTACGATGACATGAAACGCAAGCTGGGCGCCGACGGCGATTTTGCCCAGGGCTACGTCATCGCCCATGAAGTAGGCCATCACGTGCAGAAACTGCTCGGCATTGAGCCAAAGGTTCGCCAGCTGCAGCAGAACGCCAGCAAGAGCGAAGTGAATGCGCTGTCGGTGCGTATGGAGCTGCAGGCTGACTGCTTTGCCGGGGTCTGGGGCCACAATATGCAGCAGGAGGGCGTGCTGGAGGCGGGAGACCTGGAAGAGGCGCTTAACGCCGCGCAGGCGATTGGTGACGATCGTTTGCAGCAGCAGAGTCAGGGGCATGTGGTGCCGGACAGCTTTACTCACGGGACTTCAGAACAGCGTTACAGCTGGTTCAAAAAAGGCTTTGACGGCGGCGATCCTGGCCAGTGCAATACCTTCGGTAAGGCCATGTAATTCTCAATGTCAGGGATGAATTTATCCGGGTTACCGGAACAACTGGCGCGGGAGGGGCACCGGCGACTGCTGGTGCTGAGCGGGGATGATACATGGACGCAGCAGCAGGCGCTGCTGCTGAAAGAAAAACATCCCGGAGACTGGCTGTGGGTTGGTAACGATGCTCCACAGCTCCCGTCCTGTTCACCCCAGGCGCTGAATCAGCTGCTGGGCCGCGAGTTTCTCCACGCCATCTTCGATGCCCGCCGGGGCTTTGACGTCTCGGCCTTCGCGGCCGTCGGCGGCACATTGCGGGCCGGAAGCCTGCTGGTTTTACTCACTCCGGCCCTGGCGCGTTGGCCGGAGCAGGCCGACCAGGATTCGTTGCGCTGGAGCGACAGGCCCCAGCCAACCCCCACTCCTCGTTTTACTGAACATTTCTGCCGACATATCACGCGCGATCCGCAGGTCTTACTCTGGCAGCAGGGCGCGCCTTTCCCCGGTCTGCAAACCCTGTCTGCCCCCGACTGGCACCCGGCCAGCGGTGAGCCGCAGCGCGAGCAGGCCGCGATCCTCGCCCAACTTTCGTCGATGCCCGAAGGGGTCGCCGCCGTGACTGCCGCGCGCGGACGCGGAAAGTCCGCGCTGGCAGGCATGCTGCTGCAACGCATTGCAGGCCACGCCATTGTAACGGCACCCGCCCGAGCGGCGACGGAGGTTATCGCCCGCTTTGGTGGCGATCGCTATCACTTTATGGCCCCGGACGCGCTGCTGGCCTCGGACGAGCGCGCCGAGTGGCTGATCGTTGATGAGGCGGCGGCGATCCCCGGCCCGCTGCTGGCGCGGCTGGTGACGCGCTTCCCCCGTGTGCTGCTGACCACCACGGTGCAGGGTTATGAGGGCACCGGCAGGGGATTCCTGCTGAAATTCTGCGCCCGCTTTGCCGGGCTGCGTTACTTCACCCTTAGCGAACCGGTGCGCTGGGCGGCGGGCTGTCCGCTGGAGCGCATTATCGCCGAGGTGTTGCTGTTTGATGACGAACCTGACGAGCGCGTCCCGCAGGGGGAGATCGTCTGTATGCCGCTGGAGCAGGAGGCCTGGAGCCATGATCCCGATCTCCCGGCGGCGGTCTATAAACTGCTCTGCGCCGCGCACTACCGGACCTCACCGCTTGATCTGCGGCGGATGATGGATGCCCCGGGGCAGCATTTTGCCGTCGCCCGAACGGCTGATGGCGTCTGTGGCGCGCTGTGGCTGGTGGAGGAGGGCGGTCTGAGCCCGTCGCTCAGCCAGGCGGTGTGGGCGGGCTATCGCCGTCCACGCGGCAACCTGGTGGCGCAATCGCTGGCCGCTCACGGTGGCTCCCCGCAGGCGGCTACTCTTACCGCCCGGCGGGTAACGCGCGTTGCGGTCCATCCCGCTCGCCAGCGCGAAGGCATTGGCCAGGCGCTGATTGCCACCGCCCGCCAGCAGAAGAATATCGACTACCTCTCCGTCAGTTTCGGCTATACCGGGGAACTCTGGCGCTTCTGGCAGCGCTGTGGCTTTGTGCTGGTGCGTATGGGCAGCCACCGCGAGGCCAGCAGCGGCTGCTACACGGCGATGGCGATGCTTCCGCTCAGCCCGGCGGGGCAGGCGCTGTGCCAGCATGAGCAGCAGCGGCTCTGTCGTGATGCGCCGGTGATTGAACGCTGGAACGGTGAAAAGATCCCGGTAGCGCCCGCAGGTGAGGCTACCCTTAATGATGATGACTGGCTGGATCTGGCCGGGTTTGCCTTTGCGCACCGCCCCTTTACGGCGGCGGTGGCCAGCCTGACGCGACTGCTGCAGGCGACGGATCTGCCGCTGGCCGGACTGCGGGGCAAAATCGAACAGGGGCTGGACGATAGCGCCCTGGGCCGCGCGTCAGGTCTCAGCGGACGCAAAGCCCTGCTGAGCCAGCTGCGTATCGAGACCGGCCAGGCGCTGGCGCAGCTGGACAGCGAACGCTGCCAGAAGCTGAAGCACACCGTTTTGCAATGGCAATTTTTTCAATGACTTCATCAGTAAACTGGCATGTTCATTCTGCCTGTCAGGCGTAGAATCCCGCTTATCAATTAAGGAGACCGCCATGAAACATGACCATTTTGTTGTCCAGAGCCCCGATCGTCCGGCCAAACAGCTACTGCTGCTGTTTCATGGCGTCGGCGATAACCCGGCCAATATGGCGCAGATTGGCAGCTGGTTTGCGCCGCTGTTTCCTGATGCTCTGGTGGTCAGCGTGGGCGGCGCAGAGCCGTGCGGCCCCGATGGTCGGCAGTGGTTTTCGGTGCAGGGCGTGACTGAAGAGAGTCGTCAGGAGCGGGTGGATGCAATTATGCCGACCTTTGTCGGGACGGTGCGTTACTGGCAGCAGCAAAGCGGCGTCGGGGCGAATGCCACCGCGCTGATCGGTTTTTCTCAAGGGGCGATTATGGCGCTGGAGAGCGTGAAAGCCGAGCCGGGTTTAGCCTCGCGGGTGATTGCGTTCAACGGCCGCTATGCGACCCTGCCGGAACGGGCGACCACGGCGACCACTATCCACCTGATCCACGGCGGGGAAGACCATGTGATTGAGCTGTCCCATGCGATGGCTGGTCAGGAAGCGCTGATCCGCGCGGGCGGCGATGTGACGCTCGATATTGTTGACGATCTGGGACACGCCATTGACGATCGCAGTATGCAATTTGCGCTGGATCATCTGCGCTTTACCGTGCCGAAACACTACTTCGATGAAGCACTCAGCGGCGGTAAGCCGAACGATGACAGTATTGTTGAATTTCTCTGAAGGCTAACCCTCTCCCGCAGGGGAGAGGGTTAAGTCATTACTTCTTCTGGTCCTTCTTCGGCCAGTCGTCTTCATCATCCCACTTGTCGTTAAAGTCACGATGCGGAGGGAGGTCAGGTTTGTTGGCGAGGAATTTCTTATGGTCAACGCGCTTAAGATCCTTGATCACGTTTAGCAGCACGCCTACCAGAAAAACCAGTACCAAAATCCACCAGTATTTAGCCAGCCAGTCCATTCGCTTATCCTTCTTCAGGGCAACCGTCAGGCGACGAGTTGCTCCATGATACGTTGATACATACGGGCCAGCAGCTGTAAATCAGCGGCATTCACGCATTCATTAATTTTATGAATGGTGGCATTCACCGGCCCAAGTTCGACCACCTGCGCACCCATACGGGCAATAAAGCGTCCGTCGGATGTGCCGCCCGTGGTCAGCAGTTGCGGTTTAATTTCATTATAGTGCGCGATAGCGTTAACCACCGCATCCACCAGCTTCCCGCGCCCGGTCAGGAACGGCTGGCCGGAAATCCACCACTCCACGCTGTAGCGCAACTGGTGCTTCTCCAGCAGGGCCGCGACGCGGGCTTTGATCATCTCGTCGGTCAGTTCGGTGCTGAAGCGGAAGTTAAACTGCACAAACAGATCGCCGGGGATGACGTTGTTGCTGCCGGTGCCGGCCTGAATGTTAGCAATCTGCATGCTGGTCGGCGGGAAATAGTCGTTGCCCTTGTCCCACTCGATCCCCACCAGCTCGTTGAGCATCGGGGCGGCGCGGTGTACCGGGTTATCGGCCAGATGCGGATAGGCCACGTGCCCCTGCACGCCATGAATGGTGAGGTTACAGGTCATCGAGCCGCGACGGCCATTTTTGACCACGTCACCCACCACCTCCGTGCTGGACGGCTCGCCCACCAGGCAGTAATCCAGACGTTCGTTGCGCGCCATCAGCGCTTCCACTACCTTCACGGTGCCGTTTTTGGCGCTGGCTTCTTCATCGGAAGTGATTAAAAACGCCAGACGGCCTTTATGGTTCGGGTATTGCGCCACGAAGCGTTCGGCGGCAACCACCATCGCTGCCAGGGAACCCTTCATGTCCGCCGCGCCGCGACCAAACAGCATGCCGTCGCGGATCGTCGGTTCGAAAGGGGGATTGATCCAGCGGTCAGCGTCACCGGCTGGCACCACATCAGTATGTCCGGCAAACGCCAGCGTTTCGCCCTGACCGCGCCAGGCCCAGAAATTTTGCGTATCGCCAAAATCCATAGGTTCGACGGTAAAACCAATCGCCCGCAGGCGTTCGATCATCAGCGCCTGACAACCCGCATCATCCGGGCTCAGGGAGGGGCGGCGAATAAGCTGCTGAGTCAGCTCAATGACCGGGCATGACATAGACTACACCTCAATAAAGTAGGTTTGGTATTGCTTTTCGTTGAAACCCAGCAGCATAGGCTTACCGGGCGCCCAGAGCAATGGGCGTTTGATGATTGCTGGCATTTCAAGCATTAAGGCAGCGGCGCTGTCGGCATTATTGATACTGGCGCGGTGATTTTCTTCCAGCTTGCGCCAGGTGGTGCCGCGGGTGTTCAGCAGCGCTTCCCAGCCCAGCTCCGCGATGAATTTCTGCATTAAATCAGCATCCAGACCGTCGACGCGATAGTCATGAAAACGGTAATCGACGTGGTTATCGTCCAGCCAGCGGCGTGCTTTTTTGATGGTGTCGCAATTTTTGATTCCGTACAGGGTGATCATGGTGAATCCTTTTGTCTTAATAGTGGCCAGTTGCTCAGTATTTTCGAAGCTTCAACAATTGCGGAAATATAACACATTTGTTTTATGACATTATTTTATATCCATACCTGGCATAAATAACGTACAGGCTATGAATATTATTTCATCTTTATCGCATAGAAGTCCAGGCGCTAAAAAGTCGTGTAAGAACAGTCGCTAATTAATTTTTTCATCGTTAATCAAGGTTATTTCAAAATATTGCAGTTGGTCACATAAAATTTATCGGACTGGACCCATATTATCTACAAGCCAGTCGTACCAACGGGGGTAGAGCAGAAGAACTGATTAAAAAGTCTTCACAATGATGATATATTCTCGTAGAATGGCCATAATAATAAGAGAGGTAGTTATGATTGAACGTGAACTGGGGAACTGGAAAGATTTTATCGAAGGCATGCTTCGTAAATGACATTCAGGAAGAAATGCAAGAGCACTTAATTAGCTAAATAACTATAGTGTGAAAATAAACACACAAAAAAGGCGGCCGGTAAGGACGCCTTTTTCATTTTCAACATCTTATTTCTGTCGTTCTTTTAACGGGAACCGTCGACGGACCAGCACAAAGAACAGCGGCACAAAGTAAATGGCGAGGATGGTCGCGGAGATCATCCCGCCCATCACCCCGGTTCCCACCGCGTGCTGGCTGCTCGATCCCGCGCCAGAGCTGGTAGCCATCGGCAGCACGCCAAAGATAAACGCCAGCGAGGTCATCAGGATCGGGCGCAGGCGCTGGCGACAGGCATCAAGAGTCGCTGCCATCAGCTCCTGACCTTTCTCATTCATCTCGTTAGCAAACTCAACAATCAGAATGGCGTTCTTCGCGGACAGGCCAATAACCGTTAGCAGCCCGACCTGGAAGTAGACGTCATTCTCCAGCCCGCGCATCCAGGTGGCGAGCAGGGCGCCAATCACCCCCAGCGGCACCACCAGCATCACCGAGAACGGCACCGACCAGCTCTCGTACAGGGCGGCCAGACAGAGGAACACCACCAGCAGCGACAGAGCATACAGCGCCGGCGCCTGGGCACCGGAGAGGCGCTCCTGATACGACATCGCGGTCCACTCAAGACCAAAACCGGCAGGCAACTGCTGGACCAGATTTTCCATCACATCCATCGCCGTACCGGTACTCACGCCCGGCGCGGCCTCACCGACAATCTCTACCGCCGAATAGCCGTTGTAGCGCTCCATACGTGGGGAGCCAGTCTCCCAGCGTGAGGTGGCGAAGGCCGAGAAGGGCACCATGCCGCCGTCTTTGTTACGCACATACCACATGTTGATATCGTCCGGCAGCATGCGGTATTTAGCCGCCGCCTGCACGTAGACCTTTTTCACGCGGCCCCGATCCATAAAGTCGTTCACGTAGCTCGAGCCCCACGCGGTTTGCAGGGTGTCGTTGATATCGTCAATGTCCACGCCGAGCGCCTGCGCCTTACGCTGGTCGATATCAATCTGCACCTGCGGGCTGTCATCCAGACCGTTGTGGCGCACGCGGGTGAGGGAAGGATCTTCCCCGGCCAGCTCCAGCAGGCGGTCGCGCGCGGCCATCAGCGCCACATGCCCGGCCCCGGCGTGATCCTGCAGCTCCATATCAAAACCTGCCGAACTGCCGAGCCCGCTGATCGCCGGTGGGCTACTGGCGAAGACCCGCGCCTCTTTAATATGGCTGAAGGCTTTAGTGGCGCGCTCGATAATGGCGAACGAGCTACCGGTTTTGGCATCGCGCTCATCCCAGTCTTTCAGGCGCACGAACATACGCGCCACGTTCTGCCCGTTCCCGCCGGGGCCAGAGCCCACGGTGGCAAAGACCGACAGCACGCTATCCTTCTCTTTAGTGAAGAAGTACTGCTCGACCTGCTGGACCACCTTCAGGGTCTGCTGTTGGGTAGAGCCGCTGGGCAACTGCACTGAGGTGATGAACATGCCCCGATCTTCCAGGGGCAGGAACGAGGTGGGCAGACGCAGGAACAGGAACACCATGCCGCCCAGCAGCAGGACGTAGATCAGCACCCAGCGCAGGCTGCGATGCAATATCCGCCCGACGCCCGCCTCATAGCGCGCGGCGTTGCGGTTGAACATACGGTTGAACCAGCCAAAGAACCCTTTCTGGCCGTGCTGCTCGCCCTTGTGCAGCGGTTTAAGCAGGGTAGCGCACAGCGCCGGGGTGAGGATCATCGCCACCAGCACCGACAGCACCATCGCTGAGACGATGGTGATGGAGAACTGGCGGTAGATCGCACCGGTGGTGCCGCCAAAGAAGGCCATCGGCACAAACACCGCTGACAGCACCATGGCAATCCCCACCAGCGCCCCCTGGATCTGCTTCATCGATTTTCGCGTCGCCTCGCGCGGGGAGAGCCCCTCTTCGCTCATGATACGTTCGACGTTCTCCACCACCACGATAGCGTCATCCACCAGCAGGCCTATCGCCAGCACCATCGCAAACATGGTGAGGGTGTTGATGCTATAGCCAAAGGCGTACAGCACCGTGAAGGTGCCCATCAGCACCACCGGTACGGCAATGGTCGGGATCAACGTGGCGCGGAAGTTTTGCAGGAACAGGTACATCACCAGGAACACCAGGGCGATGGCTTCCAGCAGGGTTTTCACCACATCCTCAATCGAAGCCTTCACAAAAGAGGTGGTTTCGTAGGCAATTTTGTATTCGAGCCCGTGGGGGAAATAGTGCGACAGCTCATCGAGGCGGCTGATGACCTGTTCAGCCGTGGCCATCTCGTTGGCCCCGGAGGCCAGCTTGACCCCCAGACCGGAGGCCTGCTTGCCGTTGAAGCGGCTCAGGTAATCGTACTTCTCCGCGCCCATCTCCACGGTGGCGACATCACCCAGCCGCACTTCCGAGCCGTCCTGGTTGACGCGCAGGGTGATATCGCGGAACTGTTGGGGGGTCTGCAACAGCGACTGGGAGTTGATGGTGGCGTTCAGCGCCTGCTTATCAATGGACGGCGTACCCCCCAGTTGGCCGACCGCAATCTGCGCGTTTTGCGATTCGATGGCGTCGGTGACGTCTTTCGCCGTCATCTGGAAACTGTTTAGCTTCGCCGGGTCGAGCCAGATGCGCATCGAGTATTGCGAGCCGTAGGCGTCGATATCCCCCACGCCGTTGATGCGGCTGAGCGGATCCTGAATATTACTGGCGACATAGTCGGCGATATCCTGCTTGTCCATCGACCCGTCGGTGGAGACAAAGGCGATGGTCAGGATGTTGGTATCGCCGGTTTTACGCACCGTCACGCCCTGATTCTGCACCGCCTGCGGCAGCTTACGCAGCGCGGACTGGAGCTGGTTCTGCACCTGCTGCACCGCTTCATCCGGGTCAGCGCCCGCGGTAAAGCTCAGCGTGACCGTCGCCTGCCCGGTGGCGCTGCTCTGGGAGGACATGTACATCAGGTTGTCGAGGCCGGTCATGTTCTGCTCGATCACCTGGGTGACGGTATTCTCGAGGGTCTGTGCGGAGGCCCCGGGATAATTAGCCGTGATCCGCACGTTAGGCGGAGCCAGATCCGGATACTGCTCAACAGGAAGGGAAAAAATGGCCAGCGTGCCGGTCAGGCACAACAGAATTGCCAGCACCCAGGCAAAAATGGGGCGATCGATGAAAAAATTCGCCATTAAAATAAGACCTCGTTTTGCTGCGCGTCGTCATTGTACATTGCCCGCATCACTCTAGCGGCAAGGCGGATGCCAAACGTGGAGAAATAAAGGAGATAATGTAAATTATCATGCGCTTTATCCGCGCGATTATCCTGAAGCGGTGAGTATTGCCCATCCCCATGGCTGAGCGGTGACATTCCCCCTGATTTTACCGTTATTTACCCTCGGTACTGGCTGACGAGCGGAAACAGACGCTGACCTGCGTCCCTCCGCCGGGTGGCTGGGAGAAGTGCAGGGTGCCTCCGAGCCTGTCGGCGCGCTCGCGCATGATGTTCAGACCGTAGTGCCCCGGCGGCTCGCTGGCGTCGCCAATCCCAATCCCGTCGTCGCGAATGCTCACCGTATGGCTGCCGTCCGGGGCGGTAACGCAGCTGATCTGGATATCGCTAGCCTGGGCGTGCTTGATGGCGTTCAGCACTGCCTCGCGCACAATTTGCAGCAGGTGAACCTGCATCTGGGCGTCCAGCGCCAGGGAGGAGAGGCGACAGTCGAGGCGCAGTGTTGCGCTGGTCTGCTTCTGCAGATCGTCCAGCGTCTCCTGCAGCGCGACGGGGAGGTTGGCCTGATTCAGGGTCAGGCGGAAGGTGGTCAGCAGCTCGCGCAGCTGGCGGTAAGCGGCATTCAGCGCCCGGGAGAAATCGGTAATGATCGCCTGCGCCGGCTCATTCTCCTCCGGCACCGCATGTTTGAGCAGCGTCAGCTGGATACGCAGATACGACAGCACCTGCGCCAGCGAGTCGTGCAGCTCGCGGGCGATGGTGGCGCGCTCCTCCATCAGCAGCAGCTGGTGGTAGTGCTTCTGAGCCTGGTTGGAGAAGAGGCCACGCCCGAGCATGGTGGCGACGCTTTTCATCAGCGGGATCGGGACGGCGCGCTGCTCGCTTTGCCAGCGCAGCTCACCGAAGCGGGTCTCCAGCATGACGACCGGCAGCACCTGCGTCTCAAGGTGTCCGGCGGCCTCACCCTCCTGCATTTTCCAGCCGTCGCTGGTGTGCAGCGCCAGCCAGGTGATCCCGGTGTATTCGCGCACGGTTTGCAGGATATGGCGGAAACAGTGGCTGTCGATCGTGCTGGTATTCATCTCCTGCGAACAGGTAAACAACATCTCCAGCTGCTGGTGAGCCTCGTGCAGATGGTGCGTCTTCTCTTCAACCGAAATTTCCAGCGAGCGATACAGGCTGTGCAGCTCGGTGGCCATATGGTTAAAGGTACGGGAAAGCAGGCCAAGCTCGTTCGGCAGATCGGTATCCGGCACCGGGGTATCAAACCGGCCCTGTTCGATGTGCAGGCTGGAGGCGACCAGATGATTGAGCGGGGCGACCACCTGCCGGCGGATCCGCCGCAGCGTGTTGAATGCCAGCAGGATGATGCCGATCCCTCCGGCAAAGGAGATGGCGAACACCAGCTGGATTTTATGTTCGGCGTAATGTTGCAGGGAGAGGACAAAAGCGTCGATACGCGCCACATACTCATCCATATGGTTCTGATACCAGGCGTAATCGCCCTGATCCAGTTTCTCGTCCACCCCCTGCCACGCCAGCTGCAGCAGGTGATAATGCTGTTGAACCTCATCCGGCACGTACCAGCTTTTCAGCGTCAGCAGGGCGGGGGCGTTCAGCGTTTGCTCCCAGGTCTGGCGATGGGGCAGCAGATCGGCGCTGCCCCGCTGCATATCGTAACCCAGGCGATAGCTCTGCATGCGCAATGACCCCGCCAGGTTGATCGCTTCGGCGTCGCGCTGACTGCTGGCGAGGGTAAACAGGGCGATGGCGCTGGTCAATAGCGATAGCGCAATGATGGCGAAAAAGGCCCGGGCAAGGCTGCGTGAAACCGGTTGTTTTACAATCACAAATCGCGTCCTGAGCTAATACCATACAGACCTGATAAGCGTTTCCGCTGGGGAATGAAACGTAATTTCATCAGGAATGAAATTAATTGATCTGACACAGGTTCAGGCGAAATAGTTCGCGTTCCTGGGCAATTGAACATTGCCTGAATCCGTTGCGGTGGGTAAATACATTATTCATACAAAGAATAAGGTTATTCAGCCCAGCAGGGGAACCGTGATGAATCATTTTATTATGACCAACAGCCAGCTATGCATTGGATGTCGTGCCTGCGAAGTGGCGTGCGTCATGGCGCATCATAATGAACAACATGCCCTCAACGCGCGCCATTTTACCCCTCGTATCACCGTGGTGAAAGAGGGCAACACACACAGCGCCGTCACCTGCCACCACTGCGAAAACGCCCCCTGCATCCAGAGCTGCCCGAACGGGGCCATCAGCCGGATGCGCGACAGCGTGCAGGTTGAAGCGAAGCAATGTATCGGCTGCAAAGCCTGTGTGGTGGCCTGCCCGTTTGGCACCATGGAGATCGTCACCACCACCGCGCAGAAGTGCGATCTGTGCCTGGATCGCCCCGAAGGCCCTGCCTGCGTGGCGAACTGCCCGGCGGATGCCCTGTCGCGCGTTACCCCCGATACCCTGAACCAGCTGGCCCGCACGCGGCAGGTACGCACGGCGTGTCATGAGGCGCAGCCGTGGCAGACCGGCGCGGCGCTCGCTCCCCGGGAGATGAGCAAGCGCGAGCGGATGTTTGCCCTGACCGCCCGCGGCGAGCCGGATAAACTGACTCCCGAAGCGCGGGCGGGTAATTTCGACGAAATTTATCTGCCGTTCCGCCCGGCGCAGGCCCAGCGTGAGGCCGACCGCTGCCTGACCTGCGGGGAGCATTCGGTATGCGAATGGACCTGTCCGCTGCACAACCACATTCCCCAGTGGATTGAGTACGTAAAGGCCGGGGATATCGACGCCGCGGTGGAGTTATCCCATCAGACCAACTGCCTGCCGGAGGTAACCGGCCGGGTCTGTCCCCAGGACAAACTGTGCGAAGGCGCCTGCACGGTGCGCGACGTTGCCGGGTCGGTGACCATCGGCAACATCGAGCGCTATATCTCCGACCAGGCGCTGGCGAAAGGCTGGCGGCCCGATCTGAGCCATGTTACCCCCGTCAATAAGCAGGTCGCGATTATCGGGGCCGGGCCCGCCGGGCTGGCCTGCGCCGATGCGTTAATCCGCCGCGGGGTCAGCGTCACGGTCTTCGATCGCCACCCGGAAATCGGCGGCCTGCTCACCTTCGGCATTCCGGCCTTTAAGCTGGATAAATCCCTGCTGGCTCGCCGCCGGGAGATTTTCACGGCGATGGGTATTCGCTTCGAACTGAACTGCGAGGTGGGCAAAGATATCCCGCTGGCGCAGCTGCTCAGCGAGTTCGATGCCCTGTTTGTCGGGGTGGGCGCCTACCGTTCGATGAAGGCGGGCATTCCCCATGAGGATGCGCCTGGCGTTTACGATGCCCTGCCGTTCCTGGTGGGCAACACCCGGCAGCTGATGGGGCTGCCGTCGTCGGAGGAAGAGCCCTTTGTCGATACCGCCGGGCTGAACGTGGTGGTGCTCGGCGGGGGCGATACGGCGATGGACTGCGTACGCACCGCGCTGCGCCACGGGGCTGCCAGCGTCACCTGCGCCTACCGCCGGGACGAAGCCAACATGCCGGGCTCGAAAAAAGAGGTCAAAAACGCCTGGGAAGAGGGGGCCACTTTTGAATTTAACGTCCAGCCGGTAGAGCTGACCCTCGACGACGCCGGGCGGGTTAACGGTATTCGCCTGCTGCGTACCCGGCTGGGTGAGCCGGATGCCCAGGGCCGGCGTCGCCCGGTGCCCATCGAGGGCAGCGAGTTTGTGATGCCTGCCGATGCGGTGATCATGGCCTTTGGCTTCAACCCGCATGCGATGCCCTGGCTACAGGCGCAGAGCGTCGAGGTGGATGACTGGGGGCGGATCGCCGCCAGCGTCGAGTCGCGCTACCGCTATCAGACCAGCAACCCGAAGATCTTTGCCGGGGGCGACGCAGTGCGCGGTGCCGATCTGGTGGTCACCGCGATGGCGGAAGGGCGACACGCCGCTCAGGGCATCGTCGACTGGCTTGGGGTTCACGCGCCCGCGGCGCATTAAGCCGACGGACGACAAGGCAGGCTTCACAGCGTAAAATGACCGGCATGACGCGTAATGGAGCCTGTATAACCTTGAAAATTGAACTGATTAAAGACAAGTGCCTCTCGGATAACTATTTCATTCTGCGCAACCTGACCTACGATTTGACGCGGAACAACGGCGAAGTGGTGCGCCACAAACGTGAAGTTTACGATCGCGGTAACGGCGCCACGGTCCTGCTCTATAACCCTGCGAAGCAGAGCGTGGTGCTGATCCGCCAGTTCCGTATCGCCACCTGGGTGAACGGCAATCCCGACGGACGCTTGATTGAAACCTGCGCCGGGCTGCTGGATAACGATGAGCCGGAAGTCTGCATTCGCAAAGAGGCGATCGAAGAGACCGGTTTTGTGGTCGGTAACGCGCGCAAGGTGTTTGAGCTGTACATGTCCCCCGGTGGCGTAACGGAGATCGTCCATTTCTTCGTGGCGGAATACAGCGATGCCCAGCGTGCGGGCAAGGGCGGCGGCATCGAAGACGAAGAGATCGAGGTCCTGGAGCTGCCCTTTAGCGAGGCGCTATTGATGGTACAATCGGGTGAAATTCGGGACGGCAAAACGGTGATACTCTTACAGTATTTGCGCAGTTCGGGGTTAATGGATTGATCTTATTACCCTTAATAAGATGTATTTTATATAAATCTATCCGATAAATCCGATTGAGTAAGCCCGGCCTGAGCAGGAAGATACGGTCTGTTTGTCAGTTTTGCTTCCGGGATCCTGCTATTCATGCGTCACAGCCTTTTTCTTATCTTTATGCTCAGCGTGCTGCCCGCATCTCTGGTTCAGGCGGCACCTGCTCAGCAGTCGTTTACTGACTGGCAGGTGACCTGCAACAACCAGAACTTTTGTATTGCGCGCAATACCGGTGAACATAACGGGCTGGTGATGACCCTGAGCCGCAGCGCCGGGGCGAAAACCGATGCGGTGCTGCGTATCGATCTCGGTGGACTGGCGACGATCGATCCCAAAGCGCCCGCCATCGCGCCTCGCTTGCAGCTCGACGGCGAGCCGCTGCAGCTTGCTCCCCCGCACTGGCAGGTTACCTCCTGGCGTCTGACTACCGATCATACCGCCACCATTACCGCCTTGCTGGCCACCCTTCAGCAGAAAAAGGCCATCACCCTCGCGGATGGCAAGCAGGTTATCACCCTTGATGGACTGAAAGAGGCGCTGCAGTTTATTGACGCCCAGCAGAAGCGTGGCGGGAGTGAAACCGCGTGGATCAATAAAGGCGCACAGCCGCCGCTGAGCGTACCGCCCGCGCCGGCCCTGAAAGAGGTGGCGGTGGTCAACCCGACCCCCACGCCGTTGACCCGTGAGGAGCGCAGCGATCTTACTGACTATGGCACCTGGCGCATCAACAGCAGCCAGTGTTCGCTCGATCCGACGCGTCGTGAAGTGCGGGTCACCGCCTTAACCGATGACAAAGCGCTGCTGATCGTCAGCTGCGAGGCCGGGGCGTATAACACCGTCGATCTGGCCTGGCTGGTGTCGCGCAAAAAGCCGTTTGCTTCCCATCTGGTGCGCCTGCGCCTGCCGTTTGTGCCCTCGAGCGACAGCAGCGAGATGGAGTTAATGAATGCCAGCTTCGATGAGAAGAGCCGCGAGCTGACGACCCTGGCCCTGGGGCGCGGGATTGCCGACTGCGGGATTCAGACGCGCTGGCGCTTTACCGGGCAGCGTTTCCGTCTGGTGCGTTACGCCGAAGAGCCGAGCTGCGATAACTGGCATGGACCCGACTCCTGGCCGACGTTGTGGATCACGAGGTAAAAGCAAAACGGCAACCATTCGGTTGCCGTTTTTAGGCCCGGCAAGCGTAGCGCCGCCGGGCAAAGCACTTACAGCAAGGCCTGCGCCTTCTCCACCACGTTCTCCACGGTGAAGCCGAAGAACGGGAACAGCTTGTCGGCAGGTGCCGATTCACCATACCCGGTCATCCCGACAATCTTCCCTTTCAGCCCGACATACTTGTACCAGTAGTCCGCGATACCCGCCTCGACCGCTACACGCGCCGTGACATCCGACGGCAGCACCGATTCACGGTACGCTTCATCCTGAGCATCAAAGATATCCGTTGAAGGCAGGGACACCACCCGCACCGCGTGACCTTCTGCGGTCAGCTTCTCCGCCGCCTTAACGGTGATCTCCATCTCCGACCCGGTAGCAATCAGGATCACATCTGGCTTGCCGCCGCTGTCTTTCAGGATATAGCCCCCGCGGGCGATATTTTTCACCTGCTCCGGCGTGCGCTCAATCTGCGCCAGGTTCTGACGCGACAGGATCAGCGCCGTCGGACCATGGTGACGCTCTACCGCCAGTTTCCAGCCGACAGCAGCCTCCACCTGATCGCATGGCCGCCAGGTGCTAAAGTTTGGCGTCAGACGCAGGCTGGCCAGCTGCTCTACTGCCTGGTGGGTCGGACCATCTTCCCCCAGCCCGATGGAGTCGTGGGTATAAACCATGATCTGCCGGGCCTTCATCAACGCCGCCATACGCGCAGCGTTACGAGCATACTCGACGAACATCAGGAAGGTAGCGGTATAAGGCACAAAGCCGCCGTGATGGGCGATACCGTTGGCAATGGCGGTCATGCCGAACTCACGCACCCCGTAGTGGATGTAGTTCCCGGCCAGATCTTCCTTGAGCGAGGTTGAGCCCGACCAGATAGTCAGGTTACTCGGGGCCAGATCCGCAGAGCCGCCCAGCAGCTCCGGCAGGATCGGGCCAATGGCGTTGAGGGTGTTCTGCGAGGCCTTACGGGTGGCGATTTTCGCCGGGTTGGCCTGCAGGTTCTCGATCAACGCCTGGGTGGTCTCTTCCCAGTTCTCCGGCAGGCCACCGCTCATGCGACGACTGAACTCGGCCGCCAGTTCCGGGTGTGCTTTCTGGTAGGCGGCAAATTTGTCGTTCCAGGCTGCCTGCGCTTTCTCGCCGTCTTCACGGGCGTCCCAGGCTTTGTAGATCTCTTTCGGGATCTCAAAGGCCGGGTATTTCCAGCCCAGCTTCTGACGGGTCAGGGCCACTTCTTCTTCGCCCAGCGCCGCGCCGTGTGCCTCTTCTTTCCCGGCTTTGTTCGGGGAACCAAATCCGATGACCGTACGACAGATAATCAGCGACGGTTTATCGGTCACGCTTTGCGCTTCCTGAATGGCCGCTTTCAGCGCCTCGGGATCGTGGCCGTCAATCTCGTGCACCACGTGCCAGTGATAGGCTTCAAAGCGTTTTGCCGTGTCGTCAGTGAACCAGCCCTCGGTCTCGCCGTCGATGGAGATACCGTTGTGATCGTAGAAACCAATCAGCTTGCCCAGCCCCAGGGTGCCTGCCAGAGAGCAGACCTCGTGGGAGATCCCCTCCATCAGACAGCCATCGCCCATAAACACATAAGTGTTGTGATCGACAATCTCATGTCCCGGCTGGTTAAACTGCGCCGCCAGCGTGCGCTCGGCAATCGCCAGCCCGACCGCATTCGCCAGCCCCTGGCCCAGCGGGCCAGTGGTGGTCTCCACCCCTGGGGTATAACCCAGCTCCGGGTGACCCGGGGTTTTTGAGTGCAGCTGGCGGAAGTTTTTCAGCTCCTCCAGCGGCAGGTTATAGCCGGAGAGGTGCAGCAGGCTATAGAGCAGCATCGAGGCGTGACCGTTGGAGAGAATAAAGCGGTCGCGGTCGTACCACGTTGGATCGTTGGGGTTATGCTTCAGGAAATCATTCCACAATACTTCAGCGATATCGGCCATGCCCATTGGTGCGCCTGGATGACCGGAATTGGCTTTTTGCACGGCATCCATGCTGAGGGCGCGAATGGCATTGGCTAACTCTTTACGGGACATAGTTCACTCCATGGCAAGGTTACAGTTTGGCGGCGAGCAGATCTTCGAGTTTGCGTTGGTCGACCGCGAAAAGACGGATCCCTTCTGACAGCTTATCGACCGCCATGGCGTCCTGATTATGCTCCCAGCGGAATTCGGCTTCAGTCATCGGTTTTGGTTTTGGCAGCACCGTTGAGGACGGCACCAGGCGGCGGATCACCGACTCCTCTTTATCCTGCAATTCCTGCAGCAGGTTAGGGGAGATGGTCAGGCGGTCACAGCCGGTGAGGGCGAGGATCTGCTCGGTGCGGCGGAAGCTGGCGCCCATCACGATGGTTTCGTAGCGGTGTTGCTTATAGTAATCGTAGATATTGCGAACGGATTTCACGCCCGGATCTTCTTCTACCACATAGGGGTCCATCGGCTGGCGGGCCTGATACCAGTCGTAAATACGCCCGACGAACGGTGACACCAGGAACACCCCGGCTTCGGCGCAGGCGCGAGCCTGAGCAAAGGAGAACAGCAGCGTCAGGTTACAGTTAATCCCCTCTTTCTCCAGCACCTCAGCGGCGCGGATCCCCTCCCAGGTGGAGGCCAGTTTGATCAGAATGCGCGATTTCTCGACGTCCTGTTCCTCGTAGAGCTGTACCAGACGCCGCGCTTTGGCGATGCTTTTCTCCTGGTCAAAGGAGAGGCGTGCGTCCACTTCAGTAGAGACCCGTCCCGGGATGCTTTTCAGAATTTCGCTACCAATATTGACCGCCAGCTTGTCGCTGGCCTCAGCGACCTGTTGCTCTTTGGTTTTGCCGCGTCCTTTACCGTACGCAATCGCATCGTCAATCAGGTGCGAGAAGTGTGACAGCCCGGCGGCTTTCAGCAGCAGCGACGGGTTGGTGGTCGCATCCTGTGGCTGGTAGTGGCGGATGGATTCGATATCCCCGCTGTCAGCCACGACCGTGGTGAATTGTTTGATGCCGTCTAGTTGGTTCATAAATAATTACTCCTTGGAAATAAAAGAGTTGGTGGAGTGTGTTAGATCACACTTCTGCGAAATTCGCGATGTACTTAACAAAAAAGCATAGCAGACGGACATGGTCTTGCTTCGCCGGGCAGGTAACATGATTGTTATAAATTGATAACAATTTTTGTTTTTTGATGGTGAGAGTTTGGCAGCCTTCAAAGTTTGAACGGCGGGCAGCAGCGATACTATCCGCCACCCAGGGTGAACTCCGACCATAACAACATCACCCATTTTGAACTCTACGTGAAAGGAACCTTACAATGGACGAGCAGTTAAGACAGAGTGCCCTCGATTTTCATGAATTCCCCGTTCCCGGTAAAATTCAGGTCTCCCCAACCAAACCCCTCGCGACCCAGCGTGACCTGGCATTAGCCTACTCGCCGGGCGTGGCCGCGCCCTGTCTCGAAATCGAAAAAGATCCGCTGGCGGCCTACAAATACACCGCCCGCGGCAATCTGGTGGCGGTGATTTCCAACGGCACCGCGGTGCTGGGGCTGGGCAATATCGGGGCGCTGGCCGGTAAACCGGTAATGGAAGGCAAGGGCGTGCTGTTCAAGAAATTCGCCGGTATCGACGTGTTTGATATTGAAGTGGATGAACTCGACCCGGACAAATTCATCAACGTGGTGGCGGCGCTGGAGCCGACCTTTGGCGGCATCAACCTCGAAGACATCAAAGCCCCGGAATGTTTCTACATTGAGCAGAAGCTGCGCGAGCGGATGAACATTCCGGTGTTCCACGACGATCAGCACGGGACAGCGATCATCAGCACCGCCGCTATCCTGAACGGCCTGCGGGTGGTGGAGAAGAACCTCTCTGACGTGCGCATGGTGGTCTCCGGCGCGGGCGCGGCAGCCATCGCCTGTATGAACCTGCTGGTGGCGCTGGGGATGCAGAAGCACAACATCGTGGTCTGCGACTCGAAAGGCGTTATTTATAAAGGCCGCGAGGCCAATATGGCCGAAACCAAAGCCGCCTACGCCGTGGAAGACGACGGCAAGCGCAGCCTGGCGGATGTGATGGACGGGGCGGATATCTTCCTCGGCTGTTCAGGCCCGAAAGTGCTGAACGAAGAGATGGTGATGAAGATGGCGCGCGCGCCGCTGATCCTCGCCCTGGCAAACCCGGAGCCGGAGATCCTGCCCCCGCTGGCGAAAGGGGTCCGCCCGGATGCCATCATCTGTACCGGCCGTTCTGATTACCCGAACCAGGTCAACAACGTCCTGTGCTTCCCGTTCATCTTCCGCGGGGCGCTGGACGTCGGCGCTACTGCCATTAACGAAGAGATGAAGCTGGCGGCGGTTCACGCCATTGCCGAGCTGGCCCATGCGGAGCAGAGTGAAGTGGTGGCCTCGGCCTATGGCGATCAGGATCTGAGCTTTGGCCCGGACTACATCATTCCAAAACCGTTCGACCCGCGTCTGATTGTCAAAATCGCCCCAGCAGTGGCGAAGGCGGCGATGGACTCCGGTGTGGCGACGCGCCCGATTCAGGATTTCGACGCCTACGTCGATAAGCTGACCGAGTTTGTCTACAAAACCAACCTGTTCATGAAGCCGATCTTCTCCCAGGCACGCACCGACGCCAAACGTGTGGTGATGGCCGAAGGGGAGGAGGCGCGCGTCCTGCACGCCACCCAGGAGTTAATCACCTTAGGCCTGGCGAAGCCGATCCTGATTGGTCGTCCGAGCGTGATCGAGATGCGTATCCAGAAGCTGGGGCTGCAGATCAAGCCGGGCGTGGACTTTGAGATCGTCAACAATGAATCCGATCCGCGCTTCAAGGAGTACTGGAGCGAGTATTACGCCATCATGAAGCGCCGGGGGATCACCCAGGAGCAGGCGCAGAAAGCCGTCATCAGCAACACCACGGTGATCGGGGCGATCATGGTCCACCGCGGCGAAGCCGACGCGCTGATCTGCGGCACCATTGGCGACTATCACGAGCACTTCAGCGTGGTGCAGGAGATCTTCGGCTATCGCGAAGGGGTGCACACCGCCGGGGCGATGAACGCGCTGCTGCTGCCAAGCGGTAACACCTTTATTGCCGATACCTATGTCAACGACGATCCGACCCCGGAACAACTGGCGGAGATCACGGTGATGGCGGCGGAAACGGTGCGTCGCTTCGGTATCGAGCCGAAAGTGGCCCTGCTGTCGCACTCCAACTTTGGCTCCTCCAAATCGGCGGCGGCCTGCAAGATGCGTCAGACCCTGGAGCTGGTGCGCGAGCGCGCGCCGGAGCTGATGATTGACGGGGAGATGCACGGCGATGCCGCGCTGGTGGAGAGCATCCGTAACGAGCGGATGCCAGATAGCACGCTGAAAGGCTCAGCCAACGTGCTGATCATGCCGAATGTCGAAGCGGCGCGTATCAGCTATAACCTGCTGCGCGTCTCCAGTTCGGAAGGGGTGACCGTCGGGCCGGTGCTGATGGGTGTGGCGAAACCGGTGCACGTGTTAACCCCGATTGCGTCCGTACGTCGGATTGTGAACATGGTGGCGCTGGCGGTGGTTGAGGCGCAGACCCAGCCTTTGTAGCCGCTTCATGTCGGGTGGCGCTTGCGCTAACCCGACCTACGGACCTGTAGGCCGGGCAAGCGAATGCGCCGCCCGGCAATCAAATCCAGTCCCGAACCTTAATAAACTCACTCAGGGCAGCCTCGCGGCTGCCTTCTTTCGGATCAAAGTTATACTCCCAGCGCACCAGCGGTGGCATCGACATCAGAATCGACTCCGTGCGCCCACCGGTTTGCAGGCCGAACAGCGTGCCGCGATCCCACACCAGATTGAACTCCACGTAGCGCCCCCGACGATAGAGCTGGAACTCGCGCTCGCGCACGCCGTAATCGTGGTTTTTCCGCCGCTCGACAATCGGCAGGTAGGCGTCGGTATAGCCGTTGCCCACCGCCTGCATAAAGCTGAAGGCGGTATCAAAATCCGGGGTATTCAGATCGTCAAAGAACAGGCCGCCAATTCCGCGCTGCTCGTCACGGTGCTTCAGGTAAAAATAGTCGTCGCACCACTTTTTGTATTTCGGGTAGATATCTTCACCAAAGGGCTGGCACAGATCGTGCGCGGTCTGATGCCAGTGGACAGCGTCTTCCTTAAAGCCGTAGAAGGGGGTTAAGTCGAAGCCGCCGCCAAACCACCACACCGGATCGGCACCCGGTTTTTCGGCGATAAAAAAGCGCACGTTGGCATGGCTGGTGGGCACGAAGGGGTTATGCGGATGCACCACCAGTGAGACGCCCATCGCTTCAAAGCTGCGGCCCGCCAGCTCCGGGCGGTGCGCGGTGGCCGAGGCAGGCATGGCATCGCCGTGCACGTGGGAGAAGTTCACCCCGGCCTGCTCGAACACGCCGCCGTTACGCAGCACGCGGCTGCGCCCGCCGCCGCCGGCTTCGCGCTGCCACTCATCCTGCTGAAATTCACCGCCATCGACGGCGCTCAGTTTCTGGCAAATTTCATCCTGCAACTGGAGCAGGAAGGTTTTGACCAGCTGTGCATTGGGTTTCATTAACGTTTCCTGGAGTGCGCTTTCTGGTTATCGAACCAGTTAAAGTAACTAATGATCCCGGAGGCGATGGCGTTGGCGATCTTCTGGCGAAACGCCGTGGTGCCCAGCAGTCGCTCTTCTTCCGGATTGGTGATGAAGGAGGTCTCTACCAGCACGGAGGGAATCGACGGGGATTTCAGCACCACAAACGCCGCCTGCTCGGTGCCTTTGCTGTGCAGACGGTGCACCGGCTTAATCTTCTTCAGAATATGCGAGCCGAGGGTGAGGCTGTTCTTGATGGTGTCGGTTTGCACCAGGTCAAACAGCACCTGCTGGAGCAGATGATCTTTGTCGGTGGTTTTCTTTCCGGCCACTTCATCCGCACGGTTTTCACGGTCGGAGAGGTATTTTGCCATGGCGCTACTGGCGCCACGATTGGAAAGGGCAAATACCGAAGCACCCGCCGCCGAGGGATTAGTAAAGCCGTCCGCGTGAATCGACATAAACAGATCCGCGCCGTGCTTGTGGGCGATCTCCACGCGGTCGTACAGCGGAATAAAGGTGTCGCCGGAGCGGGTCAGGCGGGCGTCAATGCCGTTGCTGCGTAAAATCGCCCGGACGTTTTTTGCAATCGCCAGCACAACATGTTTTTCTTTAGAGCCGTTACGGCCAATGGCGCCGGTATCGATGCCGCCGTGGCCCGGATCCAGTACCACCACGCGTTTTCCGCCGCTTTTTTTGGCTTTGGGTTTGCTGTGTCCGTTGCTGGTTTTAAGCGTGCTCTCGTCTTTTGCCTGAGCCTGCTTTGCGATGCCCGTTAACGTCAATGCCGCCAGCCCCGCTTTAAGAACCTGACGACGCGATGTGAGTGCTTTTAAGGGTTTGAATGTGCTCATGCGGCCTGAAGTGTAAAAAATGAGTGTCCTGGTGTTATATCGTATCGTCTTTTCCGTTACGACAGTCCGTGTGGTGAATTGTTTTACTTTTCATTTCAATACGTGACAAAGTGCCATTATGCCAAATTTCCTGACCTTTTTCGCTGGATATTGGCGAAAGAGGGCGTTCGCGTCATAATCACTGTTTTTGAACCCAAAAAGGCGGTTAATACCATGGAGATACGCGTTTTTCGCCAGGCAGATTTCGAAGAGGTGATCACCCTTTGGGAGCGCTGCGATCTACTGCGACCCTGGAACGATCCGGAGATGGACATCGAGCGTAAGCTCAATCATGACGTCAGTCTGTTTCTGGTCGCGGAAGTGAATGGCGAAGTAGTGGGGACGGTGATGGGCGGTTACGACGGACATCGCGGCTCGGCCTACTACTTGGGCGTTCACCCGGAGTTTCGTGGGCGTGGCATTGCCAACGCGCTGCTCAATCGTCTGGAGAAGAAACTGATCGCCCGCGGCTGCCCCAAAATTCAGATTATGGTGCGTGAAGATAATGACATGGTGCTGGGCATGTATGAGCGCCTCAACTATGAACATGCCGACGTGCTGACGCTGGGCAAACGCCTGATAGAAGATGAAGAGTATTGATTTTCACCCTGGCGACTATGACAGCCACGGTCGGGTTCGCCTGCCGTTTCTGTTCTGGTGCGTGCTGCTGCTCCAGGCGCGCACCTGGGTGTTGTTCGTGCTGGCCGGTGCCTCTCGCGATCAGGGCAATACGTTGCTGAACCTGTTTTATCCCGATCAAGATAACTTCTGGCTCGGACTGCTGCCGGGGATCCCGGCGGTGCTGGCCTTTTTACTCAGCGGGCGGCGTCATCTGATGCCGCGTATCTGGCGCGCGCTGCGCTGGCTGTTAATCCTCGCCCAGGTGGTGCTGCTGGGCTGGCAACCTCTGCTGTGGCTGAAGGGTGAAGCGCTGAGCGGCATCGGCATTGCCCTGCTGGTGGCCGATATCGTGGCGCTGCTGTGGCTGGTGACCCATCCCCGTTTACGCGCCTGTTTTACGCCCGAGAAAGATTAAACGGCACTTTTTAGCGATGCTGCACTCCAACAAGCGTTAAATTAACCAGAAAGGAACTCCCGATGAAATCGCTGCGTTTACTGTTATGCGCGCTCCCCGTTGTCCTGACGGGCTGTTCAACGCTCTCTGCCGTGAACTGGTCTGCGGCTTATCCCTGGAACTGGTTCGGCTCCTCCACCGAAGTGACCGAACAGGGCGTGGGCAATATCACTGCCGCCACGGCGCTGGAACAGAGCGCTATCGAATCGGCGTTAGGCGGTGATTACCGTCTGCGCAGCGGCATGAGAACGCAAAACGGCACCATCGTGCACTACTTCGAAGCGCTGAAAGATGACCAGCTGGCGCTGGTGATTAACGGTGATAAATCCACTGTCGGGCGCATTGAGGTGCTGGACAGCGAAATCGAAACCGACACTGGGGTGAAAATCGGTACCCCGTTCAGCGACCTGTATCAGAAAGCCTACGGCAACTGCATAAGCGTGCCGGGTGACGACAGCGTGACGGTAGAGTGTAAAGCTGACGGCAGCCAGCATATCAGCTACCAGTTCAGCGGAACCTGGAACGGCCCGGACGGGTTAATGCCTTCTGATGACAAGCTGAAGAGCTGGAAAATCAGCAAAATTATCTGGCAGCAGTAAATTGCGCCTGGACAAGCCGCCTCGCTGAAAAAGCGGGTATAATCGCCGCCATCTATGCCACGACCTCGTGGCATCTTTTTTTCAGGAGGAGCGATGTCTCAGGTTCAGAGTGGCATTTTGCCAGAACATTGCCGCGCGGCGATTTGGATCGAAGCCAATGTCAAAGGGGATATCGATGCCCTGCGTGCGGCCAGCAAAATTTTCGTTGATAAACTGGCCACCTTCCAGGCTAAATTCCCGGATGCCCACTGCGGCGCGGTGGTGGCGTTCGGCCACAACGTCTGGCGTCAGCTGAGCGGCGGGGAAGGGGCCGAAGAGCTGAAAGACTTTGTCCCTTACGGCAAAGGTCTGGCTCCGGCCACCCAGTACGACGTGCTGATCCATATTCTCTCCCTGCGTCACGACCTGAACTTCTCCATTGCCCAGGCCGCGATGGTCGCATTTGGCGACTGCGTTGAGGTAAAAGAAGAGATCCACGGTTTCCGCTGGGTAGAAGATCGCGATCTGAGCGGCTTCGTTGACGGCACTGAAAACCCGGCAGGGGATGAGACCCGTCGTGAAGTGGCGGTGATCCAGGACGGCGTGGACGCGGGCGGCAGCTACGTGTTCGTCCAGCGCTGGGAGCACAATCTCAAGCAGCTTAACCGCATGAGCGTGCCGGATCAGGAGATGATGATTGGCCGCACCAAAGAAGCCAATGAAGAGATTGACGGCGACGACCGCCCGGCAACCTCACACCTGAGCCGCGTGGATCTGAAAGAGGACGGCAAAGGGCTGAAGATTGTGCGCCAGAGCCTGCCGTACGGCACCGCCAGCGGGACGCACGGTCTCTACTTCTGCGCCTACTGCGCGCGTCTGTATAACATCGAACAGCAGCTGCTGAGCATGTTTGGCGATACCGACGGCAAGCGTGACGCCATGCTGCGCTTCACGAAGCCGGTGACCGGCGGTTACTACTTCGCGCCGTCGGTTGAGCGTCTCCTGGCGCTGTAATTGCCAGAGGGTTAGGGTGGGGGCATCAGGCCGCACCCTTATTCCCTTTTCTGCTTGCAAATCACCAAACGGTATATAAAACCGTTACTCCTTTAGTACTCGTTATAAATATGATGACCCTAAGAAAAACATCACATCTATAAGGGTGCGCAATGGCCGTTACTGTACTGAAAAAAGGAACTCTGGCGCTGGCAGGTTTGCTGCTGGTGGCGCAGGCGCAGGCAACGGAGCTGCTTAACAGCTCGTATGACGTCTCTCGTGAGCTGTTTGCCGCCCTGAACCCACCGTTTGAACAGCAGTGGGCGAAAGACAACAACGGCGACAAGCTGACCATCAAGCAATCGCATGCGGGTTCCTCAAAGCAGGCACTGGCGATTTTGCAGGGGCTGAAAGCGGATGTGGTGACCTACAACCAGATTACTGACGTGCAGATCCTGCACGACAAAGGCAAGCTGATCCCGGCCGACTGGCAGAGCCGTCTGCCGAACAACAGCTCGCCTTTCTACTCCACCATGGGTTTCCTGGTGCGTAAGGGCAACCCGAAGAACATTCACGACTGGAACGACCTCGTGCGTTCTGACGTAAAGCTGATTTTCCCGAACCCGAAAACCTCCGGCAACGCCCGCTATACCTATCTGGCTGCCTGGGGTGCCGCGGACAAAGCTGATGGCGGCGATAAAGCCAAAACCGAGCAGTTCATGACCCAGTTCCTGAAAAACGTCGAAGTGTTTGATACTGGCGGCCGCGGTGCGACCACCACCTTCGCAGAACGCGGTCTGGGCGATGTGCTGATCAGCTTTGAGTCGGAAGTGAACAACATCCGCAAACAGTACGAAGCTCAGGGCTTCGAAGTGGTGATCCCGAAAACCAACGTGCTGGCTGAGTTCCCGGTAGCGTGGGTGGATAAAAACGTCGCGGCTAACGGCACAGAGAAAGCGGCGAAAGCCTATCTCAACTATCTCTACAGCCCGCAGGCGCAGACCGTGATCACCGATTACTACTATCGTGTGAACAACCCGGACGTGATGAACAAACTGAAGGACAAATTCCCGCAGACCGACCTGTTCCGCGTGGAAGACCATTTTGGCGCCTGGCCTGAGGTGATGAAAACGCATTTCGTCAGCGGCGGTGAGTTAGACAAACTGTTGGCGGCGGGGCGTAAGTAATGTTTGCAGTCTCTACCAGACGTGTGCTGCCGGGCTTTACCTTAAGCCTCGGGACCAGCCTGCTGTTCGTCTGTCTGATTTTGTTATTACCGCTCAGTGCGCTGGTGGTCCAGCTCTCCGAGATGAGCTGGTCCCAGTACTGGGAAGTGATCAGCAACCCGCAGGTGGTGGCGGCCTATAAGGTGACGCTGATGTCGGCGTTTGTGGCCTCGATTTTCAACGGTGTGTTCGGCCTGCTGATGGCGTGGATTTTAACCCGCTACCGCTTCCCGGGTCGCACGCTGCTGGATGCGCTAATGGATCTGCCGTTTGCGCTGCCCACCGCGGTGGCCGGTTTAACCCTCGCCTCGCTGTTCTCGGTGAACGGCTTTTACGGTGAGTGGCTGGCGAAGTTTGATATCAAGGTGACCTATACCTGGCTCGGCATTGCGGTAGCGATGGCCTTTACCAGTATTCCGTTTGTGGTGCGAACCGTGCAGCCGGTGCTGGAGGAGTTAGGTCCGGAATATGAAGAAGCGGCTGAAACCCTGGGCGCGACGCGCTGGCAGAGCTTCCGCAAAGTGGTCATGCCGGAGCTCTCTCCGGCCCTGGTGGCCGGTGTCGCACTGTCGTTCACCCGCAGCCTCGGCGAGTTCGGTGCGGTGATCTTTATCGCCGGTAACATCGCGTGGAAAACTGAAGTCACCTCGCTGATGATTTTTGTTCGTTTGCAGGAGTTTGATTACCCGGCGGCGAGTGCCATCGCCTCGGTGATCCTCGCGGCCTCGCTGCTGCTGCTGTTCTCGATTAACACTCTGCAAAGTCGCTTTGGTCGACGCGTGGTAGGTCACTGATGGCGGAAATCACTCAATTGAAACGCTACGACGCGCCCCGTATTAACTGGGGGAAATGGCTGCTGATTGGTACCGGCGTGCTGGTATCGGCCTTCATTCTGGTCGTGCCAACGGTGTATATCTTTGTCCAGGCGTTCAGCAAAGGCATCATGCCCGCGCTGCAAAACCTGGCCGACCCGGACATGCTGCACGCCATCTGGCTGACGGTAATGATTGCCTTGATTACCGTGCCGGTGAACCTGGTGTTTGGCATCCTGCTGGCCTGGCTGGTAACGCGCTTTGACTTCCCGGGCCGCCAGCTGCTGCTGACCCTGCTGGACATTCCGTTTGCGGTCTCACCGGTGGTGGCCGGTCTGGTCTATCTGCTGTTCTACGGCTCCAACGGCCCGCTGGGCGGCTGGCTGGATGAACATAACTTACAGATTATGTTCGCCTGGCCGGGCATGGTGCTGGTGACGGTCTTTGTAACCTGTCCGTTTGTGGTGCGCGAGCTGGTGCCGGTAATGTTGAGTCAGGGCAGCCATGAGGACGAAGCGGCGGTCCTGCTGGGCGCATCCGGCTGGCAGATGTTCCGTCGCGTGACGCTGCCAAACATCCGCTGGGCGCTGCTGTATGGCGTGGTGCTGACCAACGCCCGCGCCATTGGCGAGTTCGGTGCGGTGTCGGTAGTGTCCGGCTCGATCCGTGGCGAAACCCTGTCGCTGCCGTTACAAATTGAATTGCTGCAGCAGGACTACAACACCGTCGGCTCCTTTACCGCCGCAGCCCTGCTGACGCTGATGGCTATTTTGACCCTGTTTTTAAAGAGTATGGTGCAGTGGCGTTTAGAGAATCAGGCAAAACGCCAGCATCAGGAGGGAAATCATGAGCATTGAGATTGCCAATATTAAGAAGTCCTTTGGTCGCACCCAGGTGCTGAACGATATCTCGCTGGATATCCCTTCCGGACAAATGGTGGCGTTGTTGGGGCCGTCTGGCTCCGGTAAAACCACGCTGCTGCGTATTATCGCCGGTCTGGAGCACCAGACCAGCGGGCACATCCGCTTCCACGGCACCGACGTCAGCCGCCTGCATGCGCGCGATCGTAAGGTGGGCTTTGTGTTCCAGCATTACGCCCTGTTCCGGCATATGACGGTGTTCGACAACATCGCCTTCGGCCTGACGGTACTGCCGCGTCGCGAGCGTCCCAATGCCGCCACTATCAAGGCGAAAGTGACCAAACTGCTGGAGATGGTGCAACTGGCGCATCTGGCGGACCGTTATCCGGCCCAGCTTTCCGGCGGGCAGAAACAGCGCGTGGCGCTGGCTCGCGCCCTTGCGGTTGAGCCGCAGATCCTGCTGCTGGATGAACCTTTCGGCGCGCTGGATGCTCAGGTGCGTAAAGAGCTGCGTCGCTGGCTGCGTCAGCTGCATGAAGAGCTGAAATTCACCAGCGTCTTTGTGACCCACGATCAGGAAGAGGCGATGGAAGTGGCCGACCGGGTGGTGGTGATGAGCCAGGGGAATATCGAGCAGGTCGATGAGCCAGAACAGCTCTGGCGTGAACCGGCCACCCGCTTTGTACTCGAATTTATGGGCGAAGTGAACCGCCTGCACGGCACTGTTCGCGGCGGTCAGTTCCACGTCGGTGCCCATCGCTGGCCGCTGGGTTACACCCCTGGCTATCAGGGCCCGGTGGATCTGTTCCTGCGCCCGTGGGAAGTTGACGTCAGCCGTCGCACCAGCCTCGATTCGCCGCTGCCGGTGCAGGTGCTGGAGGCCAGTCCGAAAGGTCACTACACCCAGTTAGTGGTACAGCCGCTGGGCTGGTATGAGGAACCGCTGACGGTGGTGATGCGCGACGAGGAGCCGCCATACCGCGGTGAACGGCTGTTTGTCGGCCTGCAACATGCGCGCATTTATCACGATAAGGATCGCATCGAGACGCGGGGAGATCTTGCTCTGGCGGAATCTGCCTGATAGGTTAACGCCACGTAGTTTTGCCGGGTGGCGCTGCGCTTACCCGGCCTACAATATGATCCCTGTAGGCCCGGTAAGCGAAGCGCCACCGGGCTTTTTATTGGACAGCGATCATGAATACACTCGAACAAACCATCGGCAACACCCCTCTGATCAAACTGCAGCGCATGGGGCCGGACAACGGCAGCGAAATCTGGATCAAACTGGAAGGCAATAACCCGGCGGGGTCGGTCAAAGACCGTGCGGCGCTGTCGATGATTGTCGAGGCGGAAAAGCGCGGTGAAATTAAACCCGGCGATGTGCTGATCGAGGCCACCAGCGGGAATACCGGCATCGCACTGGCGATGATTGCCGCCCTTAAAGGCTATCGCATGAAGCTGCTGATGCCGGACAACATGAGCCAGGAGCGGCGTGCTGCGATGCTGGCCTATGGCGCCGAGCTTATTCTGGTCAGCAAAGAGCAGGGGATGGAAGGGGCCCGCGATCTGGCGCTGGAGATGGCGAACCGGGGCGAAGGCAAGCTGCTGGATCAGTTCAACAACCCTGATAACCCTTACGCACACTACACGACGACCGGCCCGGAGATCTGGCAGCAGACCGCAGGCCGCATCACCCATTTCGTCTCCAGTATGGGCACCACCGGCACCATCACGGGAGTATCCCGTTTTCTGCGCGAGCAGGAAAAGGCGGTCACCATAGTCGGCCTGCAGCCTGAAGAGGGCAGCAGCATTCCGGGCATTCGCCGTTGGCCTGCGGAGTACATGCCGGGCATTTTTAATGCCTCGCTGGTGGACCAGGTGCTGGATATTCATCAGCGCGAGGCGGAAAATACCATGCGTGAACTGGCCGTGCGCGAAGGGGTCTTCTGCGGCGTCAGTTCTGGCGGCGCGGTAGCCGGCGCCCTGCGGGTAGCAGCGGCAACGCCGGGGGCAGTGGTGGTGGCGATCATCTGCGATCGCGGCGATCGCTATCTGTCTACCGGCGTGTTCGGTGAGGAGAGCTATGCGCAGGGCGCAGGGATCTAAAGGCTATGGAAATGATTTTATTCCGGGATAAAACCCGGGCGCAGCAGACCGACATTGTGGCGGTGCAGTCCCAGGTGGTGTACGGCAGCGTGGGTAACAGCATTGCGGTGCCCAATATTCGTCAGCATCACCTCAACGTGACGGCGATCCCGACGGTGCTGTTCAGCAATACCCCGCATTACGACACCTTTTACGGCGGGGTGATCCCCGATGAGTGGTTCAGCGGCTACCTGAAAGCGCTGGGCGAGCGCGACGTGCTACGCGAACTGAAGGCGGTCACCACCGGCTATATGGGCAGCGCCAGCCAGATTGCCCTGCTGGCGGAGTGGCTGCGCGCGGTGAAGGCGCAGCATCCCGATGTGCTGATCCTGGTGGACCCGGTGATTGGTGACACCGACAGCGGCACCTACGTCAAACCGGAGATCCCGGAAGCCTACCGTCAGCACCTGCTGCCGCTGGCGCAGGGAATTACCCCGAACGTCTACGAGCTGGAAGTCCTTAGCGGCAAATCGTGCCGGGACAACGCCAGCGCCATTGCCGCTGCCAGAGGGCTGCTATCCGATATACTGCAGTGGGTGGCGATCACCAGTGCGCCGGTTGCCGGTGATGCTGACAGCATCCACGTAGTTTTAGTCTCCCACGATAACGTGACGGTCAGCGCTCACCCACGCATCAACGCCGATCTGAAGGGCACCGGGGATCTGTTCTGTTCTGAACTGGTCAGCGCGCTGGTGCAGTACGAGAGCGTGGCTGCGGCGATAAGCCGGGCAGGGGACAGGGTGACGCAGGTGATGCAGCACACCCAGGAGAAGGGGTACGACGAGCTGGTTCTCCCGGCCTGACAAACAAAAATGGCGCCCGAAGGCGCCATTTTTCTGTGCGGCAAGAAGTTACTTCTTGATGCGGATAACCGGGGTTTCACCCACGGTAACGCTGCCGGACAGTTTGATCAGTTCTTTGATTTCGTCCATGTTGGAGATAACAACCGGAGTCAGGGTAGACTTGGCTTTCTCTTCCAGCAGTGGCAGATCGAATTCAATAACCGGGTCGCCAACTTTAACGCGCTGGCCTTCTTCAGCGATACGCTTGAAGCCTTCGCCTTTCAGCTCGACGGTGTCGATACCGAAGTGAACGAACAGCTCAATACCGCTATCAGATTCGATAGAAAATGCGTGGTTGGTTTCAAAAATCTTACCGATGGTACCATCAACCGGCGCAACCATTTTGTTACCGGTCGGTTTGATAGCAATGCCATCACCAACAATTTTCTCTGCAAACACGACATCCGGCACGTCTTCGATGTTGACGATTTCACCAGACAGCGGAGCAACAATCTCAATAGTTCCGGTGTCGCTGTTGCCTTTGTCACCGAACAGTTTACTAAATAACCCCATTAGCCATCTCTCCTAAGCAGTAAATTGGGCCGCATCTCGTGGATTAGCAGATTGTTTTTTCTTCAATGAACTTGTTAACCAGCGTCATTAACTCGTCCGTTGTCGGTTGAGCAAGAGCCTGCTCTGCTAATACCTTCGCATCTTCGAAGTTCGTGTTACGGATGATCTTCTTAATGCGCGGGATGGAAATGGCGCTCATAGAGAACTCGTCCAGACCCATACCCAGCAACAGAAGTGTAGCACGTTCATCGCCTGCAAGCTCACCACACATACCAGTCCATTTGCCTTCGGCATGAGAAGCATCAATAACTTGCTTGATAAGCGTCAGCACGGACGGTGACATTGGCTGGTAAAGATGTGAAATCATATCATTACCACGGTCAACTGCCAGGGTGTACTGGGTTAAATCGTTGGTACCAATACTAAAGAAATCGACTTCTTTCGCTAAATGACGGGCAATCGTTGCTGCGGCTGGGGTTTCCACCATCACGCCGACTTCAATAGATTCGTCGAACGCTTTACCTTCGTCGCGCAGTTCCTGTTTGTAGATTTCGATCTCTTTCTTCAGTGCACGCACTTCTTCAACAGAGATGATCATCGGGAACATGATGCGCAGTTTACCGAAAGCGGAAGCACGAAGGATGGCACGAACCTGGTCGCGCAGGATCTCTTTACGATCCATGGCGATACGTACCGCACGCCAGCCCAGGAACGGGTTCTCTTCTTTCGGGAAGTTCATGTACGGCAGCTCTTTGTCGCCACCGATGTCCATGGTACGGACGATAACCGCCTGTGAGCCACACGCTTCAGCTACCGCTTTGTAAGCAGCAAACTGCTCTTCTTCGGTTGGCAGGGCGTCACGGTCCATGAACAGGAATTCAGTACGGTACAGGCCTACACCTTCCGCGCCGTTGCGCTCAGCGCCATCAACGTCACGCACGGTACCGATGTTGGCACAGACTTCAACCTGATGACCGTCCAGCGTGATCGCCGGCAGATCTTTCAGTTTTGCCAGTTCGGCTTTCTCGGTGGCAACCTGTTCCTGAACAGCACGCAGCTCTTCGATTTGCTCGTTGGTTGGGTTGACGTAAACCAGATTGTTTACGGCATCCAGAATCAGATAGTCGTCGTTTTTAACCTGCGCGGTCACGCTACCGGTACCCACGATGGCTGGCAGTTCCAGAGAACGCGCCATGATAGAGGTGTGCGAGGTACGGCCGCCGGCGTCAGTAATGAAACCCAGCACCTTGTTCAGGTTCAGCTGTGCGGTTTCTGACGGGGTCAGGTCAGCAGCAACCAGGATCACTTCGTCCTGAATCGCGCTCAAATCGATGATGGCCAGGCCGAGGATGTTGCGCAGCAGGCGCTTACCGATATCACGCACGTCAGCCGCACGCTCTTTCAGGTATTCATCGTCCAGCTCTTCGAGAGCAGTCGCCTGACCTTCGATAATTTCATGCGCAGCGGCATCCGCTGTCATGTTCTTATCTTTAATCAGGGCTATGATTTCCTGCTCCAGCTCCTCATCTTCGAGCAACATGATGTGGCCTTCGAAGATGGCTTCTTTTTCTTCACCGAAAGTTTCGCCAGCTTTAGTCTTGATCGCTTCCAGTTGCGCAGATGCCTTTGCACGACCACTCAGAAAACGTTCAACTTCCTGACTAACCTTGTCGGCAGAAATTTTTTTCCGGTCGATGACGATCTCGTCTTCCTTCAGCAGCAGTGCTTTGCCGAAAGCGATACCCGGGGATGCTAAAATGCCTGAAATCATAACCCTACCTTACTTGTGACTGATTTTTACAAAGAACCCGGAAACTTACTCGAGCTCAGCCATCAGTTTTACCAGATGCTCAACTGCTTTCTGCTCGTCTTCGCCTTCTGCGGAGATGGTCACCACGGTGCCCTGAGTCAGACCCAGAGTCTGCAGTTTGAACAGGCTTTTTGCGCTGGCGCTTTTGCCGTTGGAAGTCACAGTGATCTCAGAAGTGAAGCCTTTCGCTTCTTTAACAAACTGAGCAGCAGGGCGGGTATGCAGACCGTTCGGAGCGGTAATGGTAACTTCTTGCTGGAACATTGTATTTCCCCAACTTATTGGTTTAGTGTTGTGGAACTAAAGTCTAGCCTGGCGGCATGACTTTAGCCTGTATTGTTAGCACCGGCTTAACGGCACGAGGCACAGATGTGTCAAACGTATTCCGGTACTGGCATGTCAGGCTGCTGACGTCTCGTTCGACATTAAACATTATGCCGCGAAAGCAAGACTTGAACCAAATCATAAAATCGATTCAGCAGCGGGAATTCATGTATCGATTAATTTCGAGCTTCAAAATAATTGTCAGCTTAAATACCAGAGCTAACAGGGTGAAGCAATGCCAGACGAGATAAAACTTTGAAGCAGGCCACAAAAAAGCACCCGAATGGGTGCTTTTTTACGCGATATTTACATTCTGGCACTACTGTTGCAATTCTTTCTCTGTGAAGAGATCGGCAAACAGTGCAGTACTTAAATAACGCTCACCCGAGGAAGGAAGAATAACCACGATATTCTTATTGGTAAAGGTTTCATCTTCGAGTAATTGCAGCGCAGCAGCGACGGCAGCACCGGACGAGATCCCGGCCAGAATACCTTCTTCTTCCATCAGACGACGGGCGGTAGAGATGGCTTCATCGTTAGTGATAGCCACAACTTTATCAATCAGTTTCAGATCCAGGTTACCCGGAATAAAGCCTGCGCCAATACCCTGAATTTTATGCGGGCCTGGTTTCAGCTCTTCACCGGCCAGCGCCTGAGCAATTACCGGGGAGTCGGTTGGCTCAACGGCAACGGTAATCAGATCTTTTTTACCTTTTGTGCCTTTAATATAGCGAGACACACCGGTCAGCGTACCGCCAGTACCCACGCCGGAAATAAAGACATCCACCTGACCGTCGGTATCTTCCCAGATTTCCGGGCCGGTGGTCTTCTCGTGAATCTCCGGGTTAGCCGGGTTGCTGAACTGCTGAAGCAGGAGATATTTTGCCGGATCGCTGGCAACAATCTCTTCTGCTTTCTGAATCGCACCCTTCATCCCTTTTGCGCCTTCGGTCAGGACCAGATTCGCGCCCAAGGCCTTCAGCAGCTTGCGACGTTCAATACTCATGGTTTCCGGCATGGTCAGGGTCAGTTTGTAACCGCGCGCGGCGGCAACGTAAGCCAGAGCAATACCGGTGTTACCGCTGGTTGGCTCAACCAGCTCAACGCCAGGTTTCAACACGCCACGCTTCTCCGCATCCCAAATCATATTGGCACCGATACGGCATTTTACGCTGAAGCTTGGGTTACGAGATTCTACCTTCGCCAGGATGCGTCCATTACCGATACGGTTCAGTCGAACCAGGGGCGTGTGACCGATAGTCAGCGAGTTGTCTTCAAAAATCTTACTCATGGCCTGTCCTTAACTGTTTGAAATTGGGATACCGTGCCAGCATACCTGTTGCATCAGTATGGGGAAGTAAGGAAATCGCATATCTATATGCTGATGGGAAATAATGCTATCCAGTATGGAATAAGGGATGGCATAAGCCATCCCTTTATTTAACTTATTTCCACAACGCGTGTTTATCACGGTAACAGTCGACCCACATCGCCGTCGCGCCGCACACCGCAACCGGCATGATGAACAGATTCAGGAACGGAACCATGGTGAAGAGGCTGGTCAGCGCGCCAAACTGCATATTGGTCATCTTGCGGGCACGCAGGGCAGTGCGCATCTCTTTAAACGGGACTTTGTGGTTATCGAATGGGTAGTCGCAATACTGGATCGCCAGCATCCACGCGCTGAACAGGAACCATAACACCGGGGCCACCGTCTGCCCGATACCCGGAATAAAGTAGAGGATCAGCAGCACGATGGCGCGGGGCAGGTACCACGCGAACTTTTGCCATTCGCGTTTCATAATACGCGGCAGATCTTTCATGATGCCCAGCACCCCGGTATCTGGCGGTGTCGCACCCGTTAGCCGGGCTTCAAGTTGTTCGGCGAGCAGGCCATTAAAGGGGGCGGCAATCCAGTTGGCTATCGTGGAAAAGAGATACCCAAAGACCAGCAGGATGGAAATCACCACCAGCGGCCACAGCAGATAGCTGAGCCACTGCAGCCAGTCGGGCACATGACTCATAATGGCCGGGATCCAGCTGTCCAGGCGAGTAAACAGCCACCAGAAGGCCCCTCCCATCAGCAGAATGTTAATCAGCAGAGGGAGGATCACAAAGCGCCGGATACCCGGGAGCGAAACCAGTTTCCAGCCCTGAGAAAAGTACCAGACGCCGCTGCGGGGAGGGGAAGATGTTGATGAAACCATAACCAGGTTGAGCTCCTTTTATCACAACCAGTGAAATTGCCTGCCTATATTAGCCAGTTGCGGCGCATTCACCAGTTCGGAAATGTTCGAAAAAACAGCAAAAAGCACGATTTAGTTCATCTTTATGCTGTGAATGCTCCCCATACACTTGCACTTGACGTAATCGGCAAATACTCTTAGTGAGTAAATGTTTGCCGTGGTGGCAAGGTGTTAGAACAACAGAGAATATAATGATGCAGGATTTGCGTCTGATATTAATCATTGTTGGCGCGATCGCCATAATCGCTTTACTGGTCCATGGGTTCTGGACCAGCCGTAAAGAGCGCTCTTCTATGTTTCGCGATCGCCCACTGAAGCGCATGAAGTCTACTCGTGACGACGATAACGATGACGATATCGAAGACACGGAAGACGAGGGTGTGGGTGAAGTACGTGTTCATCGGGCCAATACTGCGCCCGGCGCAGGCCATGGGGAGCAAGAAGCGCCTCGTCAGCCTCCGCAGCATCAGTACCAGCCGCCTTACGCATCTGCTCAGCCGCGTCCCGCTGCGCCGCCGCAGCCTGTGGTCGAGCCGGGACACCAGCCGCAACCGCAGCAGCATGAGCCTGTGCGTCAGCAACCGGCGCCACAACCCCAGTATGTTGCTCAGCCTGAACCGCAGCCGGTCGTGCAGCAGCAGGCTCCTCAGCCTGTCGCACCAGCGCCGCAAGCGCCTGTTGTTGAGCCAGAGCCGGTAGTTGAAGCCGCCCCAGTGGTTGAAAAACCGCAGCGCAAAGAGACGGTGATCGTCATGAGCGTAGCGGCCCATCATGGCACAACCATTAATGGCGAAGTGCTGCTCAACAGCATTCACCAGGCGGGCTTTAAATTTGGCGATATGAATATCTTCCATCGCCACCTGAGCCCGGACGGGAGCGGTCCTTCCCTGTTCAGCCTGGCGAACATGGTTAACCCGGGCACCTTTGATCCGGAAATGACCGGTGATTTTACCACCCCGGGCATTACCATCTTTATGCAGGTGCCGTCTTACGGCGATGAACTGCAAAACTTTAAGCTGATGCTGCAGTCTGCCCAGCATATCGCGGACGAAGTCGGCGGTATGGTGCTCGACGATCAGCGTCGAATGATGACGCCGCAGAAACTGCGCGAGTATCAGGACCGCATCCGCGAAGTAAAAGAAGCTAACGCGTAAGTTTCCGCGTTTGTTTCACACCACCTCAACCCCCGCATGTCGGGGGTTTTTCTCATTAATGGTGCGACATGGACTCAATCGAACAACAACTCACCGAACTGCGAACCACGCTTCGCCACCATGAATATCTCTATCATGTGATGGATGCGCCCGAAGTGCCGGACGCGGAATATGACCGACTGATGCGTGAATTGCGCGAGCTTGAAGCGCAGCGTCCCGATTTAATTACTCCGGACTCACCGACCCAGCGTGTCGGCGCCGCGCCGCTGGCCTTTTTCAGCCAGGTGCGTCATGAAGTACCGATGCTGTCGCTGGATAACGTCTTTGACGAAGAGAGTTTCCTCGCCTTCAACAAACGCGTTCAGGATCGCCTGAAGCAGACCGATGCCCTGAGCTGGTGCTGCGAGCTGAAGCTGGATGGCCTGGCCGTCAGCATTCTGTATGAAAACGGCGTGATGACCCGCGCCGCCACCCGCGGCGACGGCACCACGGGCGAGGACATTACCACTAACGTCCGCACCATCCGCGCTATCCCGCTTAAGCTGCATGGCGAGAACATTCCGGCACGTCTGGAAGTGCGTGGCGAAGTCTTCCTGCCTCAGGCGGGCTTTGAAAAAATTAACGAAGAAGCGCGCCGCACTGGCGGAAAAATCTTCGCTAACCCCCGCAATGCCGCCGCAGGCTCGTTGCGTCAGCTGGACCCGCGCATTACCGCGAAGCGACCGCTGACCTTCTTCTGCTACGGCGTAGGCATCCTGGAGGGGGGCGAGCTGCCTGATACCCACCTGGGCCGCCTGCTGCAGTTTAAGGCCTGGGGGCTGCCGGTGAGTAACCGCGTGCAGCTGTGCGATTCGCCGGAAGCGGTGCTGGCGTTTTATCGCCAGGTTGAAGCAGACCGTCCGACTCTGGGCTTTGATATCGACGGGGTGGTTATCAAAGTCAACTCCCTCGCGCTTCAGGAGCAACTTGGCTTTGTCGCCCGTGCGCCGCGCTGGGCGGTAGCCTTTAAGTTCCCGGCCCAGGAGCAGATGACCTTCGTGCGCGATGTGGAGTTCCAGGTCGGCCGTACCGGGGCGATAACGCCGGTTGCCCGTCTGGAGCCTGTCCAGGTGGCAGGAGTGCTGGTCAGCAACGCCACCCTGCATAACGCCGATGAGATCGACCGTCTGGGGCTGCGCATTGGCGATAAAGTGGTTATCCGCCGGGCCGGGGATGTGATCCCGCAGGTGGTCAACGTAGTGGAGTCAGAACGCCCTGAGGATACGCGTGCGGTCGAATTCCCGACCCACTGTCCGGTCTGCGGCTCAGACGTTGAACGTGTCGAAGGTGAAGCCGTGGCTCGCTGTACCGGCGGTTTAGTCTGCGGCGCCCAGCGTAAAGAGTCTCTGAAACACTTCGTTTCCCGCCGGGCGATGGATGTCGACGGCATGGGTGACAAAATCATCGACCAGCTGGTTGAGAAAGAGTATGTCCATACGCCGGCCGATCTGTTCCGCCTGACGCCGGGTAAACTGACCGGGCTGGATCGGATGGGGCCGAAATCCGCACAGAACGTGGCTGACGCGCTGGAGAAATCTAAAGACACTACCTTCGCCCGTTTCCTCTACGCGCTGGGTATCCGCGAAGTAGGGGAGGCGACCGCAGCAGGGCTGGCGGCATACTTTAGCACGCTGGAGGCGCTTGAGAAGGCGACGATTGACGAGCTGCAAAAGGTGCCGGACGTCGGCATTGTGGTCGCCACCCACGTCTTTAACTTCTTCTCGGAAGAGAGCAACCGTGAGGTGATTGGTCAGCTGCTTAAGGAAGGCATTCGCTGGCCTGCACCGCAGATGATCAACGCCGAAGAGATCGACAGCCCGTTTGCCGGGAAAACCGTGGTGCTGACCGGCAGCCTGAGCCAGCTCTCACGCGATGACGCTAAAGCGCGTCTGGTGGCGCTGGGGGCGAAAGTGGCTGGCAGTGTGTCGAAGAAAACCGACCTGGTGATTGCCGGAGAAGCGGCGGGCTCCAAGCTGGCGAAGGCGCAGGAGCTGGGGATTGACGTGATTGATGAAGCAGAGATGCTGCGTCTGTTAGGAGAGTAACGTGGATAAAGCGCAGCTTATCGAGATAGCCAATACCGAGATGCCGTTCGGGAAGTATAAAGGCCGTCGGCTGATTGATGTGCCGGAAGAGTATTTGCTGTGGTTTGCCCGTAAGGATGAGTTTCCTGCCGGGCATCTGGGTGAGCTGATGGCGCTCACGTTGCTAATTAAAACCGAAGGGCTGACCCAGCTGGTTCAGCCCCTGCGTCGTCCTTAAACTTTCGCCGTGCGGGCCTGTTCCTGGGCCTGCAACTCGTCGGTCTGGCGTTTATAACGACGCGCCATGACCGCGCAAATCATTAGCTGCAGCTGGTGGAAGATCATCAGCGGCAGCACCATCATCCCAATCACCGAGGTCGGAAACAGAATGTTGGCCATCGGGATCCCGTTCGCCAGGCTCTTTTTCGAGCCGCAGAACACAATGGTGATTTCATCGGCTTTGTTGAACCCGAAGCGTCGCGCGGCAAAAACGTTGATGCCAATGATAATCGCCAGCAATACCAGACTGACCACCACGATAAACAGCAGCGACCCGACCCCGACTTTATGCCAGATGCCGTTCACCACGGCTTCGCTGAACGCGGAATAAACCACCAGCAGAATCGACGACTGATCGGTTTTGGCAATCCACTTCTTATGCTTCGCCACAAAGGCCCCTATCCACGGCCGGGAAAGATGCCCCAGCACAAACGGCAGCAGCAGTTGCAGCATGATTTTGCCCACCTGCTCCAGACTGCCTTCCGCGCCGTGCATGTCCATCACCAGCCCAACCAGCAGCGGCGAGAGGAAAATCCCCAGCAGGCTGGAGGCGGACGCCGAGCAGACGGCAGCCGCCACGTTACCGCCCGCCATTGAGGTAAAGGCGATTGCCGACTGCACCGTGGCCGGCAAAATACAGAGGTACAGGAAGCCGCTATAGAGAGCCGGATCGACATTGATCGGCGCCCACCAGGCAAACAGCACGCCCAGCACCGGGAAGACGACAAAGGTGCTGCACATCACCCACAGATGCAGTCGCCAGTGGCTACCGCCAGAGATAATCGCTTCCCGGGAGAGTTTTGCCCCGTGCATAAAGAACAGCAGCGCAATGGCGGCGGTGGTAAGCCCCTCAAAAAAAGGAACAAAGCCACCCCGGGCGGGGAAGAAGGAGGCGAGCAGGACAACCACGATAAGGGTGATAGTGAACGGATCGAGAATGCGGAAAAGTTTCATAAACACTCCTGAAAACAGATAGCGCTATTGTGCTTTCTTCCTTTTGAGAAATAAAATTGATTTATTGCATCAATTCATGAGTAAAACAGATGAATTACTCGTTACGACAGCTGCGTGTTTTCGTCACCGTCGCGCAGGCGAAAAGTTTTAGCCGTGCAGGCGAGATTATCGGCCTGAGCCAGTCGGCGGTCAGCCACAGCGTAAAAGAGCTGGAGCAGCAGACCGGCGTGCGGCTGATCGACAGAACCACCCGGGAAGTGATGCTGACGGAGGCGGGCCATCAGCTGGCGGCCCGGCTGGAGCGGATCCTCGATGAGCTCTCCAGCACCCTGCGGGACGTCGGTCGGGTAGGGCAGCAGCTCTCCGGGACGGTACGCGTCGCCGCCAGCCAGACCATTTCAGCGCATCTTATTCCGCACTGCATCGCGCAGAGTAATCACCAGTACCCGGATATCAATTTTGTGCTGCACGATCGCCCGCAGCAGTGGGTGCTAGAGAGTATTCGTCAGGGAGAGGTGGATTTCGGCATCGTCATCGATCCGGGGCCGGTCAGCGATCTCGAGTGCGAAGAGGTGCTCTCGGAACCCTTTTTACTCCTCTGCCGCGACGACGATCCTCTTGCCGCCCTTGAGGAGGTCACCTGGCATGCGCTGCAGGGGGCGAAGCTGGTGTTACAGGATTATGCCTCTGGCAGTCGACCGTTGATCGATGCAGCCCTTGCCGGGCAGCAGGTGAGGGCGACGATTGTGCAGGAAATTGGTCATCCCGCCACGCTCTTTCCGATGGTGGAGGCCGGGATTGGCATCAGTGTGCTGCCGGCGCTGGCGCTGCCGTTGCCCCAGGGGAGCCGCTTAACGGTCAAACGCTTCACGCCTGTCGTCGAGCGTAAGCTGATGCTGGTTCGTCGCAAGAATCGCTCGCTGTCAGGGGCGGCGCAGGCGCTATGGGAAGTGGTACGTATGCAGGCGCAGCAGTTGACCGAGGCCCGCATACGGGATCCACTTTTTACTACAGGAAAGGGTTAAACGTAGACATCAATCTGGCGATCGCTGGAAGGGGCCTTAATACCTTCTGCTTTGGCTTGTTGTGCCTCCTGCTTCTGCTGTGCTTCCTCCGCCTGACGACGCTGCAGCTGCGCAAGTTGTGCTTGCAGCATTTTGATCTGCGTTTGCAGCAGCTCTTGCTGTTTCTTTTTTTCTTCTGCCGAGCCACTGCCGTTAGCAACATCCTTCAGCTGCTGGGTCAGTTTGGTGATTTGCGAGGTCAGGCGGCTGATCTGTGAGGAGAGATCGTTCCCGCTCGAACTGCTGCCGCTACTGCGTTGGGGTTGTACGGACGCTGCGGATGTTTGAATAGTGGTCATGCTGATTTCCTCTGCCTAAAGAAGTGATATCGGCAGGGAATAGAAGGACTTGAGTCAGACTACCAGGATTGGCAGAAATTGTAGGATTTGCAGATAGCAAAAAAGCGCCTTTAGGGCGCTTTTTTACATTGGTGGGTCGTGCAGGATGACTCGCTTCGCTCGCCCTTCGGGCCGTCGCCATACGGCTCCGGTGCCTCACTGCGTTCGGCTCGAACCTGCTGCAGGTTCGAATCGTCCATATTGCAGATAGCAAAAAAGCGCCTTTAGGGCGCTTTTTTACATTGGTGGGTCGTGCAGGATTCGAACCTGCGACCAATTGATTAAAAGTCAACTGCTCTACCAACTGAGCTAACGACCCGAAATGGTGGGCGATGACGGGCTCGAACCGCCGACCCCCTCCGTGTAAAGGAGATGCTCTACCAACTGAGCTAATCGCCCATTTCGGAACTGCTATCGATAAGGTGAGAATGGTGGGCGATGACGGGCTCGAACCGCCGACCCCCTCCGTGTAAAGGAGATGCTCTACCAACTGAGCTAATCGCCCATTCTCAATTCTTATCTACACTGCGGCATCTATCGAAGTAGATGGTGGGTGATGACGGGCTCGAACCGCCGACCCCCTCCGTGTAAAGGAGATGCTCTACCAACTGAGCTAATCACCCCCGCTGTGTGGAGTCGCATTATAGGGAGAGTTGAAAATGAGTCAACGGCTTTTCTAAAGATTTTGTTCGTTCGTCGTAAAATTAAACAAAACGATCGCGAAACCGGCAGTGATGCATGATTTCTAAACAAAAACGGCTATGAATGAGGATCTGACAGCAACAAGATTGAGGAATCAGGCGGGAGTGATAGAATATTGCCCACTTTCGTTTCCAGGATATGCCGGTTGTCGGCATCTTTATCACTGTAAGGCCACTTCATGAAAATCAAAACTCGCTTCGCGCCAAGCCCGACCGGCTATCTGCACGTCGGCGGCGCGCGTACTGCTCTCTATTCCTGGCTGTTTGCTCGCAACCAGGGCGGTGAGTTTGTGCTGCGTATCGAAGACACCGATCTCGAACGCTCCACGCCGGAAGCAATCGAAGCCATCATGGATGGTATGAACTGGCTTAATCTGGAGTGGGATGAAGGCCCGTATTTCCAGACTAAACGTTTTGATCGCTACAACGCGGTTATTGATGAGATGCTTGAAGCGGGTACAGCCTATAAGTGCTACTGCTCAAAAGAGCGTCTGGAAGCCCTGCGCGAAGAGCAGATGGCGAATAATGAAAAGCCACGTTACGACGGTCGCTGCCGCCACGATCATCAGCATCACGCCGCGGACGAGCCGTGCGTAGTGCGTTTCGCGAACCCGCAGGAAGGGTCGGTCATCTTTGACGATCAGATCCGCGGCCCGATCGAATTCAGCAACCAGGAGCTGGACGATCTGATCATCCGCCGTACTGACGGTTCTCCAACCTATAACTTCTGTGTTGTGGTTGATGACTGGGATATGGCGATCACCCACGTGGTGCGTGGCGAAGACCACATTAACAACACCCCACGTCAGATCAACATCCTTAAAGCGCTGAATGCACCGGTTCCGGTTTACGCTCACGTGTCGATGATCAACGGCGACGACGGTAAAAAGCTGTCCAAACGCCATGGCGCGGTCAGCGTAATGCAGTACCGTGACGATGGCTATCTGCCGGAAGCGCTGCTCAACTATCTGGTGCGTCTGGGCTGGTCCCATGGCGATCAGGAGATCTTCAGCCGTGAAGAGATGATCCAGCTCTTCAGCCTGAGCGCGGTAGGGAAGTCTGCCAGTGCGTTCAATACCGATAAGCTGCTGTGGCTGAACCATCACTACATCAACACCCTGCCGCCAGAGTATGTTGCGACCCAACTGCAATGGCATATCGAGCAGGCAAACATCGACACCCGCAACGGTCCGCAGCTGGCCGACCTGATCAAACTGCTGGGTGAACGTTGTAAGACCCTGAAAGAGATCGCAGAAAACTGCCGCTACTTCTATGAAGAGTATGACGAGTTTGACGCCGACGCCGCGAAGAAGCATCTGCGTCCGGTTGCACGTCAGCCACTGGAAGTGGTTCGCGACAAGCTGGCCACCATTACCGACTGGAGCGCTGAGAATGTGCATCATGCCATTCAGGCGACAGCAGATGAGCTGGAAGTTGGGATGGGGAAAGTCGGTATGCCGCTGCGCGTAGCCGTTACCGGTGCAGGTCAGTCTCCGGCGCTGGACGTTACGGTGCACGCTATTGGCAAAACCCGCAGCGTGGCGCGTATCAACAGAGCGCTGGAGTTTATTGCTGAGCGCGAAAGCCAGCAGTAATCAGGACGTAAAAAACAAAACGGCAGGTTTCCCTGCCGTTTTTTATTCCGCTGGCTGATGAATGCTCAGCCGCACGAGAAAACCCTGTATCCCTTCCCGGGTAAGCAGCGTTTCAAGCCGCTCCTGTTCCGCTAAGGTCATATTCTCCAGCGCATTGATGATCCCAGGAAGCACCGCCACGGGCTTAGCGTCACCGTAGCTGGCTGCGGTTTCTGCCAGCTGGTAGAGCGCCTGGCGTTTACGAATAGCCGGAATATTCATGATGTGCGCCTTCACCTGCGCATCAATAAGAATGAGGCGCGCGCGCCCACCTTTTACCCCATTAATGCCTTCCGTCTTCCAGCCATTTTTGCGCACCCAGCGGTTTACGGTCTGCCTGGCGACACCCAGCGTCTCCGCCAGCTCTTCGGTGGTCATTTTGCTACGTAATTTTTTCATATCAGTTCTGATCGCGAATCCCTAAGCGTTGTAACAATCCGGTGATCCCTTCCCGGAGTAATAAAGAGGTAAGCTGTTTCTGTTCTGTCGGTGTCATTTCATTGGCCAGCGTGATCAGCAAGGCCTGCAGCGAGCTATCCGCGGAGGCTTCCGGTAATGTGGCCGTCTCCGGAGCCCGACGCGCATTGCGAATAAATTCCCGTACTTTCTCATTAACATGGACCAGACGCGCCTTACCGCCCTGAACGCCAGGTTTTGGCGATGTGGACCATCCCTCTTTACGCACCCATTTATTGATGGTCTGGCGGCTATAGCCAGTGAGCCGGGCCAACTCTTCTGGCGTCATTCGTTCCTTGATCATGCAATTTCCTGAGTAAGAGTGTGGGTAATTAGAGGTTCATTTTATAACACCGTTTTACTGGAAAACGTGACAAGATTAACTCATGGCTGCGAGCGTTCTCGCAATGTGATTCATTTGCATGAATTTTCAGCGGTTGAACGCCAGAGTGAGAATTTGCCGTTGACACCCGGCAAGGGAATTCATATTATGCCGCCCGTCAACACGACACGCTTTACGCGATGGGGCTATAGCTCAGCTGGGAGAGCGCTTGCATGGCATGCAAGAGGTCAGCGGTTCGATCCCGCTTAGCTCCACCAAACTCTGAACCCAACAGAGTCTGGTGCGTAAACAACATTGTGGGGCTATAGCTCAGCTGGGAGAGCGCTTGCATGGCATGCAAGAGGTCAGCGGTTCGATCCCGCTTAGCTCCACCAAAATTTGAACCCTCGCCGAATGGCGGGGGTTTTTTTATGCCTGCAATAAACTCCTTTAGTTTCACCGCATTGACAAATAAATAGCTTTTTCCGGTAAAAACTTTACTAAATGTAATGACTTTTCCTGGCCTGGAATGTTGTATCAGGGTTTTAAAGAATCTATTATTAATATGAATTTAATAACGCCAGGTTAATAGTTAAATAAAATTAATGAAAAGCAAAAGTCATTTTAACGGAAAAAGCTTCGTGCTTGCTCTGGCGTTATGCATGATTGTCGTGCCATTTTCCCGCCTTATTTCCCCGAAATCTGTTATCGATGGCTTTGAGGTTTATCTTGCCTGGATGCCGCTGAGCGTCATGCTGGCGATCCTATTATTATTCGGACGTCAGGCTGTCCTGCCAATTATTATCAGCTTCGCCATACTGAATGAATGGAACCTGGAACTGTCGGCAAAGCAGGATCTTATCTTGCTCTTTTGTCAGGTGTTCAGCACGCTGGGAGTCTGCGCCATGCTCCGCTGGCAGGTGGGGCCGCGCTGGCGCTACCACGTACCCAGTCGGTTCATGGCGGCGCGTATTACGTGGTTGGGATTTGTCCTGCCGCTGGTAATAAAACTGACAATGTTCCTGGCCGGCTATTTATGTGATTTTCCCGTTACCCTCGCCAATTTCACGGACCGCGGCTCGGTAATTTATCATGTGGTCGATGTTCAAAGCCTTGTTTGCGCCGTTATCATCTTCACCATGTTGTTCTATTATCCGATAAGAATGGTTATTAATCCTAATTATGCCCGCGCATTCTGGCGAAGAAATATACATAATTCATTCTCATCCCGAAACCAGTTATTTACATCTGTATTACTTCTTTGCCTTATTGCTGGCCTTCTTCTGCTCTGTTTACCCTTTACCTCAGATATTATTGCCGGCTATCTGGTGCCTGTTATTTTCATTTTATTTACAATTGGCATTAGCCGCTTTCGCTATCCGCTGATTGTCCTTGGCTGGGCACTGAGTGCCCTGATGTTGCTCACCTACAACAGTAACTTTTTGCAGGGCGTGCAGAACGGCTACTCGCTGGCCTTCGTACTATCGGTCCTGATCTCCTTTGCTATCTGCCTGGCTTACATGTCACGCATTTATCAGCGCAGCGAATGGCTCAAACGCGGCTGGCAGGAGAGGGCGCTGATCGATCCGCTGACCGGTTTACGTAACCTGCGCGCCCTGGAATCTTTTTTGACGGACAACAAGGGCACCACCCTGTGCTGTTTGCGGATGGATAATCTGGAGTTTCTGAGCCGTCATTATGGTCTGATGATGCGCGTCCAGTGTAAACGCGCCATTATTCGCCAGCTGCAGCCGCTGCTGATGCCTAATGAACAGGTATTCCAGATCCCCGGTAACGAACTGGTGGTGGTGCTGAGCGGCCCGGAAACCGGGGCGCGGTTACAGCACATCGTGGATCACCTCAACAGCCGTAAAATCTACTGGAACAACACCGGGCTGGACATTGAGTTTGGCGCCGCCTGGGGAGGCGTGGAATACCAGTGCGGTGAAAGTCTCTACCATACGCTTGGCCAGCTCAGCTAGCTGGCGGAAAAGTCCTGCTCGGCGCATCAGGTCCTGTCGCTGAATAACAGCCTTGAGACGGTCTCGGGGCAGACGACCGAGCGCGTCCTGATGCTTAGCCGGGTGAAACGGGCCCTGGATGAGGGCGGTTTACGTCTCTATGCCCAGCCGATCCAGCGGGGCGATGGGGTGGGTTACCACGAAATCCTGTCGCGGCTGGAGAGTGAAGGGGAGTTACTGACGCCCGATAAGTTTCTGCCGCTGGTGGCGCAATTTAACCTGAGCCGGCGCTTCGATATCAGCGTGGTGGAGGCGGTGCTGGTATGGCTGCGGGATCACCCCTCGGAAGACCGCTGCGCGCGTTTCTCGGTGAACCTGATGCCTTTGACGCTGATGCAGAAAGAGGTCGCGGCGGAGATCATTGCTCTGTTTGAACGCTACCGGGTGAAACCGCAGACGGTGATTATCGAAGTGACCGAAGAGCAGGCCTTCTCGAATTCCGAAGTCAGCATCGCCAACATTCAGCAGCTGCGTCATTACGGCTTCAAACTTGCCATCGACGACTTCGGTACCGGCTATGCCAATTACGAACGTCTCAAGCGCCTGCAGGCGGACGTCATTAAGATTGATGGTTGCTTCGTGAAGGATATCTGTAGCGACAGTATGGATGCGATGATTGTGAAATCGATCTGCAATCTGGCGAAGACCCGGTCGCTGTGTGTGGTAGCGGAGTTTGTCGAAACGGAGGAGCAGCGTGAGATGTTGCTCGCCTCGGGGGTGGATTATCTGCAGGGCTATCTGATAGGTAAACCGCAACCGCTCAGTGAATAACAGACGTAAAAAAACCGGGGAGGATAAGTCCCCGGTTTTTTTTGAGCTGATTACAGGACCAGTGCAGCGATAGACGCAGACAGGACGCTGACCAGCGTAGAGCCGTAAACCAGCTTCAGGCCGAAGCGGGAGACCACGTTACCCTGCTCTTCGTTCAGGCCTTTAATCGCACCCGCGATGATGCCGATAGAAGAGAAGTTAGCGAAGGAGACCAGGAAGACGGAGAGGATACCTTCAGCGCGTGGGGAGAGGGAACCGGCGATTTTCTGCAGATCCATCATGGCGACGAATTCGTTAGAAACCAGTTTGGTTGCCATAATACTGCCCACCTGCAGCGCTTCGCTTGCCGGGACACCCATCACCCAGGCGACCGGGTAGAAGATGTAACCCAGAATGCCCTGGAAGGAGATACCCAGCACAGCAGCAAACAGGGCATTCAGCGCGGAGATCAGGGCGATAAAGCCGATCAGCATCGCAGCAACGATAACCGCCACTTTGAAACCTGCCAGAATGTACTCGCCCAGCATTTCGAAGAAGCTCTGACCTTCGTGCAGATTCGCCATCTGCAGGTTCTCTTCACTCTCATCCACGCGGTACGGGTTGATCAGGGACAGAACGATAAAGGTGCTGAACATGTTCAGAACCAGCGCAGCCACCACATATTTTGGCTCCAGCATGGTCATATACGCGCCCACGATAGACATGGAAACAGTAGACATTGCGGTAGCCGCCATGGTGTACATGCGGTTGCGGGACATTTTGCCAAGGATATCTTTATAGGCGATAAAGTTCTCAGACTGACCGAGGATCAGGGAGCTTACGGCGTTGAAAGATTCCAGTTTGCCCATGCCGTTCACTTTAGACAGCACGGTACCGATAGCGCGGATCACAATCGGCAGAATGCGAATGTGCTGCAGAATACCGATCAGGGCAGAGATGAAGACGATAGGGCACAGAACTTTCAGGAAGAAGAACGCCAGACCTTCATCGTTCATTTTACCGAACACGAAGTTAGTCCCTTCGTTGGCAAAGCCGAGCAGACTTTCGAACATCTCGGAGAAGCCCTTCACGAAACCCAGACCCACATTGGAGTTCAGGAAGAACCACGCGAGCAGCACTTCAATGACGAGTAACTGAATAACATAACGAATGCGGATTTTTTTACGATCGCTGCTGACCAGCAACGCAAGCACGGCAACGACAACAAGTGCGAGGACAAAATGTAGGACGCGGTCCATATTTGCTCCAAATATGAGGCAGGTTTAATTTCGCTGCACATTCTATGAAACAAGCGCAAAGAAAACGAGATCAAAGCCACACTATAGTCACGTCCTGTGACGAGACTCAAAAATAGTGACATACGATAGGTTTTTGTTATGTTGTGTAAATGAGTTAAAAGTTAAGTTTGTGTGCTACGCTTCACAAAGGTTGCGTGTATTTATCGTTTGGCAGCCTTTCCACGTTTTCAGCCTGCTTATTGTTCTTCGCTATCACTGTAATCAATATAACCATTTTAAATGAACTTGATAATCATTCGCATTTTGATAGCATTAAACATAGCAAAGGCTATATTTCTGAGGCAAAAATGACCAACAGTCGCATTGATGAGAGTAGCAGTGGCAAAGCAGCACGCAAAATGCGGTTTGCATTAATGGGACCTGCGTTTATTGCCGCTATTGGCTACATCGATCCCGGTAACTTTGCGACCAACATTCAGGCCGGGGCCAGCTTCGGCTATAAACTGCTGTGGGTGGTGGTGTGGGCTAACCTGATGGCGATGATGATCCAGGTGCTGTCGGCAAAACTGGGCATCGCCACCGGCAAAAACCTCGCAGAACAGATCCGCGACCACTATCCGCGTCCGCTGGTCTGGTTTTACTGGGTGCAGGCCGAAATTATTGCCATGGCGACCGACCTTGCGGAGTTTATCGGTGCCGCAATCGGCTTCAAGCTGATCCTGGGCGTATCGCTGCTTCAGGGGGCGGTGTTAACCGGTATCGCCACCTTCCTGATCCTGATGCTGCAACGCCGCGGGCAAAAACCGCTCGAAAAAGTGATTGGCGGCCTGCTGCTGTTCGTGGCGGCGGCCTATATCGTTGAGCTGATCTTCTCCCAGCCTGACGTCGTCCAGCTCGGCAAAGGGATGGCGATCCCGAGCCTGCCCACCACGGAAGCGGTGTTCCTGGCGGCCGGGGTGCTGGGCGCCACCATTATGCCGCACGTGATCTATCTGCACTCCTCGCTGACCCAGAACCTGCACGATGGGTCGCGGCATGAGCGTTATTCTGCCACCAAATGGGATGTAGCGATCGCCATGACCATCGCCGGGTTTGTTAATCTGGCGATGATGGCCACCGCCGCGGCAGCATTCCACTTCAACGGTCATACCGGTGTGGCCGATCTGGATCAGGCCTATCTGACCCTCGAACCGTTACTCAGCCACGCCGCGGCCACCATTTTTGGCCTCAGCCTGGTGGCAGCGGGTCTTTCGTCAACGGTGGTCGGTACCCTGGCAGGGCAGGTGGTGATGCAGGGATTTGTGCGCTTCCATATCCCGCTATGGGTGCGTCGTGCCGTCACCATGCTGCCGTCCTTTATTGTGATCCTGATGGGGCTCGATCCGACCCGCATTCTGGTGATGAGCCAGGTGCTGCTGAGCTTTGGTATTGCGCTGGCGCTGGTGCCGCTGCTGGTGTTTACCAGCAATAAGACGTTGATGGGCGATCTGGTGAACAGCGTGCTGGTGAAACGGGCAGGGTGGGCGATAGTGGTGCTGGTGGTGGCGTTGAATCTGTGGCTGCTTATCGGCACTGCGCTGGGGTTATAAAAAAGGCGCCGCGAGGCGCCTTTTTCGTATCAGTGACGGTGTCCGTGTCCGCCATGACCGTGACCTTTACGGCCGCGATGGTCATCACGATCGCGCCAGCCTTCGCGGTAGCCGCGTTCATAGGCGTTACGTTTATCCCAGCCACGGTGGTAGCCGTTGTCATGTTTGTGCCAGCGTTTGCCACGCCATTCATAATTACGATGCCAGTAGCCGCGGTCACGCCAGCCGCCACCGTCCCAGTAGTTACCGTAATTATCGCGATCGCCAATTTGTAATTTTACGGATGGCAACAGGGTGATTTCGCCAGCATTAGCGACCAGCGGGGCTGAAGCCATTAATACTGCTGCCAGAATCAGGGACCTGAACATTGTTATTCTCCTTCACGATCGGAGCCGTAAGCGGCTTGTTAACGCAATATTAAGGGGCGGTAAAGCCCCGGATAATCGCTTTAACTCCTAATTCAGAAGGCGTAGCACTTTTTGCTAAAAGTGCTTTTAAATAACGCTGCTCAGGATTGATTCTATTTCATTCAGCTCCTCAGGGGTGAAGTGACGATTCGCCAGCATCCCCACCGCATCGTCGATTTGCGCCGTTTTGCTGGCACCGATCAGCACCGAGGTGATGGCCTCGTGATGTAATACCCAGGCCAGCGCCATCTGCGACAATTTCTGGTTACGGCGTTCGGCCAGGGCATTGAGCTGGCGCACTTTTTCCAGCTTCTCGTCGGTGACCTGATCCGGGTTGAGGAAGCGGCTGCCGCTGGCGGCGCGGGAATCTGCCGGAATACCGTTCAGATAACGGTCGGTAAGCTGGCCACCGGCGAGCGGCGAAAACGCAATGCATCCCACCCCTTTCTGCTTAAGCACATCCAGTAAGCCTTCTTCCGGGGCGCGTTCCAGCATCGAAAACTTTGGCTGGTGAATAAGGCAGGGGGTGCCCAGATCGTCGAGGATGTCGATGGCCTGTTGCGCCAGCTCTGCCGGGTAGTTGGACAGTCCGACATACAGTGCCTTGCCCTGGCGCACCACATGGTCGAGCGCTTTCATAGTCTCCCGTAGCGGCGTTTCCGGATCCGGGCGGTGATGATAGAAGATATCGACATACTCCAGCCCCATACGTTTCAGGCTTTGATCGAGGCTGGCAATCAGGTATTTGCGCGAGCCCCAGTCGCCGTACGGCCCATCCCACATGGTATAGCCCGCTTTACTCGAGATGATCAGCTCATCACGCAAGTTGCCGAAATCTTCCTGCAGGATCCGCCCGAAGTTACGCTCCGCCGATCCCGGCGGTGGACCGTAATTATTGGCAAGGTCGAAATGGGTAATCCCCAGATCGAAAGCACGATGTAAAAGTTGACGGCTGTTTTCGATCAGCGTGGCATCGCCGAAGTTGTGCCACAGCCCGAGGGAGATGGCAGGCAGCTTAAGACCGCTTTGCCCGCATCGTTGATACGACATTGATTGATAACGATTTTGCTCCGCCTGATAAACCATGAGTTTTTCCCTCTGCGTCAGATAGTCATACAGTGTATACGTTTACACCACGACTGAGACACACAGATTAACGCGCAAAAATACGTAAAGCATGGTTTCCATGAGCTGAATATCGCCATTCCTGGACAGCTATCACGCTTCTTCAATACTCAAAGTGAAGTCTACATTATAAGGATAACAGTCATGCTTACCCCCTACACCGTCGCCGATTACCTGCTGGACCGCCTTACAGATTGTGGTGCCGATCACCTGTTTGGCGTGCCAGGCGACTACAACTTAGAGTTCCTTGATAACGTTATCGCCAGCCCGGATATTGGCTGGGTGGGTTGTGCTAACGAGTTGAATGCGGCCTACGCCGCCGATGGCTACGCGCGCTGCAAGGGTTTTGCCGCGCTGTTGACCACCTTTGGGGTGGGCGAGCTCAGCGCCATGAACGGTATCGCGGGCAGTTTCGCCGAACATGTTCCGGTTCTGCATATCGTTGGCGCGCCGGGCAGCGCCTCGCAGAAAAGAGGGGAACTGCTGCACCATACGCTGGGTGACGGCGAGTTTCGTCACTTCTATAAAATGAGTGAGCCCGTAACCGTCGCCCAGGCGCACCTTGCCGAACAGAATGCCTGCTATGAAATCGACCGGGTGTTGACCGAAATGCTCCGTGAGCGCCGTCCGGGCTACATCATGCTGCCGGCCGATGTGGCAAAAAAACCTGCCACCCCGCCTGTAAGCGCTCTCATTGATCGTATATATGAAAGCGACAGTTTCCGCCTCGATGCCTTCCGCCAGGCGGCAGAGAAAAGACTGGCGGCCAGTGAGCGCACCGCGCTGCTGGCCGATTTCCTCGTCCTGCGCTACGGCCTGAAAAGCCAGCTTCAGCGCTGGGTGGAGCAAACGCCGATGGCCCACGCCACCCTGCTGATGGGGAAAGGGATCTTTGACGAGCGCAAACCGGGCTTCGCGGGCACCTACAGCGGCTCTGCCAGTGCCGCAGGGGTCAACGAGGCCATTGAAGGGGCCGATACGGTGATCTGCGTGGGGACGCGCTTTACCGATACGCTCACCGCCGGGTTCACCCACAAGCTCACGCATCAGCAGACGATCGACGTACAGCCGCACGCCTCGCGGATCGGGGATGTCTGGTACACCGGGATCCCGATGACCCAGGCGATTGAGGTGCTCTCCAGCCTGTGCCATCAGTACGCCAGCGCCACTACGGAAACCCGTCCGGCCCGGCAGCTGCATGCTGTTCACCCCGGGACGCTAAGCCAGGACAGTTTCTGGAAAACGCTGCAAAACTTTATTCGCCCGGGGGATATCATTCTCGCCGACCAGGGAACATCCGCCTTTGGCGCGGGCGCGCTGCGTTTACCTGAGGAGGTGAATTTTATCGTTCAGCCGATCTGGGGCTCGATTGGTTATACCCTTGCCGCCGCCTATGGCGCGCAGACGGCCTGTCCGGATCGCCGCGTGATTGCGATTACTGGCGACGGCGCGGCGCAGCTCACTATCCAGGAGCTGGGCTCGATGCTGCGGGACAAACAGTGCCCGGTGATCATGGTCCTGAACAACGAAGGCTACACGGTTGAGCGCGCCATTCATGGCCCGAATCAGCGCTATAACGACATTGCGCTGTGGAACTGGACGCAGATCCCGCAGGCCCTCAGCCTGAACTGTCAGGCCGAGTGCTGGCGGGTGAGTGAGGCGGTGCAGCTGGAAGAGGTGCTGGAGAGAGTGGCGCACCCGGAACGGCTTTCGCTGATTGAGGTCATGCTGCCGAAAGCCGATGTTCCACCGCTGCTGAGTGGCATCATCCAGGCGCTGGAAGCGCGTAAAAGCGCCTGATTATTTATCCTCGTTAGAGGCAGCCAGCATGGGTCTGCCCGCCAGCAACAGCCAGGCGGGCAGCATCACGATACACAGGAGCGGCAGCAGGGTGGTGTCTGGCACCACCACTGCCGCCATAAACAGGCTCAGCCACGCATCCCGGGTGACAACCAGCACCAGCCCCAGAATCGAACAGGAAACGGTAATCGCCGCCGGGACCGCCTCGACGTGCTCATGCAGCATCAACCCCAGCGCGGCACCGACAAACACCGCCGGGAAAATCCGTCCACCGCGAAAACCGCAGGCCGCTGCCACCACCAGCGCCGCCAGTTTGATCAGCGCAAAGAGCAGATAATCTGAAACGCTGAACAGCTGACTGAATGCCATCTGCTGCATCTCATCCAGCCCTTTAAACAGCGTGATATTGCCGCCGATAGCGCCGAGGATCCCCAGAATCAGTCCGCCTGTCCCGAGGATCAGTACCGGGTGCTTCAGGCGATGCATCATCCGGTGGAGGCGCGGCAGGCACCAGACCGCCACCATCCCCAGCGCGATGGCGATGGCGACGACAATCGCCCCGCTAAAGATATCGGCCAGCTGCATCTGGCTGTAATGGGCGATGGGCAAGGAGAAGTGGGGATGGAAAAAGAGGCTGGTGGTCAGGGCACCGGCGGCGGCGGAGAGCAGCGGGGCGAACAGGCGATCCCAGAGGGGGATCTCGGTGTTGCCGCTCAGGGTCTGGGAAAATATCAGCGCCGCCGCGACGGGCGTGCCGAACAGCGCACCGATGGTGCCCGCCGAAGCGAGAATGGTCCAGTCCAGGGCGTTGACCCGGGGAAACACACGCGATCCCACGGCAACGGCGAGGGCGATATTCACCGCCATCACCGGATGCTCTGGCCCGAGGCTGACGCCCCCCGCCAGGCCGATAATCAGGGCGATAATCAGCCCGGGCAGAGCGGCTGTATCCACCGGGGCGCCAATCAGCGGCTCTGTCGCCGGATCCGGCCCGGCATGACCGGGGCTGTAGCGGATCACCAGCCCCACGGCGATGCCGGTCAGGGTCAGGGTCAACACCACCCAGGTCGGAGAACTCGCGTTAAGGCCGAGTACGGAAGGTAATGAAGTCCAAAGTACCGACTGTAATACGGAGGCAACTTTCATGATCACAATCAGAATCAGGCTGGAGGCGACGCCAATAATCAGCGCAGGAGGGGCCAACAGCAGCATCGTTCTGGCTCGCGGATGGAGCATGATGATTTCCTTGTAAAAAATGGCGATCATTACTTTGCACGCTCAGACTGATGCTAATAGTGCAAATGGTGCTGAAACGGTAAAGTTATTCTGTGACGAAGATCGATTATCCTGGGGTGCTTTTATTCAGGCCGTTGTTGTTATCGGGCCTTGAATTTAGAGTGTGCCAAAGAGTTATTTTGACTTTAGCGGAGCAGTAGAAGAATGACAAAGTATGCTTTGGTAGGAGATGTAGGAGGCACTAACGCGCGTCTGGCGTTATGTGACGTCAGTACGGGGGAGATCTCCCGCGCCAAAACCTATTCCGGGCTGGATTATCCCAGCCTTGAAGCGGTGGTTCGTGTCTATCTGACCGAGCATGATGTCAGCGTGGAGGATGGCAGTATTGCCATCGCCTGCCCGATTACCGGTGACTGGGTGGCGATGACCAACCACACCTGGGCGTTTTCCACGGCGGAGATGAAAGCGAACCTAGGTTTTGCGCATCTGGAAATTATTAACGACTTTACCGCGGTGTCGATGGCGATCCCGATGTTAAGGCCGGAGCATCTGATCCAGTTTGGCGGCACCCAGCCGGTGGAAGGTAAGCCGATCGCCGTCTATGGCGCTGGCACCGGGCTGGGCGTCTCGCATCTGGTGCACGTCGACAAGCGCTGGATCAGCCTGCCAGGCGAAGGTGGCCACGTCGATTTCGCGCCGAACAGCGAAGAAGAGGGCATTATCCTCGAAGAGCTGCGTGCAGAACTGGGCCACGTGTCGGCGGAGCGCGTGCTCTCAGGCCCGGGTCTGGTGAATCTTTACCGGGCGATCGTGAAGTCCGACGGGCGACTGCCAGAAAACCTGCAGCCGAAAGACGTGACCGAACGCGCGCTGGAAGACAGCTGCACCGACTGCCGTCGCGCGCTGTCGCTGTTCTGCGTGATCATGGGGCGGTTTGGCGGCAACCTGGCGCTGAATCTGAACACCTTTGGCGGGGTTTATATCGCGGGCGGAATTGTGCCGCGCTTCCTCGACTTCTTTAAATCCTCCGGTTTCCGCGGTGGCTTTGAAGACAAGGGCCGCTTCCGCGACTACGTCCGGGATATTCCGGTGTACCTGATTGTGCATGACAATCCGGGCCTGCTGGGCGCGGGCGCGCATCTGCGTCAGACCCTGGGTCAGGTGCTGTAATTCTTCCTCCCCGGTGAACGTCCGTTCGCCGGGGACCATCCTCACAGGTGCATCAGCTGGCGAAACTCTTTCACCTTGCTGCGACTCACCGGCACCTGAAAATCCAGATCCTTCAGCCGCAAAATATAGGTGTTGTTAAACCAGGGCTCGATCTCGCGGATCTTGTGCAGGTTGACGCAAAACGAGCGGTGGCAGCGGAAAAAATGGCTCATTGGCAGCTTGCCGCAGAATTCGGTGATGTTCATCGGCATCACGAACGACTCTCGTCGGGTATAGACAAAGGTCATCTTCTCATGCGCTTCGGCGTAGTAGATATCGTCCACCGGCGTCACGATGATGCGCTCATCCTTGATCAAATTGATGGTGTCATTTTCGCGCGTGACCGGTGAGGCGGCGACCTGTCCCGCGCCGGATTGCTGCTGCCAGGCTTGCTCAAGTTTTTGCAGCATGCTGACGATCCGCGACTCCTGGTAAGGCTTGAGAATATAGTCGAAGGCTTCCAGCTCGAAGGCCTCCACCGCATGCTCTTTCCACGCGGTGACAAAGACGATAAAGGGCTTGCTGGCAAACTGACTGATGTTTTGCGCCAGCAGCACGCCGTCCAGCGACGGAATATTGATATCCAGAAAAATGGCGTCGACCCTGTTGTGCTGAAGGTATTTCAGCACGTCCAGCCCATCCTCAAAGGTGCCAACGATCTCCATCTGGCTATGTTCTTTGATAAGCCAGCTCAGCTCCTGTTGCGCGAGTATTTCATCTTCCACAATGATGACTTTCATGGGTCACTCTCTCCAGGGCGATAACAGCGTCTGCGCATGAACGGGAGACCGTTCATTGGGCACATAAAAAGCGATCTCGGTGCCCGGCTCCAGGCGGCGAATGTGCAGCCCCTCACCATAAAGCAGCTTAACGCGGTGATGAACATTCAGCAGACCAATTTTATTACCGGGCATCTCGTTTGACTCCACCCGCTCAATCACCTGGGGATCGATACCGTGGCCGGTGTCGCGTACCGCCACCCGCACGCGGTTGCCACACTCCGCCACGCTTATCGTCACCACGCCTTTGCCCTTGCGCGGCTGAATGCCGTGAACAATGGCATTCTCCACCAGCGGCTGGATCAGCAGGCTCGGGATCACGCAGTTCACCTCTTCATCAATGTCATAGATGACGGTGAGCTTATCGCCAAACCGCGCCTGCTCGATGGCGATGTAATCCTTAATCTGATAGAGCTCTTTTTTGATGTCGATCTGCTCATCATCCTTCAGCTCAATGTTGTAGCGCAGATAGCGCGACAGATTGAAGATTAGCTGACGAGCGGTGTCCGGATTGAGGCGGATCGACGAGGAGATGGCATTCAGGGCGTTGAACAGGAAATGGGGATTGATTTTACTCTGCAGGGCGCGTAGCTCGGCTTTGTTGGCCATCTCCCGCAGCTGCTCGGCACGGGACACCTCCAGCTGGGTGGAGATAATCTGCGACAGCCCGACCGCCATCTCCTGCAAGGAGGAGGTAATCTGGTGCGCGTGGCAGTAGTAAATTTTTAGCGTGCCGGTGACGACCCCTTTTTCCCACAGTGGGATCACCAGCATGGAGTGGATCTCTGGCGTGCGGTGAGCTTCGTCGTTATTCTTGATGATAATTTTGCCATCGCTGATGGCCTGGCGGGTGGTGGGGCTGACGGTATCGTCATTATCCCGGTAGTTGTGCTCGCCCACGCCCACGTAGGCCAGTACCCGATTAATATTGGTAATGGCTACCGCATCGGCGTGAATGTCGGTGCGGATGATGTCGCACACCTGACGCAGGGACTCGACATTAATATCACGAAACAGCGGCAGGGTTTTATTGGCAATATCCAGCGCCAGCTTGGCCTGCCGGGCGGCGCTGGCCTCTTTTTCGCCCTCGACGCTCTGTACCAGCAGCACGATAAAGCCCACGCAGACGCTGCCGAGGATCATCGGGATGCCGATTTTCGACACAATATCCAGCCCAAGCTCAATGGTCGGTGCCCAGGCCACCACCAGGATCATGGTGAGAGTTTCGCAGATCATCCCGGCGATAATGCCCGCCCGCCAGTGCTGCTTTTTGGGGACCTTACGGTTGATCCAGCCCGACAGCACGCCCGCGATGATGCTGGTGATCAGGCAGGGGACCGCCGTCACCCCGCCGATATCGATCAGGTAACGGTGGGTCCCGGCGATGACGCCGGTGATGATCCCGACCCAGGGGCCAAACAGGATCCCGCCGGACATCACGGCAATGACGCGCACGTTGACCAGGGAGCCCTCCACCGGCACTCCGGACCAGGTGCTGAACAGGGCAAACATTGAGAAAATGGCGGTCACTGCGAGCAGCTCGCGCGGCGAGTGGGCCGATTTATGCAGCAGCTCGCGGAACAGGCGGATACGGATCAGGAAGAACAGGCAAATCAGCATTAATGCCGCGCGATCGAAGACCGCCAGCAGCATATCGAATATTTCGTGCACGGGATGACCTGGGCAAACGGGAAACAACCATGATAAAAAACCTGACGCCCAATGACCAGTTATCCGTCAGTTTTATCAAATGGGGAGAAGGCACACTTTTCAAAGGGGATAGTGTCAGGTTGATCTGCCAGGTGCGCTGATGAGAAAACCCACCTGAAAGTCGTAAATCTATTGATATTAAAGTGTTAATAAAATGGGATCAGAAATGCCGCTATTCATTTTTACTTCCCGTTTTAGTCGCAGCAGAGTTCCCGTTTTAGCGCTACGTCTTTTTTTATTTTTCCCCTCTCGACAAGAAGAATTTTTTCGGGTTATTTTCTAAGCACGCCACACATCGTGGCGACGTCGCTCGGACGGTCCGGGCGCTAACGTTATCTGAGGTATCTATGGCTGATTCCAGTCCTGAACGCCGTTTTTCGCGTATCGATCGTCTTCCCCCGTATGTTTTTAACATTACCGCTGAACTAAAAATGGCTGCGCGTCGGCGCGGCGAAGACATTATTGATTTCAGTATGGGCAACCCGGACGGCGCTACGCCGCCGCATATCGTGGAAAAACTCTGCACGGTCGCCCAGCGCCCGGATACGCATGGCTACTCCACCTCCAAAGGGATCCCGCGTTTACGCCGCGCCATCTCGCGCTGGTATCAGGACCGCTATCAGGTTGAAATCGATCCCGAGAGCGAAGCCATCGTCACCATCGGCTCGAAAGAGGGGCTGGCGCATCTGATGCTGGCCACGCTGGATCATGGCGACACGGTGCTGGTGCCGAACCCCAGCTACCCGATTCATATTTACGGCGCGGTCATCGCCGGGGCGCAGGTACGCTCTGTGCCGCTGGTGGAAGGCGTCGACTTTTTCAACGAGCTGGAGCGCGCTATCCGCGAAAGCTACCCGAAGCCGAAGATGATGATCCTCGGCTTCCCCTCCAACCCGACCGCCCAGTGTGTCGAACTCGATTTCTTTGAGAAGGTGGTGGCCCTGGCGAAGCGTTACGACGTGCTGGTGGTGCATGACCTGGCCTACGCCGATATCGTCTATGACGGCTGGAAAGCCCCGTCGATTATGCAGGTTCCCGGCGCGCGGGACGTGGCGGTGGAGTTCTTCACCCTGTCGAAAAGCTACAACATGGCAGGCTGGCGCATCGGCTTCATGGTCGGCAACAAGACGCTGGTGAATGCCCTGGCGCGCATCAAGAGCTACCACGACTACGGCACCTTTACCCCGCTGCAGGTGGCGGCCATTGCTGCCCTGGAAGGGGATCAGCAGTGCGTGAAGGATATCGCCGCACAGTACAAACGCCGTCGCGATGTGCTGGTCAAAGGGCTGCATGAGGCGGGCTGGATGGTTGAGATGCCGAAAGCCTCCATGTACGTCTGGGCAAAAATCCCGGACACCTATGCGGGGATGGGCTCGCTGGAGTTCGCCAAGAAACTGCTGCAGGACGCGAAAGTCTGCGTCTCACCGGGGGTGGGCTTTGGCGAATATGGTGATACGCACGTGCGTTTCGCGCTGATTGAGAACAGCGACCGTATTCGTCAGGCGGTAAGGGGGATCAAGAGTATGTTCCGGGCCGACGGGCTGTTGCCGCAGGGGACAAAATCCGCGTCAGAGTAAGCCGGTCAGTAAGCATAAAAAAACAGGCGCCAATGGCGCCTGTTTTTTTGCATTTTCTTTGCTCAGTTCATCATCAGGGCAAAGGTGCCGACCCAGGCGAACACAATAACTGAAAAACCCATAAAGAAATATTTCACGTTCATCGCTCCGCGTATATCGTGATACGCATTAAATTCAGAGTCCAACTGAGTATAGAGAGGTGAAGTCAGGCCAGAGCGGAAATGAGAATTATCCCCGTTTTGGCATCGACTCCAGCTCAGAATTCTGTGCTTTCAGGTAGCCAGACGGCGCTAATGTACGCTTAAATTTGGGGGGTGACAAGAGGGGTTTTTTTAAATACTTTCCGCGACTTACGAGTGTCGTGGAACGGCGACAGTTTAATTTCCCAGGGTAATAAATTGTCCTTGAGCAACATAGCGTGCTAACGATAAATCAGGGTGATTACAGGTTATTGAAAAGGCTAGTTTCAAGGCGAAACTAACCTTTAGCAGAGGATTACCGGTAGAGGGAGGGTTCGCCTTCAGGACGGGTTTTGAAGCGGCGATGCACCCATAAATACTGCTCCGGCGCACGCATGATCTCTTTCTCGATCACCTGGTTGATATAGGCCGCGGCGGCCACCTCTTCCTGCGGGTAATTTTCCAGTTCCGGCATGATAAACAGGCGATAGCCGCTTTTATCGTTTTTTCTTACCATCGTCACGGTCAGCATTACCGATTTAGACAGGCGTGAAATCACGAATGTGCCGTTGGTGGTGGCGACATCTTTTACCGCGAAGAACGGGGCGAAGCTGCTGCCATTGCGGCCATAATCCTGATCGGGGGCAAACCACACCGCTTCCCCTTTTTTCAGGGCGCCAACCAGCCCGCGTAAATTATTCCGGCTGATCATCGCTTTATTGGAGCGCATGCGACCGCGGGTCTGCACCCACTCCATCAGCAGGCTGTTGTGCGGCCGATAGGTGGCCATCATCGGCTGGCATAATCCCATCACGCGCCCGCCCAGCTCCAGCGACATAAAGTGCACGCCGATCACCATCACGCCGCGGTGTTTGGCCTGTGCGCGCTGTAAATTTTCCAGACCTTCCACATCGAACCACTTGCGTACCCGATGGTCCGGCCAGAACCAGGCCATCCCGGTTTCCAGTAACGCCATGCCGATGGATTTAAAATTCTCAGTAATCAGATGCTCGCGCTCTTCGGGCGATAAGGCCGGAAAACAGAGCTCGAGGTTTCTGCGGCCGATAGATTCCCGGCGTTTCAGAAAACGACGCGACAGGCTACCGAGGGTAGAGCCCAACCAGAGCAGCGCCGGGTAGGGGAGTTGTACGAGCAGCCACAAGACGCCCAGACCAAACCACGTAAACCAGTAACGAGGATGCAAGAGGGCGAGTGTGAATTTGCATTGAGACAAGATAAAACGACCTTTTGAAGAATGTGGAAGTAGCGCCAGACGGGCGATATGCCGACTGTTTTGATGACCCGTATTAATACTAATGGTTCCAGGTCGTTACCGTAAAGGTCGACTGGTCTGATAGTGCGTGTCGCCGCTGGGCGGCGTAATGTAGCACTGATATATCTTAACCGCTAACACGACGTTGCGCTTGAAAAATCCGCACAAAACAGGCCTGTTGATTGTCTCTTAAAAGACCTTATTTATCACGTGTTTCGTAGCCAAAATCAAAGCCCATCAACAGATTCTGGCGTAGGGCGTGGTTTAACGGATAACTGTAACTTTGCCCGATGCTGACCGCATGAATGACCCGCAACAGCGTGCCGCCGCTCAGCGTCGAGGACTCCCCGGTAATCGCCACCTCAGCTCCCTGTAACCCATGACGCAAGGCATGATAGGCCGGAGAGGCCGTGATGCTGTTATTCATCACGCTGAACATTCCCATCAGCAGGCAAATCAGCAGCACCGGAAAGAGTAGCGCATGGCGGTTGAGCAGGCGAACCGGACGCCACGAGGTGATATACAGCAGGGCCGCACTCAGGGGGAGCAGCAGCAGATAGAGCAGTTTTGCCAGATGGGTAAGCGCGCCGAGCAAAGAGAACATCAGCGCAATCGGCGGAACAATCACCGCCCGCGCCGCATCCTCTCCCTCTTTTTCATTCGCACCGCCCGGGCCATAGCTGGCCAGCGCGGCCTGCAGGTGAGGGAGCTGCTGTTGCACGGCGTAATCAAGATGGGGGGCCTGCAGCTCAAGGGCAAACTGCTTAAGGGCGTCATCTTTGGGGTATTCAGAGCGAACCCGGCTCTGAGGGGGAAGCGCCAGCGTTTCACGCAGCCTGCTCTGCACCACGTCCAGCATGAAAAACGCCTCCCAGTCGAGTCGGGCAGGGATCATCGCCTCGTGATAACGCACGTTTTTCTGCGTCACGCTGGAATAGTCGAGATAGTCCTTATAAATGTCCGCACGCGCCGCCAGCCAGGCTTTGTAATAGCCGAGGATCCCTTCCTCCTGGACGCTGATGCTGTCGCGCAGGTTCTGCGCAGTCTCGCTTTCCAACAGCGGGTGATAGCGGCTGACCGAGCTCATCAGCAGCGGCAGCATCGCCAGAAACGCTTTCCCCGAGGGGCTGGTCCAGGTCTGCCGCTGCCCGCCGTCTTCATCCAGCGGGATCCCCTCCAGCGTCTGATGCCCGTCAATCAAGGATTGCTGGTAGAGCTGTGCCAGCAGCGATTTCTGACGAAATTCGCCGGTACTTTGCGCGACCTGCTGTTCAATCACTCGTTCCACCGTCTGCCAGGTCACCACGCCGGTGAGCAGGCAGAGCGAAAACACCATGCTTGCCACGTACAGCGGGGGAAAATCGATGCCGCGTTTTTTCAGCCGGACGTTGCCTGCCAGCACCAGCTGAAGCACCAGCAGGGCCGCGGCGATGGCGGTTAACGCCCGGCCATAGCGTTCCATACTGTGGATGTCATCGGCGGTGGAGAGACTTCCCACCAGATCGAGCAGGCGGGAGTTAAATGCCAGCTCGCAGATGAGGTAGGTGAGGGTGATGATAATCACCAGACCGTTTTGCCAGAGAGGCAGGGTCGGGTGCCTGATATCAGGCCGGCTGCTCAGTTCACCGATGGCGCGTTCGGTCATGATTTCAGCTCCAGACTCGTCTGACGGCTTATCGCCGGTTGCCAGATCTGCTCGGGCAATGAATTATCCAGCACCGGCATCGCTCTGGGCTGACGTTGTTCTGCGGCTTTGATCGGCGGGCGTTTTTTCGCTTTCACCGGCGGCGCCTCCTCTGGCGCTACGCTCCAGGGTTCCGGCGCGCGCTGCACGGGCATTACCGGGGGCGGAATGTACGCGGGGCGGTAGTATTTTTGCACCGGTCTTCCCCGGCTGGCGGTATTGTCCCCGGAAGAGCATCCGCTGACCCCCAGGAGTAGCATGAACAGCATAAGCCCGCAGCGGGGTATGTTTTGCAGTGGCACGCTCATCAATGTGTCCTGACCCTGTATCACAGCGGCGTTATGGTCAGTATGTATTCGCCCTCAACATTCACGCCTCATGATTTTTTATTATTCATGGTGGGCCCCTCATCTGAAGTCATGAGACCGAAGCGGCTGTCCAGGGTCGTTGTCAGCATATATTCGCCGTCCACGTTGACGGCACGCCAGGACGCGCCGCGCTCGCCAATTGCCATTCCCTGCAATTTCAGCTGGGCGATCAGATCGGCAAACTCCGCCTCGTTAACCGGGCGGGGTTGCCAGAAGGTCCGTTTGTTGTCGGTAAAAATTGGCAGGAGCTGGATCTGCGGTAGCGAATGACCGAGCAGCAGGCGGACGATAAACCCGTACGCGGGCATGCCGCGCTCCCGGTATTCGCCGTTGCTGTTAAACACGGCGTTGCCAATGCTGTAGACCACCAGGCTCTCGCCCAGCCGGGCGGCATCACCCGCCATATGCGGCCCGGAGCCAATGATGAGATCGGCCCCGGCCTCGCTCAGGCGTTTCGCCTGCGCCCGCTGCCCGGCGGTGGTCCAGCGGTAGTCCAGCCCCCAGTGGGCGAGCACGATGGTGGTGGCCGGACGGGGGCTGGCTTTCTCCTGTCGCAGCTGTTCGATGAGCCCACCGCTCAGGCAGGCGACGCCCGCGCGGCGCGGCCGGGCGTAGAAGGCACACTCCTGCTCCATATAGCGGCGATACCAGTAGGCGCTGAAAATCTTGTACTGCCTGCCGCCCACCGTCAGCACCAGCGGGGCATGCGCCTGCTGAGCATTGAGCCCGGCCCCGATGCAGGCGATCCCGCCATCGCGAAACGCCGCCAGGGTGCTGCGCAGACCCGGCAACCCGGCATCCATGGCGTGATTGTTACCCAGCGCTACTGCGTCGATGCCCTGTTTGCGCAGAGCGGCAACCGAGGCGGTTGGATCCCCGATCAGACAGAAGGGTTTGCGGCCCTCCAGGCTGGCGCTCAGGTCGGTAGTCAGGGCCGCTTCGAAGTTGGCGAGGGTAAAGTCACTCCCGCGCAGCAGCGGGGCGATCGCCGCAAAGCTATGGTCATACCCGTGGCGCTGGAGGGCGTCATCCATCCCGCGCGCCTGGCGCCGGCGGGTGTACCACTCGCCAAAATAGGTGTCCCCCAGCAGGGTGAGGGTGGCGGCGGGTTTTTCGATCTGCCGGGCGACTGACGCCGGGGCGGGCGGTCTGCCCTCGGCCCGGGCCAGCTGTTCATCCAGCAGATAGTCGAGATGGAAGGCGTCATTAGCGCCGGCGGCGCAGGCCAGCCACAGCTCACCCGCTACCCACTGCAGCGCAACGCCCCAGCGCCCGGCACAGAACTGCCCCCAGGCGCTGCCGTCACTGTGCAGGTTGCCGGTTTTACGGTACACCCGCTCGCCGATCGCCGCCTCATACTCACCCAGCCACGGCAACAGATGCGGGTAGCGCTGGTGGAAATGGCGCATCAGCCGGGCAATATCGGCCAGCGTGGTGCGCTGTCCCGCGCGCGGGCGGCCGGAGACGTTATTAAGATGGGTGTGGCGCATGCCCAGTGTGGCGCTCAGCGCCCGGAGTTGTTTCAGCGCCTCTGCGCTGCTGCCCGCCAGCAACTCCGCGAGGTGGATAGCGGCATCGCAGGCGGTATGGATCAGCATCCCCTGCACCAGCGATTTTACCGTTGCCGTGCTGCCCTGGGGCAGGCCGAGCGCTGGGTTGCCCTCCAGGATGGCGGCGGCAATGTCACGCACCTTTACCGGGGTGTCGAGTGTGATTTTTTTTGCCAGCAGACGATCCGCAATGCAGCAGGTCAGTAGCAGCTGGCTGAGATACGTCGGCGCAAAGGTGCTGCCGCTCAGCTGCGATACCCGCTGTTCGCCGGTGGTGAGGTTGATCAGCAGGCGCGCGGTTTGCCCTTTCCCGAGCTCAGGCGGGGCGGCGAATCGGGTTTTCAGCAGGCCCGCGACCCGCTTAAAGTCGGAATTGCGGGCGCTGCCTTTGACCAGCACGAGATCGCCGTCGCGCAACGTCGGGGCTGCGGCCTCCACCAGCGCCTCAGCGGTAACGAAGTGACCACCGCGAACGTCGTCCGGCAGGGCATCGTGCAGGGCCGCCATCTCCTCCCCGTGCAAAAATGCCTGCTGGCAGCCCGCCGCCAGCAGCGGATCTGCCAGCGCGCGGTGGATCGCCCCGGCCTGCTCGCCGAGGTTGACGATCCGCCCCAGCAGGGCAATAACCCGACCACCACTGTTCCGGGCATGCTGCGCCGCCACCTCAAAGGCGTTGAGCATCGACAGGTATTCGGCGTTGTAACTGTCGTCAATCAGGGTGACAGCCCCGCCGTCCGGCAGCGCCAGGGCGGTGATGCCCATATGCTGTCCATCGCCGCGCCAGGCCTCCAGGCTGGCGATACTCTGCGCCACGCTGACGTCCAGCAGATCGGCGGCAATCAGCGCCGCCACCGAGTTGAGCGCACCGCCCTTACCGGGCACCGCCAGCCGGTAACGCAGGGTCTGGTTGCGAAAGAGAATGGTGATGTGGCTTCCGTTCTCATCCGGGGTAAACGCCGTGATGCGTACGTCGGCGGCGGCGTCGAAGCCGTAGCTGATGATGCGGGCGCCGTCCCGGAGGACGCTCTCTGCAACGCGGTCATACATGGCCATGTCGCGGTTTAAAATGGCGTAGCCGCCCGGAATCAGACCCTGACTGATGCGGGCTTTAAAGCGCGCCACATCCTCGAGAGAGGTGACGTTTTTCCCCACCTGGGTGATGCCGACTTCGGTCATGATGACGATATGCGGCTTGATGCGCGGGCCGATCCCGCCGTTGCGCATCCACAGGGCCGAGATCGCCACCTCCATCACTACTGCCTGCGGGTTGCAGGCGGTACGGGCCAGCGTGACCAACGCCCCTGTACGGGTGTTGTGGTTGCCGCGGCTCGCCACCACCGACATGCAGGGAGCAAGGATGCTATCCAGCATCGCTTTGGTGGTGGTTTTCCCAACCGTACCGGTGATCGCCACCACTTTGCCGTCCAGCCGTCGCCGCGCCTCTTCCGCCAGCTTCTGCAGCGCCTGATAGCTGTTGCCCACCACCAGTTGGGGGAAGTCGGGGGGCAGATCCTCAAGGCGTCGCTGGACGATCGCCCCACAGTAGCGGGAGGCGTGACGGGAAAGTGACAGATGGGTATCGTTCCAGCCCGCGTAAATCCCGGTATTGCCGGAGCCCTTGAGCCAGGTGTCGGTATCCATGGCAATAAACAGGCAGGGGCGGGTGGCGTGTGTCTTGTCATGAAAGATGGCGATGTCGTCGGCACGCCAGTCCGCATCCGGACGATGATGCCAGATGCCGCCGGACAGTTTTTCGAGGTCGGCGGCTGTCCATCCCGGTGCGTCAGCACGGGGTGGGCGGGGCGATGTCTGGCTCATGGTCCTGTCCTTACGGTTTTGGGGTATGCCCGCGCTGCGGACAAAGCTGAATGGCGTTGATCGCGGCATTACCCTGCAGATCGTGGTACGCCGGCGGAGCGGCGGGACGTTCGAGCAGCATTACCCGGTGGCCATGCTCGCGCAGCGCAGCGGCAAAGCGTGCCTGCAGATCGAACGGGGTGTTGCGATCCTGCGGGTTGCCGATCACCAGGATCAGCCGCAGGGGATCGGCGGCGATCCCGCTAATATGATCGAGCGGGTCCCAGGGATGAGGCAATCCAGTGCCGTCCAGCGCGGGGGCGGGGGGCGCATTGCGCTGCTGGCGCATACGCTGCGCCCGCTCCAGCAGCCCCCAGGCACCGGAGGTCAGCACCGCGCAGTCGATATCCCGCCGACCGGTAGCCAGCAGCGCCGAGGCGGCAGTGGCCCCGCCGCTGTGTCCGCTGAGGATAAAACGCTGAATACCGTATCGGGCTTTGATGGCGTCGAGGGTTGCCGCGATCGCCTGAAACTCTTCTGCCTGGCGGCGGCGGTAGTGGTTGCCGCTGGAGCCGTAGGTGCCGGGGCGGGCGATGATAATCGTCGGCAATCCGGTCTGGCGCAGCATGGCCCGGGCCTGACGGCGCTGAGCGTTGGCGGTATTGCCAGGAATGGCGTCGGGCGATCGCTTAATCAGCCCGACCCGGTCACCTTTCAGTACCACCAGTGCCAGGGGGGCGTCACGCAGCGTGCCCGCGCTGAAATAGCGCATGCAGGCTTCGCCGCTCGGGTACTGTACCCAGGCGGCGTCGTTGCTGGTTGGACAGTGTTGTCGGCTGGGCGGTTGGTTCCACTGCAGGGGCGTCTCAGCGTAAGCGAAAACGCTTATCAGCAGCAGAAATCCTGACACACACCATCGACTCACAACACCGCCCCGGGGAAACAACAGACATACAGAATACACAACTTGTCACACATAATGGTATCATCGGTTAGGATTTTTCTGACAGGGTGCCTCTGGCGTTTTCAGGAGTTAACATGCCGCTCAGCGACTTACTTGCGCAAACCCGCCCGGCGATGGAACTGCTGGACGTTGCGCCTAAACCGTCGATTTGCCCCAGCTGGGCGATCTTTTTTAGTGCCTCCGACAGTCAACGCCGTGCCCACATTGTGCAGGGTTGCGGCGATACCTTTGAACAAGCCTGGCAGCAGGGGGCGCAGGCGCTACAGGCGTGGCAACAGCAGAGCGGCACTGACGTCTGTTGGCTGCGGGTTGACCTTGTCGATAAGGTGGAGGCATTGCGCTGGGACTCGCTGGAAGCCCGACTCGACAAAACCAAGCGTAACTATTTTCGCTATGGCCTGAGCCTCGATCCGGCGTTTCGCTACGCCATACTGGAGCAGGAAATTGCCGCTAACGCGCTGCTCTATCACGGTGACCACGGCGTCGCCACGCCGAATGCCAACAACCTGGCCCATTTCTCCCGCCGTCGCTTCGGGGCGGTGCTGAACTGGCCCGAACAGCCTGACCAGACGCTCTGGCGCTTCACCACCCGGGGGCTGTTTTGCGACGGCGAGCAGTTGCTGCCCATCGAATCGACCGGGCGTAACAGCGGCTATCGCCAGCTCCCCGACTGGCAGGGGACGGCCCTGGAGCCGATGATCGCCTCGGCCACCGACTATCTGGCGCGCCAGATCACTGCTACCGGGCGCTACCACTACGGCTGGTTTCCCTGCTTCGATCGCGCCATTCCGACCTATAACGCCCTGCGTCACGCCAGCTCAACCTATGCCCTGCTTGAAGGCTGGGAAGTCACGCGCGAGCCAGAGCAGTTCGCGGCCATCGAGCGGGCGCTAAACGACCTCTGCACCAGCTTCATTCGCACCTATACCCTGCCGGATGGCAGCGAGGCCGATTTCCTGGTGGATACCGGGGATGAGATCAAGCTTGGCGGCAACGCGGTGTGCATCCTGGCGATGGCGAAATACAGCGAGCTGACCGGGGATAACCGCTACCTGGCGCAGATGGCGCGGCTGGCGAACGGGATCGGCTTTATGCAGGATCCGCAGACCGGCGGGTTTGTGCATGTACTTAATGCCGGGGATCTGTCCCTTAAAGCGGCGCACCGCATTATCTATTACGACGGCGAAGCGGCCTTCGCGCTGATGCGTCTTTACGGGCTGACGAAGGCACCGCGCTGGCTGGAGATGGTCGAGCGGGCGATGGATTACTTTATCGAACAGAAGCACTGGCAGGCCCACGATCACTGGCTCAGCTATTGCGTAAACGAGCTGACGCTCTACCGGCCGCTGGAGCGTTACTACCAGTTTGGGCTGGATAACGTGCGCGATCATCTCGACTTTGTCCAGAACCGGGTTACCACCTATCCCACGCTGCTGGAGCTGATGATGGCGGCATCAAAGATGATCGCCCGGCTTGAGACCTCGCCGCATAAGCACCTGCTGGCTGGCTTCGACATGGCGGTATTCAACCAGGCGCTGGAGACCCGTGCCCGCTATCTGGCGAATGGCTTTTTCTGGCCGGAACTGGCGATGTTCTTTAAAAATCCGCCGCGGATCGTCGGCAGCTTTTTTATTCGTCACCACAGCTATCGGGTGCGGATCGACGACGTCGAGCACTACCTCTCTGGCTATGTCGCGTATCGCCAACGCTGGCGCGCCCGGTCAGACGAGCAGTAAGCCGCCTCTATGCGACCTCTTCGCTCCCTCATATCAGTGCGTTGTCGACGTTGGTTGTCGCTCTGGCTGGTGGCATTGCTGGTTATCTCGCCAGGGCTCGGTGCCGGCTGGGATTTTAGCGCTATCAGCACCCGCACCGAGCGGCTGTATGGCCCGGCCACCCCCGCCGCCCGACAGCGGATCGCTGAGTGGGCGGCCTTGCTTAACACCCCGTCGCAGGGCAGGATCCAGGACAAGTTAAAGCAGGTGAATCAGTTTTTTAACGCCAGAATGGCTTTTAAGGATGATATCGTCGTCTGGAAACAGCAGGATTATTGGGCAACGCCGATTGAATTTTTGCGTAAAGGGGCAGGGGACTGCGAGGACTTTGCGCTGGCGAAATATTTCACCCTGCGTGAAATGGGCGTGCCCGCGAACCAGTTACGTATTACCTATGTAAAAGCACTCGAACTGAATCAGGCGCACATGGTGGTGACATGGTATTCCACCCCCACGGCGATCCCGCTGGTTCTGGATAATCTGAAAACCGCCATCCTGCCGGCCACACAGCGTACGGACCTGCTTCCGGTCTACGCGTTTAACGGCGAAGGGCTCTGGCTGCCGCAGTCCGGCGGCAACAAACGCGTGGGCGACAGCAAACGGCTCTCCCGCTGGCAGGATCTTCTCACCCGCATGCGTGCAGAAGGATTTGAAATTAATGAATAGGATAGGGCCATGTCTCTTTATAAACAGCTACTGATCGGCATCTGTTTATTTACGTTCGTCATCTTCTGCGGCAACTTCGTGGTGACCCTGGAGAGTTCCCGGGAGCAGTACCGCAACCAGCTTAGCGCCCATGCGCAGGATGCGGCGACGGCGCTGGGGCTGTCGCTGACCACCCATATCGACGACCCAACCATGACCGAGCTGATGGTGAACTCCATCTTCGACAGCGGTTATTTCTATCGCATTCGGGTGATCGACATTAAGACCAACAAACCGATCATCGAGCGCAGCGATGTGCCTCAGAATACCCGCGTTCCGCAGTGGTTCGTGCGGCTGGTGCACCTCAGCCCCGGCGAAGGCGATGCCATTGTGATGCGCGGCTGGACGCAGGCCGCCCGGGTCGAGGTGGTCAGCCATCCGATGTTCGCCCTGGCCCGCCTGTGGAACAGCATTGTCGCCAGCTTTTTGTGGCTGACCGGCTGTAGCCTGCTGTTCCTGCTCGCCGCCACCCTGCTGTTACGCCGTATGCTGCGCCCGCTTAACTATATTGTTGACCAGGCGATGGCGATCACCCGCCGCGAGTTTCTCAATGTATCGGCCTTGCCGAAGACCCCGGAGCTACGCCGGGTGGTTGAGGCCACCAACATGATGGTGACCCAGCTTAAGGTGTTATTCAGCGATCAGGCCCGGCGCACCGAATCCCTGCGTCAGGAGGCCTATCACGACAGCCTGACCGGGCTGAGCAACCGTCGGGCGTTTGATATGCAGCTGCAGTCGCGGCTGAGCGATGAAGAGAACCCTGCCGGACACATCCTGCTGCTGCGGGTCCAGGATCTGATGGGCCTCAATCAGCGGCTGGGCGGGGCGAAATCCGATCAATTGCTGGTGGCGGTAGCGGATATTCTTACCGGTCTGCAGCGCAACTATTTTCACCACGAAGGCTTTGTCGCCCGCGTGCGCGGCGGGGAGTTCGCTATCATCGCCCCGCTGATGCTGGGACAGGATCTGGATAACCTGAGCAACACCCTCACCACCCAGTTGAAGGCGCTGTCTGAGACCGGCATGAGCGACCTTTCGCCGGTGGCCCACTTCGCGCTGGTGCCTTTTAACGTTGGCGACTCCCCGCAGGCGGTGCTGGCGCAGGCGGATCAGGCCCTGGCGAGAGCGGAAACCGAGATGCGCTTCTTTGCCAGCCCCGATACTGCCCCGGCCCCTGAGCGCGAAGAGGACCATCACAGCTGGTACACCCGGCTGGACGCGGTGCTGACCAACGGCGCCTTCGAGCTCTTTTCGCAGCCGGTGTATGCCTGCAATAACGCGCATGTGGTGCTGCACCATAAGATCCTCGCCCGCATTAAAACCCGGGAGGGTGAGCTGGTGCCGGCGGGGCGCTTTATGCCGTGGATCCACCGTCTCGATCTCAGCCGTCGCATGGATATCGTGATGCTCCAGCAGACCCTGCAGGAACTGGCTAAATCGCCGCGCCCGCTGGCGCTGAGTATCAGCGGTGCCAGCGTGGCTGACGACCAGAGTCTGAATGCTCTCCTGCAACCGCTGAAAAGCGCGCCGCAGCTGGCAGCCTGGCTGACACTGGAGCTGGATGAGAACGAGCTTCCCGACGTCGAGCGCGTAAACGTGCTGGTCAGTCGCCTGAAGGCGTTGGGTTGCCGTCTGGGGATCCAGCATTTTGGTGGTCGCTTCCATCTTATTGGCAATTTACCGCAGTGGGGTCTGGCCTGGATTAAAGTCGATGGCAGTTATATTCGTAATATAGACAGCGAAGATGATAAGAAACTGTTTATTGAGGCCATTTACTGGGCAACCCGCCAGATTAATCTTCCCCTTATTGCCGAACGAGTGGAAACAGCTGGGGAACTGGCGATTCTGGAAAACATTGGCCTGCATGGTGCGATGGGGCGCTATTTCGCTGACGCCAGTACACTGGGTAGAAATTAACCTCACAAACTGAATGGAGGCGGAAAATGTATTACGTAGAACGCGATACGGAAAGACGAATTATACGGGTGGAGCTGACGCCTTTTACCACCATGACGGAACAACATGATCTGTGCACCCCCGAGATTGACGAGTGGATGCGCCAGCGAGAGATCCGCGAAGCCACGCTGTATCAACTGCGGCAGAGCGACCTGGAGATGGTGCGTGTGCTGGAGGATTTGATCGAGGTGCTGATGAGCAAAGGCGTCATTACCATCACCGATCTGCCACCGGCTGCGCAGGCGAAACTCACCAGCCGCGCGCAGGCGCGCCGCTCGCTGAGTGGTCTGGAAGGGTTAATCGCAGATGATGACGAGGGGCTTATTTAGCCGCTTTCGTTACGTGACGGATTAATAACAATAACCGTGGGCTATTGGTTTGGCTCTCTGTATTGATCAAGCAGGCCATTTTGATTCCAATTCATTCACATCATCAATTAATATAGGTCCTGATATGGGCCTGCATCAATAAATCTGTTGCTGAGAGGCGTATCCTTGTTCGTGTTGCACAGCAAATTACTAATACAGATTTAATTCTCTTTTAGCATTTAAGCCTGAGTAAGGGATGAATTGGGCATGTAAAGGATTGAGGGAAAGAATATATGAGTGGCATATCCGGGATCGTCAAAGCAGTAATAGGGCAGGTATTCGCAGTCAGTCCTGACGGCAGCACAAGGTTGCTGACGGAAGGCGACAGGATCCTCGACGGGGAACAAATCCAGACGGGGGCGACTGGCGCGATTTCCATATCACTGGCAGACGGCAAACAGGTAGAGCTGGGCCGTGACAGCCACTGGGACAGCGCCGGACATCTGACTACTGATACCACGGCGGCCCAGCAGCAGGACGTGGCTGCTATTCAGCAGGCCATTGCCGACGGGCAGGACCCGACGCAAACCCTGGAGGCGCCAGCCGCAGGTCCTCAGCCCGTTAATTCTGGCGGTGAACCAGGCGGCAGCGGCGGAGGGTCGCATACCCACGTCGTGCTCGATTTAACCGCTGAGATTGTTGACCCTGATGCGGGCTACCCGACGATCGGCCTTGATTTCCCCGATGATGAGCCCCCGGAAGAATTAACGCTGCTCGATAGTGATGATTCAGATGCGGATGCGGATGCGGATGCAGACGCCGATGCTGATGCTGATGCTGATGCTGATGCCGATGCCGATGCCGATGCCGATGCCGATGCCGATGCCGATGCCGATGCAGATTCTGACGCAGATGCGGATGCAGATGCGGATGCAGATGCAGATGCCGATGCCGATGCGGACTCCGACGCCGATGCTGATGCGGATGCTGATGCGGACTCCGATTCTGACTCAGATGCAGATGCCGACGCAGATGCAGATGCCGACGCTGACGCCGATGCGGATTCTGACGCTGATGCAGATGCGGACTCCGATTCTGATGCCGATGCAGACGCTGACGCCGATGCGGACTCCGATTCTGACGCAGATACAGATGCAGATGCCGACGCCGATGCAGATTCTGACGCTGATGCTGATGCGGATGCGGATGCGGATGCGGACTCCGACGCCGATGCTGATGCTGATGCCGATGCCGATGCCGATGCGGATGCTGACGCTGACGCTGACGCTGACGCTGATGCGGACTCCGACGCCGATGCTGACGCGGATGCAGATGCTGACGCCGATTCTGACTCAGATGCCGATGCCGATGCGGACTCAGATTCTGATGCGGATGCAGACTCAGATTCGGATGCTGATGCTGATGCTGATGCTGATGCTGATGCTGATGCTGATGCTGATGCTGATGCTGATGCTGATGCTGATGCTGATGCTGATGCTGATGCTGATGCTGATGCCGATTCTGATGCTGATGCTGATGCTGATGCTGATGCTGATGCCGACGCGGATGCCGACGCTGATGCCGATACAGATGCTGATGCGGATGCGGATGCGGATGCAGATGCGGACTCCGATTCTGACGCTGATGCCGATGCGGATGCTGACGCCGACGCGGATGCAGATTCTGACGCGGATGCGGATGCCGATGCAGACGCCGATTCTGATGCCGATGCGGACGCTGACGCGGATGCCGACGCCGATGCCGATTCTGACGCTGATGCCGATGCGGATGCTGACGCCGACGCGGATGCAGATTCTGACGCGGATGCAGACGCCGATTCTGATGCCGATGCGGACGCTGATGCAGATGCAGATGCAGATGCAGATGCAGATGCAGATGCAGATGCAGATGCAGATGCAGATGCAGATGCGGACTCCGATTCTGACGCTGATGCCGATGCGGATGCTGACGCTGATTCGGACTCCGATTCTGACGCTGATGCCGATGCGGATGCTGACGCCGACGCGGATGCAGATTCTGACGCGGATGCCGATGCAGATGCTGACGCGGATGCCGATGCCGATGCCGATGCAGACGCTGATGCGGATGCCGATGCGGATGCCGATGCAGATGCCGACGCTGATGCAGATGCAGATGCAGATGCAGATGCAGATGCAGATGCAGATGCAGATGCAGATGCAGATGCAGATGCGGACTCCGATTCTGACGCTGATGCCGATGCCGATGCGGATGCTGACGCCGACGCGGATGCAGATTCTGACGCGGATGCGGATGCCGATGCGGATGCCGATGCGGACGCTGACGCGGATGCCGATGCAGACGCTGATGCAGACGCTGATGCCGATGCGGATGCGGATGCGGATGCTGACGCCGACGCTGATGCAGATTCTGACGCGGATGCGGATGCCGACGCGGACTCCGATTCTGACGCTGATGCAGATGCAGATGCGGATGCTGACGCCGACGCGGACTCCGATTCTGACGCTGATGCAGATGCAGATGCGGATGCTGACGCCGACGCGGATGCAGATTCTGACGCGGATGCAGATGCCGACGCTGATGCAGATTCTGATGCGGATTCTGACTCAGATGCGGATGCGGATTCTGACTCAGATGCGGATGCGGATGCGGATTCCGACGCAGATGCAGATGCTGATGCAGACTCCGATGCCGATGCCGATGCCGATGCCGACGCGGATGCTGATGCAGACGCTGATGCGGATGCAGATTCCGATGCCGACGCCGACGCCGATGCAGACGCCGACGTCAAACTGACCGTTACCGTTACCCCTGGCGATAAGACGACCGAGACGTCAGATGACAAAATCATCCACATCAACGGCGGTAGCGGCGATCCGAACGGGTACGATATCCAGAACGGCGTGATCGTAGCGATTGGCAGTAACGTGCATGTCTGGCTGACCCCGGATAGCCCGGACGGCAAGATTCAGGGCGACTTCGTGCCGAAGGCAGACAGCCCGGATCAGATCCACTACTACACCAGCCAGGGTAACGCCAACGCGAATAGCAGCTCGGCGGGTCATACCGATATCTTCGTGGTGGGCGATCATACCGGCGGCTACTACCAGCAGGGCGACTGGTCGAACGATCGCTATGAATTCAAGCCGCTGAATGGCATTACTGGCAACCAGGGCGTTTCGGAAGGCGAGGCGGGCAAGGACTATATCTTTGTCCAGGGCAATGCTGACGATTACACCGTAACGGGTGTCGACCACCCGCAGAACCACCAGAACAATGACATGGATAATATTCATGTCACCGATAAAGACGGACACTCGCCATTCCAGAATGCCAACGGCATCGAGGGCGTTGTTTTCGGTGATGGGCCTTCCGGAACGCACGGCGGCGATACCACCGTCACCACCACGGCCACCCTGAACCTCGACGTGAATCTCGAAAGCTCAGACAGCAACGACCACCTGACCAGCCTCATTCTGGGGGGCATTCCTGAGAATGCGACCTTTACGGGCAACTATGCCAGCGTCAGTTACGACGCGGACAACAAGGTCTACCACCTGACCTTCGATAACGACACCTCGCACTTTACCGGCCAGGTCAGCGTTGAACTTCCGGACGGTGAGAGCGATTTCGGTGAGATCACGATGAAAGTGGACTCCACCGCCGCCGATCAGCACGAAACTGACTTTACCGTTGACGGTAAAGAGGGCGGCACCATCGTCAGCGAAAGTCACGGCGGGGAAGAGCATGCCGATGACGCTGTCGACGACGATCACCCTCTGATGGCCAGCCACAGCGTTGAGGAGAGCCATACCGATCATGACGGCGAGGCGAGCGATAAGCTGTCGCATACCAGCAGCCTGGATGCTGATGATCACTCTGCTTCGTTAATTGATGGCGATAATCTGATGCTCAATACCACCGCAGCGCCATCGGCCGATCATGCCAGTGATGCGCTGCTGAGTGATGCGCAGAGTGAAACCCTCACTACGCTGCAAAACGCTGGTCCGGATCAGGATGAGCAGCTGAACTTCAGCGATCTCATTCATGACGAAGAGCATAACGATCTCAGCACCCTGATTCAGGCCGGGCCGCAGAGTGATACGGCGGATGGCCCGGCGGAGATTGAACATGTTCCCGCTGAAGGTGGCGAGATAGCCGGAACGGACGGTTACGATGCCGGTAACGAAGCGATGCTGGATAATCTGATCGCCAAACCGGAAGATCACAGCTGATCGGCTGCCGCGCAGGGGCCGTCAGGCTCTGCGCGGCAACAACGATGATTTGAATTCAGGTCAGACGAAGGATCCCGTCCGATCATAAACCCGCAGGATGCATTTTATCCCTCGGTCTGATGGGATTTTCTCAGGTGGATAATGATCCACACTCAAGGGATGTGAAGGAAAAACAACAAGATGAAACACTATAGTCAGATTGTGATGGGTGCGGCGCTGGTGTTGAGCGCCACGCAGAGCCAGGCCACTACCCTGGAGCAGGCCGTAAAAGACAGCCTGCTGTGGCACCCGGAAGTTAACGCGTCGGTAAACAGCCGATATTCCGCCGATCAGGATCTTCGCGCCGCCAAAGGTGGCTATCTGCCGACCCTGGATCTCACTGCTGGCACCGGTTGGGAGCAAACCGATAACGCCAGCACCCGTGCAGGAGGCGATCATCTCCGCGATCTGCACCGCAGCGAGTCCGCTATCAACCTGCGCCAGAACGTCTTCAATGGTTTTGCCACCACCAGCGAAGTGGGCCGCCAGAAAGCGACGGTCAACTCCCGGGCCTGGACGGTGCTGAACACCAGCGAATCCACCGCCCTGCAGGCGATCCAGAGCTATCTCGACGTGCTGATGCGCCAGAAGATGGTGGCCCTGGCAGAAGATAACCTCAAGAATCACGAGCGGGTGTTCGATCAGATCCGCCTGCGTACCGAGCAGGGCGTGGGCCGTCAGGCAGACTTTGAGCAGGCTCAGGCCCGTCTGGCACAGGCGCGCAACAATCTCCTGACCGAGCAAACCAACCTCGAAGACTCACGCGCTAACTACCAGAGCGTCACTGGCAAAGAGCCTGACACCCTGGTGATGCCCGCTAAAATCGCCATTCCCGCCTCGCTGGACGCCGCGCGTACCGTGATGCTGGAAAACAACCCGCTGCTGAAACAGGCCGATGCCGATGTGGAAGCGACCCATCAGCAGTACGAGGCGGCAAAATCGCGTTTTTACCCGGACGTGAATGTTGAAGTCGGTCGTACCATGGATAACAACATCGATGGCACCCGCGGGCACAGCCAGGAGTGGCAGGCGATGCTGCGCATGCGCTACAACCTCTATAACGGCGGCAGCGATCAGGCAACGCTCACCTCTTACGCCTACAAAATGAAAGAGGCGGAGGATGTGAAAAATAATGCCCTGCGTCAGTTGAACGAAGATCTGCGTCTGGCCTGGAACGCGCTGAGAAACGCCCACCAGCAGGTGCCGATCGCCAAAGAGTACGCCGATCGCAGCGTACAGGTGCGTAGCGCCTATCAGGAGCAGTTCAGCCTGGGTGACCGTACCCTGCTTGATATGCTCGATAGCGAAAACGAAGTATTCAGCGCCCAGCGCCGCTACGTTGAGCTGCAGTTTGTCGACATGTTTACCACCTATCGCATCAACGCCCGTACCGGTGAGCTGCTCAGGAACCTGAACATTCAGGCGCCGTCGGCAGCGCAGCCGCTCGATCAGGCGCAACGTACCCAGGCAGAGCTGCCTGAGTTAAAATAGGGCCTTTGAAGGCTGACGGGGGTTATTCCGGCTGACACCGGGACAACCCTCTCTTTTTTATCTGCGGCATCGGTCTGCAGAACACTGAGGCAGAGAATGACGCCTGATATTGACTCCTCCGAGCGCATTGAGACCACCCCGCAGGCGCAGGGCAGGCAGGATCCGCGGCAAAGCCATGACGATCCGCTACTGGATGCGCTGATGATCGTCTGTAAATTGCATAACATCGCCACCAGCCGCAACGTTCTGACCACCGGCCTGCCGCTGGAAGCTCATACGCTGACGACAGAGACCTTTCCGCGCGCCGCCGGGCGGGCAGGGCTCAAGGCGCGGGTGGTGCAGCGTCCGCTGGAAAATATTACTGCGATGTCACTGCCCGCCATTCTGCTGCTGAAGAATAATCAGATCGCGGTGCTGATTGGCTGGGATGAGCAGCAGCGCGCGCGTCTGTTGCCCAGCGAAACGGAAGGGGGTGAGATTATCGTATCCCCCGAGACGCTGGCGGAAAACTACAGCGGGCGGGTGATTTTTATCTCCCCGGAACATGAGTTCGATGCCCAGCCGACGGCCACGCTGCCGCGCACTACCGCCTGGTTCCAGGACACGCTCAAACTGTCGAAATTCCTCTACGTGGATGCGGTGGTCGCCAGCTTCCTCGTCAACCTGGTGGCGCTCGCCGCCCCGCTGTTTGTGATGAACGTCTACGACCGGGTGGTGCCCAACCAGGCCACAGCCACCCTGTGGGTGCTGGCGATCGGCATCAGCATTGCGTATGTATTCGACTTTGTACTGAAGATCCTGCGCGGCATCTGCCTCGACCTGGCGGGTAAAAAGACCGACCTGGTGGTCTCCTCGGCGCTGTTCGAGCGGCTGCTGGGTATGAAGATGAAGCTCCGCCCGCCGCGGGTGGGGAGCTTCGCGCAGAACTTTCAGGAGTTCCAGTCGATCCGCGACTTCCTCTCATCGCTGACGCTGACCGCCTTTATCGACCTGCCGTTTACCCTGCTGATCCTGCTGGTGATTGGCATCATCGGGGGGCCGCTGGTGTTTATCCCGCTGCTCTGCTATCCGCTGGCGCTGCTGGTGAACTGGCTGATCCAGCGCCCGCTGATGTCGCGGGTCAAGAAAACCTATCAGCTCTCCAACGAACGCCAGGCGATGCTGGTAGAGACGCTTACCGGCCTGGATGCCATCAAGATCAACAACGCCCAGAGCGAGCGCCAGTATCAGTGGGAACACCTCACCGGCCAGCTGAGCAAGCTGGAGCTGCGGGTGAAGTCGCTCTCCTATGTGGCGGTGAACTTTACCGCCTGGCTACAGCAGTTCAGCGGCGTGGCCATTATCGTGGCCGGGGTCTACATCATTATTGGCGGCAACCTGAGCATGGGCGGGCTGATTGCCTGCTACCTGCTGCACCGTCGCGCCATGATGCCCATCGGCCAGCTGTGCAGCCTGATCACCCGCTACCAGCGGGCGCGGATGACCAAAGCCACTATCGACCGGATGATGAACCTCGAGCAGGAGGTGCAGGATGACGAAGTGCCCCTGAAGCGGGAAACGCTCTCCGGCGCCATTGAGTTGCGCGACGTTACCTTCGTCTATCCGGGCAATCAGTACGCCTCGCTCAGCAATGTGTCGCTGACCATCCAGCCCGGCGAGAAGGTGGGGATCATCGGCCGCAGCGGGTCGGGCAAAAGCTCGCTGGCGAAACTGCTGGTCGGCTTTTATCAGCCGGACAGCGGCAATGTGCTGATTGACGGTATTGATGCCCGCCAGATCGATGTCCACGATCTACGCCACAACATCGGCTATGCCCCGCAGGATATCCATCTGTTCAGCGGCACCCTGCGGGAGAATCTGGTCTACGGCGCCAGCTACGTTGACGACGAGACCATGCTGCGGGTCGCCACCCTTACCGGGGTGCACGAGTTTGCCCGTCGCCATCCGTCCGGGTACAACATGCAGGTGGGCGAGCGGGGGATGAGCCTCTCCGGCGGCCAGCGGCAGGCGGTGGCTTTAGCGCGTGCACTGCTGCTCGATCCGCCGGTGCTGCTGATGGACGAACCCACCAGCTCGATGGACAACACCAGCGAAGATCTGATTAAAAAGGCGCTGATACCGGTCATCAGCGACAAAACGCTGCTGATGGTGACGCACCGTGCGTCGCTGCTGACCCTGGTGGACCGTCTTATTATTGTCGATAACGGCAAAATCATTGCCGACGGCCCGAAAGAGAGCGTCATGAGCGCGCTGAAGAAGGGACAAATTCATGCGAATCGTTGAGTCGCTTAGCCGCCTGATGAGCTGGCTGTCAGGAGATAAACAGCCTGCACCCTTCACCACCAACGAGGTCAACAAAGCCCTGCTGGACGATGCCCCGCGGGTGGTGCGCGTCACGCTGTGGGCCATCTTCGCCTTCTTTATCGCCATGATCCTCTGGGCGTCGCTGGCGAATATTGATGAGGTGACGCGTGGGGAAGGGCGGGCTATTCCCTCCTCGCGCCTGCAGAAAATACAGAACCTCGAAGGCGGGATTGTGGCCGAGGTCTTTGTGCATGAAGGGGAGGTGGTGAAAGCCGGGGCGCCGCTTGTGCGTCTGGATGATACCCAGTTTCGCTCCAACGCCGGGGAGTCCGACGCCGATCGGCTGGCACTGCAGGCGCGGATCCAGCGTCTGACCGCTCAGCTTGACGATGCGAAAACGCTGACCCTGGCGCCGGAGATTGTGCGGAAGGCGCCGGATATCGCCAATGGCGAATTGGAGCTGTTCACCAGCGTTAACAAACGTATCCAGAGCGAGCTGGACGGACTCAACGAACAGCTGGTGCAGAAGAAGCAGGAGCTGCTCGACTTCCAGGGCAAGGTCAGCCAGTACCGCCGTAGCCTCGGGCTGCAGCAGCAGGAAGTCAGCATGTCTGAACCCCTGGTGGCCAAAGGGGCAATCTCAAAAGTAGAGGTGCTGCGCCTGCGTCGTGGCGTGGTGGAAACCCAGGGACAGCTGGACTCGGTGCTGCTCGCCATTCCCCGGGCGGAAGCGGCCATCAAGGAGATTGAGAGTAAGGTCAGCGAAACGCGGGGGCGTTATCGCAGCGAGGCGCTGGGGCAGCTCAACGAGGCGCGAACCGATCTCAGCAAAATTGAGGCCTCGGGCAAGGCGATTTCCGACCGGGTGAACCGCACCCTGGTGACCTCCCCGGTGCGCGGCGTGGTCCAGCAGCTGCTGGTCAATACCATCGGTGGCGTGATCCAGCCGGGTAATGACCTGGTGGAGATTGTTCCGCTGGACGATACGCTGCTGGTGGAAGCGAAGATTCGTCCGCAGGACATCGCGTTTTTACGTCCGGGCCAGGAAGCGACGGTGAAATTCACCGCTTACGATTACACCATCTACGGCGGACTGAAGGGCACGCTGGAGCAGATCAGCCCCGACACGGTAACCGATAAAGACGGGAAGAGTTTTTACATTATTCGTCTGCGCACCGACAAAAACCATCTCGGTACGGATGAGAAGCCGCTGTTGATTATTCCGGGGATGGTGGCCTCGGTGGATATTATTACCGGTAAGAAAACGGTGATGGCCTATCTGCTGAAACCGATCCTGCGCGCCAGAGCGGAGGCGTTCCACGAGCGCTAAGAAGGGAGACAGACCACCTCTCCGGGAGGTGGTCTGTCAGTATTACCACATCAGATCGTCAGGCACGACGAAATCGGCATACGGATCGTCTTCGTCTTTCGCTTCCTGAGTCAATTCGGTGCTTAACACGATATAGCTCGCATCACGCTGGGAAATTTTCTCGGCAACGACGGCGGGGATAATTGCATATTCGCCCTCACGGCCTGCTTCAGCCGCCAACCGCGCAATGGCGAGACGGCCATTAATCAGCTGTGCTTGCGTGGTTTTATCGACATAGATTTTTTTGATCAGATTGTTATCGGTGAAGTTAAAACCAATATCGCCCCGGGAAATCACAACGCGGTTCATCTCAATGAGCTGCTTGATCTGCGCCTTATACTCTTTTGCCAGGGCGGCCTGCTTCTGCTGCTCGCTTAACGCTTTATCACGTTCAACCTGCGCCTGCTTATTCACTTCAACCGCTTCGCGTGCCTCACGCGCCTGCACGCGGGATTTTTTGGCGGTGCGCTGCACTTTCGCCATTTTTTTGCTGGTGACTAAGCCAGCTTTAAGCATCTGCTCTTGTAGTGTGAGTTTGGTCATGTTCGTTTCTGAAATCCGTCAAATGATTGGCAGATTATACCCTGGAGGAGGCTCAGGGCACAGTATTCAGGAAAGCTGGAACGCCGCGGCGTCGGTAACCTGCGCAAAACCGGCATCGAGCAGACCCAGGGTCACATCATGAATGGCCTTTGCGCTGAGCTGATGGTTTTCCAGCTCAAAGCTGAGTACCGCATCTTTTAGCACCGTCATCTTTAACCCCAGATCGGCGCCCATTCTGACGGTTGAGTTAACACAAAATCCGGCCACAGCACCGATAACCACCACCTCAGCAATACGCTCCTCCTGGAGATAAGCCAGTAATCCCGTTGAGCTGAACGCGGAGGAGGTGTGTTTAATAAATACCGGTTCGTCAGCGCGCTCCTGGAAAGCGTCAAGGGGCTGGCTTGATGGCGAGCTGTGATGGAGAGGAGAACCCTGCTCAGGCGTCTGGTGGCGTACGTGGATGACTGGGGTGCGAGAGGTTCTGAATTTTTCAATTACCGACGTCATGTTTTCAATGCTGTTCTGAGGGAAGTAATCCACACCCTGTTGGATTCTTTCTTTTACAAAATTCTGCATATCGATGATGAGTAGCGCTTTTGACATATTACCCTCTGTAAACCGGACTGGTGGCATGGTGAGTCAGCGTTCAAGAGTAACTGTTTTTGCTCAGGGGCGTCAGCGCCCTGGTTTGGTGGGGGTGAGCTCCGGTAATCCGGAGCTCTGGTGTCTTAGCGAACCACGTTACCGTGCTGTACGCAGCGACCATCGTTGCAGTTAACAGCGTCCACTCTGGCGGCGCGGTGGTTTCTTGCCTGGGCGGTGACCGTCGCGGCAGCTACCGGGTGGTCGGAGTTTGCCACTACCGCAGCGCGCTCAACCGGGTGAAAGATAACGCCGGCAAAGGCAGAGCAAGGGGCAATTAAGGCCAGAACGATCAGGATTCTCTTCATGTACTTTCTCCGTTATTTTTTGAGATGCGAATTCGTTTTAACGGCGCGAGAGTACAGTACAGCGATGTGTGAAGTTGTGGGTATGGGTGCTATTGGCTGGAAAGGATAAGTTGAAGCGGAAGACGGGAGAATGTCCCCTGCAGGAATCGAACCTGCAACTAGCCCTTAGGAGGGGCTCGTTATATCCATTTAACTAAGGGGACAAAGCGGCACGAGTATAACGCCATTTATACAAGGCGTTAAGCTCGCCACCGCCTGACTGCTTAAAGTGTCGCCATTCAGGCCGAATTTTTATTCTCTTCCACTTCCTCCTGCCGGGCCTGCTCTTTGGCTTTGAGCTCGGCTTTGCGCTTATTCGACATATCGTTACGGATTTGCGCATGGCTCAGCAGGGCAAAAATAAAGGTGCCCCCGCAGATATTGCCTGCCAGGGTAGGGATGGCGAAGGGCCAGAAGAACTCGCTCCAGTGGATGGTGCCGTTAAAGACCAGATATAAAATCTCCACCGTGCCCACCACGATATGGGTGGTATCGGCCAGGGCGATAAGCCAGGTCATCAGAATAATAACCACGATTTTGGCCGATCCGGCAGAAGGGAACATCCACACCATGGTGGCGACGATCCAGCCGGAGATGATGGCGTTAGAGAACATTTCGAGAGGACTGTTTTCCATCACCCCGGTGCCGATTTTCACAAACGCGTCGCGGGTGGGCTCGTCAAATATCGGCATATATTCAAACGCCCATGCCGCGACGCCGGTACCGATAATATTACCGAATAACACCACGCTCCACAGGCGCATCAGCAGGCCGAAATTGCCCCATGTCGGGCTCTGCATCACCGGCAGTACCGCGGTGACGGTATTCTCGGTAAACAGCTGCTGGCGCGCCATAATCACGATAATAAAGCCAAAGGTATAGCCGAGGTTTTCCAGTACCATCCCGCCGGGGATACCTTCAAACTGAACGTGAAAAATCCCTTTGGCCAGAAAAGAGGCGCTCATTGATAACCCGGCGGCGATAGCCGACCACAGCAGAGCCATGGCATCGCGTTCCAGCTCTTTTTCACCGTCCTGGCGAATATGTTCGTGGATCGCCATGGCGCGCGAGGGGAGGTGGTCCTCATCGACCTCAATCTTCTTTCCCCGGCGGTTCTCCTCGCTTTCAACTTCCAGCTCTTCAGTATGATTGTCTAATTTCTCTTCTTTGAGTTCGTCCATTGTGGTGCTCCTGATGTGACTGATACCCATAAGCGTAGCGGTTTTTATCTCATCGCCCGTGGGTATGCTCTTAAATTCCTGTTATGGCAATAAACGCGATACATCCCCGGCTAAGGCCGTATAAAATTGCCAGCCTAACGAAAACGTAAAGCCAGGCTATTCTGAGATCATAAAGAAGGTGCTTTATTGCCCCGATTTGTGGTCGTAGACATCAGTAAGCGTGCTGATACAATCACTTGCACATTTACAGACGGAGCGCGAAAGCGCCAGTACGGATGGCTTTTGGTGATAGCCATACTTAACAGGGAGAAAGATATGAAACTTCGGCTGTCGGTGGTTGCGCTGGGCACCACGTTGCTGATGGGCTGCGCCAGTTCTGGCGAGCAACAGGGGCGCTCCGATCCTTTGGAAGGATTCAACCGCTCCATGTATAACTTCAACTATAACCTGCTGGATCCCTATGTAGTGCGTCCGGTTGCGGTGGCATGGCGTGACTATGTGCCACAACCTGCCCGTAACGGGCTGAGCAACTTCACCAGCAACCTTGAAGAGCCTGCGGTGATGGCGAACTACTTCCTGCAGGGCGATCCCTATCAGGGGATGGTCCACTTCACCCGCTTCTTCCTGAATACCCTGTTAGGCATGGGTGGCTTTATTGACGTTGCCGGAATGGCGAATCCGAAGCTGCAACGCGAGCAGCCCCACCGTTTCGGTAGTACCCTGGGTCATTACAATGTGGGTTACGGCCCGTATGTCCATTTACCGTTCTACGGCAGCTTCACCCTGCGTGAAGACGGTGGTGATGCGGTGGATACCCTCTATCCGGTGCTGTCATGGCTGACCTGGCCGCTGTCGATAGGTAAATGGACGCTGGAAGGGGTGGAGACGCGCGCACAGCTGCTGGATTCCGACGGCCTGCTGCGTCAGTCCTCCGATCCGTACCTCATGGTGCGTGAAGCTTACTTCCAGAACCATGACTTTATTGCTAACGGCGGCAAGCTGAAACCGGAAGATAACCCGAACGCGAAAGCGATCGAGAATGAACTCTCCGAGATTGATGCGGAATAAAAAAAGGTGAGTCCCCAGGGGCTCACCTTTTTTAATCGTGATGTGATTAGAACGCGTAGTTGAAGTTGGTCCCGAACAGCCACGCCTTACCTTCAGAAGTGAAGTTATACGCCGCCGCGCCTTCGCCCTCGGTGAAGCTCACTTTCTGACCATGCATGTAAGATGCGCCAACGTCGATAGAGGCATCATCGTTAAAGGCGTAGGACATACCGGCGCTCAGCCACAGACGGTCCTGATCCGGAATAGAGATAGAACGCTTGTTGGCCGGAACCGGGCTGTCATCAAAGGCAATACCGGTGCGGAAGGTCCAGTTCTTGTCGTAGTAGTAGGTGGTACCCAGTGCGATACGGTACGCGTCCTTAAAGCTTTCTTCTTTATAGAACAGGGTTTGATCGTTGCTGCCGGTGGCCTTCAGCTCCTGGAACTGGCTCCAGCTGGTGTAGGTCAGACTGTAGTGGACAGCCCACTGTGGCGCCACGAGGTTATACCCGGAGACTTCCCACATTTCTGGCAGATGCAGCGACAGAGAACCACTCTCGGTGCGACCACCGGTGCCTGACGGAAGACCCATACTGCCCAGGATGCTGTTCAGAGCCGGGTTGATGGAGCTCTTATAATCGCCCTCGAAGTCGATTTTCACTTCTGAACGGTAGGTCAGACCCCAGCGGTTATTTTTATCCAGCTCGTACAGGATACCGGCGTTCCAGCCGAAGCCCCATTCGTCGCCTTTCAGGTACGCAATCTGATCGTCAGGTTCGTTAATACCATTCAGGTAGGATGGCGGTACACGGCCGGTCAGCTGACGTGACAGCAGTGGACCCAGCGAACCTGCATAACGCTCAATTTTGGCTTTCGCGTAAACGGCATCAAAGCCCACACCAAAGCTCCAGTTGCTGTCGAGACGATAAGCCCCGCTCAGGTTCAGGTTGAGGGTTTCCAGATCGGTTTTACCGCCGTAGATACCTGCTGCATAGCTATCGTTAAATTCGGTTGCCAGACCGTAGTTGGAGGTAACAGACGCACCCCAACCAAACTGGTCGTTGATTGGCATAACAAAGTGCACGTTAGGCACCCATGCAGTAGGCGCGATGTTGTCCTGATCTGCACTTTGTCCTGTTAAAGCGGAGTTACCCGTGACGTTCACATCAGGATCGATATAAACGGCACCGATGGAGAAGGTCGGGCGATCGAACATGGTGATCAGCGCCGGGTTACGGCTCGCGTTCCCTGCGTCATCAGCGATGGCACCTTCCCCGGAATAGGCGCGGCCCAGCCCTGAGGAGGAGAACTCGTTAAGCTGAAAGCCCGCTGACCAGGCGGAGGTGGAGACGATTGCCACTGCGATTGCGAGCGCAGTTTTTTTAAACAGGGTTTTCTGGCTCATGACCATAACCTCATTGAGTTATTTTTATTCAATTTTTGTTACATACCGTAACAGGAGCGCGAAGTGTAGGGTCTGTGGTAACACTTAGAAATCAGACCAGTGGCGAGAGTATAGGTCTGACCAGATAGAATGTTGCAAGTGTGTTTATTAATATTTACTGATATGTTTTTCGAAACGGGATCTGGTTGGCATAATTGTGACCAGTTCGCTTACTCCGAACGGGTGATTTTTGTTTTAGATCATTTTTACGTGTGATATTGCTCACTTACCCGCGTTTACGCCATTAACGACTGGAGCCCCTCCCGGGCGGGGCGTAAAATATCAGCATTGTGTCTATTTCGCGCCGTGCGCGACTACAGAGGAAATCTACTATGAGTAAATGCAGTGCTGATGAAACCCCGGTTTGCTGCTGTATGGATGTGGGTACCATCGTGGATAACACGGATTGCACCGCCTCTTACAGCCGTGAGTTTGCCAGCCGTGCCGAAGCCGAAGAGGCGCTGGCAGCCCTGACCGCGAAAGCACGCGGCGTGGAGTCTGAACCGTGCGACATCTCTTCCACCTTCACCGAAGTGGACGGCGGGGTGCGCCTGGACATCGACTTCGTGTTCAGCTGCGAAGCTGAGTCCCTTATTTTCCAGCTCGGTCTGCGTTAATTACCTTTCAACGCCTCCATTCATGGGGGCGTTTCGTTCGTGCTCTGTGGCTTCGCTCGCAATTTTTCTTCTCCCCGATTGGCTAATGTAAAAATTTGGTTAAGACTGTTATCAGGTCAGACCACTTTGCGTATTTGTTATTCACAGGGGAGCGTTATGAGTCAGGCATTACCGCTAATCACCCGTCAGGGGGATCGCATTGCCATTGTCAGTGGATTACGCACGCCATTTGCCCGTCAGGCGACGGCTTTTCATGGCATACCTGCAGTCGATCTGGGAAAAATGGTCGTAGGGGAGTTACTGGCTCGCAGCGAAATACCGCCCGAGGTGATTGAACAGCTGGTCTTTGGCCAGGTGGTGCAGATGCCGGAAGCGCCTAATATCGCCCGTGAAATCGTGCTGGGCACCGGGATGAATGTCCATACCGATGCCTACAGCGTCAGCCGCGCCTGCGCCACCAGCTTTCAGGCGGTGGCGAACGTCGCAGAAAGCCTGATAACGGGCACCATTCGCGCCGGGATCGCCGGCGGGGCCGACTCCTCATCCGTATTACCCATAGGCGTCAGCAAAAAACTGGCCCGCGTGCTGGTGGACGTCAACAAAGCCCGTACCACCGGACAGCGCTTATCGCTTTTCTCCCGCCTGCGCTTGCGCGATCTGCTCCCTGTCCCGCCTGCCGTCGCCGAGTACTCTACCGGCCTGCGGATGGGCGACACCGCCGAACAGATGGCGAAGACCTACGGCATCACCCGCGAACAGCAGGATGCGCTGGCGCACCGCTCACACCAGCGCGCCGCTCAGGCCTGGGCCGAAGGCAAGCTGGCGAACGAGGTGATGACCGCCTACACCCCGCCATACCGCGAGCCGCTCAGCGAAGACAACAATATCCGCGGCACTTCGACGCTGGCGGATTACGCAAAACTGCGCCCGGCATTCGACCGCAAGCACGGCACCGTGACCGCCGCCAACAGTACGCCGTTAACCGACGGCGCGGCGGCGGTGATCCTGATGACCGAATCCCGCGCTAAAGAGCTGGGCCTGACTCCGCTCGGTTACCTGCGCAGCTATGCCTTTACCGCCATTGATGTCTGGCAGGACATGCTCCTGGGGCCAGCCTGGTCCACGCCGCTGGCGCTGGAGCGTGCCGGACTGACGATGGCCGACCTGACGCTTATCGACATGCATGAAGCCTTTGCCGCCCAGACCCTGGCCAACCTGCAGCTGCTGGCCAGCGAACGCTTTGCCCGGGATGTGTTAGGCCGTGCCCACGCGACGGGCGAGGTCGATGAAAGCAAATTTAACGTGCTGGGCGGCTCTATTGCCTACGGTCACCCCTTTGCGGCGACCGGGGCGAGGATGATCACCCAGACGCTGCATGAGTTACGCCGTCGCGGCGGCGGGTTTGGCCTGGTAACCGCCTGCGCGGCGGGTGGCCTGGGTGCCGCAATGGTTCTGGAGGCGGAATAATGGAGATGACAACGGCGTTTACCCTGCATGTGCGACTGGACAACGTGGCGGTGGTCACCATCGATGCGCCAGGCGAAAAGATGAATACCCTGAAAGCCGAATTTGGCGGTCAGGTGCGCGCCATCCTCAAGCAGGTGCGTGAAAACAAAACGCTTCGCGGGCTGGTATTTATCTCGGCCAAGCCGGACAACTTTATTGCCGGGGCCGATATCAACATGATTGCCCGCGCGAGCAGCGCGCAGGAAGCGGAAGAACTGGCCCGTCAGGGGCAGCAGATCATGGCAGAAATTCATGCCCTGCCGATCCCGGTAATTGCGGCGATCCACGGCGCCTGCCTCGGCGGCGGTCTGGAGCTGGCGCTGGCCTGTCACGGGCGGATCTGTACCGACGACGGCAAAACGGTGCTGGGCCTGCCGGAAGTGCAGCTCGGCTTGCTGCCCGGCTCGGGCGGCACCCAACGTCTGCCGCGGCTGGTGGGCGTCAGCACGGCGCTGGAGATGATCCTCACCGGCAAACAGCTGCGTCCGCGTCAGGCTCTGAAGGTCGGGCTGGTGGATGAGGTTGTTCCGCCGTCGATTTTGCTTGAATCCGCGGTTGCGCTGGCCCTGAAAGACAAACCGGCCGGACGTCGCTTACCGGTGCGCGAGCGCGTGCTGGCAGGTCCGCTGGGCCGCACGCTGCTGTTCAGAATGGTGGCGAACAAAACCGAACAAAAAACCCAGGGGAATTACCCGGCGGCAAAACGCATTCTCGAGGTTATCCATACCGGTCTGACCCAGGGCAGCAGCAGCGGCTATGCCGCAGAAGCTAAAGCCTTTGGTGAGCTGGCGATGACCCCGCAGTCGCAGGCGCTGCGCAGCATTTTCTTTGCCAGCACCGAGGTGAAGAAAGATCCCGGCAGCGAGGCGGAGCCTGCACCGCTTGAGGCCATCGGCGTGCTGGGTGGCGGACTGATGGGAGGCGGTATCGCCTTCGTGACCGCCAGCAAGGGCAAATTACCGGTGCGGATCAAAGACATCAATCCGAAAGGGATCAACCACGCCCTGCAGTACAGCTGGCAGCTGCTTGATAAGAAGGTCAAACGCCGCCATATCAAAGCCAGTGAGCGCGATCGCCAGCTGGCGCTGATCTCCGGTACCACGGATTACAGCGGCTTCCGCCATCGCGATGTGGTGATTGAGGCGGTATTTGAAGATCTGACCCTGAAACAGCAGATGGTGGCCGAGGTCGAAGCGCATTGCGCGCCGCATACTATTTTTGCCTCTAACACCTCATCGCTGCCAATTGGCGATATTGCGGCCCAGGCCGCGCGTCCTGAACAGGTGATCGGACTGCATTTCTTTAGCCCGGTTGAAAAAATGCCGCTGGTGGAAGTGATTCCCCACGCCGGCACCAGCCCGCAGACCGTTGCCACTATTGTAAAGCTGGCGAAAATGCAGGGTAAAACGCCGGTGGTGGTGGCGGATAAAGCCGGGTTCTACGTTAACCGTATTCTGGCCCCTTACATCAACGAAGCCATGCGCCTGCTGATCGAAGGGGAAAAGGTTGATCACATTGATAATGCGCTGGTGAAGTTTGGTTTCCCCGTTGGGCCAATCCAACTTTTGGATGAGGTGGGAATCGATACCGGCACTAAAATTATACCTGTGCTGGAAAGTGCTTACGGGGAACGATTTAGCGCCCCTGCAAACATTGTTTCTGCAATTTTGAATGACGATCGCAAAGGCAGAAAAAATGGACGTGGTTTCTATCTTTACGATCCAAAAGGGCGTAAAAGCAAGAAGCAGGTAGACCCGGCGATTTATGGGCTTATTAAGCCCACCGGCGAGGGCAAATTGTCTGCGACTCAGTGCGCAGAACGCTGCGTGATGATGATGCTCAACGAGGCGGCGCGCTGCTTTGATGAGCGGGTGATTAAAAACGCTCGCGACGGCGATATTGGTGCGGTGTTTGGCATTGGTTTTCCACCTTTCCTGGGTGGCCCGTTCCGCTATATGGATAGCATTGGCGCGGGTGAGGTTGTTGCGATTTTACAACGACTGGCTGTGCAATATGGGCCGCGGTTTACACCGTGTGACACATTATTGCAGATGGCGGATCAGGGGCTGCGATTTTGGCCAGCAAAGGAAACTGACCCGGTAAATTAAGGTCAAATAAGAGTAAATCCGCCGTTGAAGGGTCTGGTCCTGTCTAATTTATAAACTGACATTGACTATACTTACGCCGTTGAGGTAAAAAACAGCGTTTCATTCAACGGATGGATCAGGCACAATGCCCGGCCATCGGGTTTTCTACCTCGTGATGTGTTCACGCGGGGTGTTAACACCGGTGATCCTGGTCAACAAAAGCGGTGCAATATGCAAGTTTTTATCATGCGTCACGGTGACGCGGCACTCGATGCTGCCAGTGACTCTGTTCGTCCTCTGACGCCTTGCGGCTGTGACGAGTCCCGTCAAATGGCAACCTGGCTGAAAGGGCAAAAAGTGGATATTGAGCGTGTCCTCGTCAGCCCGTTCCTGCGTGCTGAACAGACACTGGACGTGGTAGGGGAGTGTATGAACCTGCCTGCCGGCGTCGATATCCTGCAAGAGCTTACCCCTTGTGGCGATGTAGGTCTGGTCAGTGCCTATCTTCAGGCCCTGAGCAGTGAAGGTGTTACCTCTGCGCTGGTGATTTCCCATCTGCCGTTAGTCGGCTACCTGGTCTCTGAACTCTGCCCGGGCGAAACGCCGCCGATGTTCAGTACCTCTGCCATTGCCAATGTCACCCTCGATGAAACGGGTGTCGGCGTGTTCAACTGGCAGATGAGTCCCTGCAATCTGAAGATGGCGAAAGCTATCTGACGTAAACCACATCCAGGCGGGTAGCCTCAGCCACCCGCCTGCCTGTCAGGGCAGCTCAGGCGGTTGCCACTCTTCAACTTCAATCAGCACAAGCAATGCGGCATCTCCGCCGTACTCTTTGGGTGCCTGATGAAAAGCCATCACGTGCGGATGCTGGGCAAGCCACAGTGGCGTTTGCTGCTTCAGAATATGCTTCCCATGACCGTGCATCACGCAGGCGCAAAACAGATGTTCCCGGCGACAGGCGGCAATCAACGCTCCCAGCTCCTGCTTGGCCTGCATCTGGGTCAACCCGTGCAGATCGAGAAACAGCTCCGGCGAATAATCCCCGCGACGTAATTTTTTCAGCTCGAAATGGCTGACATCCGCGCGCACATATTTTACCGCGCCCTCGGTGTTCAGCAGCGGCTGAAACTCATCGGAAAAATAGTGGCTGGCGTCGGCCTGCTCCTGGATTAACCGTTTTACCGGCACTTCACTCACTTTTTTGCGTATCGGAGGGTGGACGATGGTGTCCTGCTTGATTTTACGCGTGCCGGTCATCAGCTGACGAAACAGCGTTTGATCCTCCTCGCTAAGCGATGTTTTCTTTTTCATGGGTCCGTCTCATCTCTTATTTCCGACAGTGTACCTGACTCGCCGCACGGCAAAACGCATTTTTTACCCGCAAGGCGTTAGCGACAATGCTGATTTATCGCCGTCTTCGTGGCACACTAGCCGCCGAAAATTTAGCGAGCATGCCCTGGAGAAGATAGTGGATAAAATTTTTGTCGATGAAGCGGTGAATGAGCTGCAAACCATTCAGGACATGTTGCGTTGGGCGGTCAGCCGTTTCAGCGCGGCCAATATCTGGTACGGTCACGGCACCGATAACCCGTGGGACGAGGCGGTGCAGCTGGTGCTGCCCTCCCTCTACCTCCCGCTGGATATTCCGGAAGATATGCGCTCTGCGCGCCTGACCTCCAGCGAGAAACACCGCATCGTTGAGCGCGTGATCCGCCGCGTTAACGAACGTATCCCGGTGGCCTACCTGACCAATAAAGCCTGGTTCTGCGGGCATGAGTTCTTTGTCGATGAACGCGTGCTGGTGCCGCGCTCGCCGATCGGTGAGCTGATCAACAACCAGTTTGCTGGTCTGATTGACCATCAGCCGGAGCACATTCTGGATATGTGTACCGGCAGCGCCTGCATCGCCATTGCCTGCGCCTACGCCTTCCCGGATGCGGAAGTGGACGCGGTGGACATCTCCTCTGATGCGCTGGCGGTAGCGGAACACAATATTGAAGAGCACGGCCTGATCCATCACGTAACGCCGATCCGTTCCGATCTGTTCCGCGATCTGCCGAAAGTGCAGTACGACCTGATCGTCACTAACCCGCCATACGTTGACGCAGAAGATATGTCCGACCTGCCGAACGAATATCGCCACGAACCGGAACTGGGCCTGGCGTCCGGCTCTGACGGCCTGAAGCTGACTCGTCGCATTCTTGCCTGCGCGCCGGATTATCTGACCGACGACGGCATTCTGATTTGTGAAGTGGGTAACAGCATGGTACATCTGATGGAGCAATATCCGGATGTGCTGTTCACCTGGCTCGAGTTCGACAATGGTGGCGACGGCGTCTTCATGCTGACCAAAGCGCAGCTTCTCGCCGCGCGCGAACACTTCAGCATCTATAAAGATTAATCCAACGGGCTTCGGCCCGTTTCACATTGCGCAAACACAGAAAGCTCAAACACAGAACAACGAAAACGGAGCCGTGATGGCAGGAAACAGTATTGGACAATTATTCCGCGTGACCACCTTTGGTGAGTCGCATGGTCTGGCGCTGGGTTGCATCGTTGATGGCGTACCGCCAGGCATCGAACTGACTGAGGCCGATTTACAACACGATCTCGACCGCCGCCGCCCCGGGACATCGCGCTACACCACCCAGCGACGCGAGCCGGATCAAGTCAAAATCCTGTCAGGCGTCTTCGAAGGACGCACCACCGGCACCAGCATTGGCCTGCTGATTGAGAATACCGATCAGCGTTCGCAGGACTACGGCGCCATCAAGGACGTGTTCCGTCCGGGCCATGCCGATTACACCTACGAGCAAAAATACGGTTTCCGCGACTATCGCGGCGGCGGTCGTTCTTCCGCCCGTGAAACCGCCATGCGCGTTGCCGCAGGCGCTATCGCTAAAAAATATCTGGCGCAGAAATTTGGCATCGTCATCCGCGGCTGTCTGACCCAGATGGGCGATATCCCGCTGGCGATCAAAGACTGGGATCAGGTCGAACAGAACCCGTTCTTCTGCGCGGATGCCTCAAAGCTGGAGGCACTGGACGAACTGATGCGCGGCCTGAAGAAAGAGGGCGACTCCATCGGCGCCAAAGTCACGGTGGTGGCTGACGGCGTGCCGCCGGGCTGGGGTGAGCCGGTCTTTGACCGCCTCGATGCCGACATCGCCCATGCGATGATGAGCATCAATGCGGTGAAAGGGGTCGAGATTGGCGACGGTTTTGACGTTGTGGCCCTGCGCGGCAGCCAGAACCGCGATGAGATTACGAAAGAGGGCTTCCAGAGCAACCACGCGGGCGGCGTGCTCGGCGGGATCAGCAGCGGGCAGCAGATTGTTACCCATATCGCGCTGAAACCGACCTCCAGCATTACCGTACCGGGGCGCACCCTGAACCGTGCGGGCGAAGAAGTCGAGATGATCACCAAAGGGCGTCACGATCCGTGCGTCGGGATCCGCGCGGTGCCGATCGCAGAAGCAATGCTGGCGATCGTGCTAATGGATCACTTCCTGCGCCAGCGCGCGCAGAATGCGGATGTGACGACTCCTCTTCCACGCTGGTAACCATGAAAAAAACCGCAATTGCTCTGCTGGCGCTGCTGGCCAGCGGGGCCTCGCTGGCGGCAACGCCGTGGCAGAAAATCACTCATCCGGTCGCCGGGAGCGCCCAGTCGATTGGCGCCTTTTCCAATGGCTGTATCGTCGGTGCCCAGGCGCTGCCGCTGCAGTCCGATACCTGGCAGGTGATGCGCACCGATCAGCGCCGCTACTTTGGCCACCCGGATCTGGTGCTGTTTATTCAGCGGCTGGGCAATCAGGTGCATAACCTGGGGCTGGGCACGATGCTGATTGGCGATATGGGGATGCCGGCAGGCGGACGCTTCAACAGCGGCCACGCCAGCCATCAGACCGGGCTGGATGTCGACATCTTCCTCCAGCTGCCAAAAACGCGCTGGTCATCCTCTCAGCTGCTGAAGCCGCAGGCGCTCGATCTGGTCGCCAGCGACGGCAAGCGTGTGGTGCCGTCGCGCTGGTCGCAGGAGGTTTCCAGTATGATCAAGCTGGCGGCGGAAGATAACGAGGTGACGCGCATCTTCGTCAACCCGGCCATCAAGCAGCAGCTCTGTGAAGATGCCGGAACCGACCGCGACTGGCTGCGCAAAGTGCGGCCGTGGTTCCAGCACCGGGCACATATGCACGTCCGCCTGCGTTGTCCGGCAAACAGCCTTGAGTGTGAAGATCAGCCGTTACCGCCGCCAGGCGATGGCTGCGGCGCGGAATTACAAAGCTGGTTTGAGCCAGCGAAACCTGGACCCACCAAGCCTGTGAAGAAGACACCGCCGCCGTTGCCGCCTTCCTGCCAGGCGCTACTGGATGAGCATGCCCTGTGATGGACCAATTTACCGAGTTGTTTATGGTGTCGCCGCTGTTGCTGGTGGCGCTGTTTTTTATCGCCATGCTGGCCGGATTTATTGATGCCCTGGCCGGCGGCGGCGGGTTACTGACCGTTCCGGCGCTGCTGGCGGCGGGGATGAGCCCGGCCCAGGCGCTGGCGACCAACAAGCTGCAGGCCTGCGGTGGGTCGCTCTCCGCGTCGATCTATTTTATCCGCCGTAAGGTGGTGAGCCTCGCGGATCAGAAACTCAATATTCTGATGACCTTTATCGGGTCGACCTCCGGGGCGCTGCTGGTTCAGCATGTGCAGTCCGACATCTTGCGCCAGATTTTGCCGATCCTCGTCATCTGTATTGGTCTCTACTTTTTGCTGATGCCGAAGCTCGGGGAAGAGGATCGCCAGCGCCGCCTGCACGGTCTGCCGTTTGCTCTGATCGCGGGAGGCTGCGTCGGCTTCTATGATGGTTTTTTTGGCCCGGGTGCCGGGTCGTTTTACGCCCTGGCCTTTGTGACCCTGGCCGGGTTTAACCTCGCCAAATCCACCGCTCACGCCAAGGTGCTGAACGCCACTTCTAACCTCGGCGGCCTGCTGCTGTTTATCATCGGCGGGAAGGTGATCTGGGCAACCGGCTTTGTGATGATGGCCGGACAGTTTATGGGCGCACGGGTAGGATCGCGCCTGGTATTAAGCAAAGGGCAACAGCTCATCCGTCCGATGATTGTCATTGTCTCGGCCGTCATGAGTGCCAAACTTCTTTATGACAGCCACGGACAGGAGATCCTCCACTGGTTGGGGATGAACTAATGAACAGTACGCATAAATATGAACAGCTGATCGAGATATTCGACGGCTGTTTTGCTGATGATTTTAATACCCGTCTGATTAAAGGCGACGACGAACCGATCTATCTTCCTGCTGATGCTGAGCTTCCGTATAACCGGATCGTCTTTGCACACGGCTTTTATGCCAGTGGTTTGCATGAAATATCGCACTGGTGTATTGCCGGAAAGGCGCGTCGCGAGCTGGTGGACTTTGGCTACTGGTACTGCCCGGACGGACGTGACGCGGCGACCCAGGGACAGTTTGAAGATGTGGAAGTGAAACCCCAGGCGCTGGAATGGTTGTTCTGCGTGGCGGCAGGGTTCCCGTTCAACGTCAGCTGTGACAACCTCGAAGGTGACTTTGAGCCAGATCGTATTGTCTTCCAGCGCCGCGTTCACGCGCAGGTGATGGACTATCTTGAGAACGGCATCCCGGAACGTCCGGCGCGCTTGATCAAGGCTTTACAGAATTATTACCACACGCCGGAGATCACGGCGGAATGCTTCCCGTGGCCGGAAGATCTTTAATAGAGGAAAGAAGATGATCGCAGAATTTGAATCACGCATTCTGGCGTTAATTGATGACATGGTTGAGCACGCCAGTGATGATGAGCTGTTTGCCAGCGGTTATCTGCGTGGACACCTGACGCTGGCCGTTGCCGAGCTGGAAGCCGGAGACGACCATTCACCACAGGCGGTGCACGCCGAAGTATCCCGCAGCCTGGAAAAAGCCATTCTGGCAGGCGAACTCTCTCCGCGCGACCAGTCGTTAGTGCTGGGGATGTGGGAAACCCTGTTTCAGAAAGCCAGCCTGAACTAATCGGGAATCGCCCGGTGGCGCTACGCTTACCGGGCCTACGCTTTAACCATCTTCCCTTTCAACAACTTCCTCACCCATAACCGGTTCGGATTCAGCGCTGCCAGCGTATGCGCGTCCAGCGGGATCGGCTCGTGGCTCATCTGCGCGGCGAGAACTTCTGCCGTCAGCGGCGCCGTACAGAGCCCGCGTGAACCCAGCCCGCCCAGCATAAACAGATTGCGGAATTCCGGGGCACTCACCGCCTGGTCTTTGTTGTTCACTAAATCCTGATACGCCGCCAGGGTGGCGTCATAGTCCGGTACCGCCCCGGTCATCGGGAGGTGATCCCGGGTGGCGCAGCGAATACCGTTCCGCGCCTCTCCTGCGCTGACATCCACCTCACGCGCCCATGCCGCCTGGGGGAAACAGTCGATCAGTCGCTGACGGTTATGCTGCTGATCTTGGTCGCTATACTGCGGCGCGGTCTGTCCGCGGTGATAGCTGGCGCCGATACAGTGCTGGCCATTGGCCGGGTTTTGCGGGGTCAGATAGCCGTCGTAGCAGAGCACCTGACGCAGCTGGCTCAGCTGCGGGGCCGCCGGGATATGGCTGACCTGACCGCCCACCGGATAGACTGGCAGCTGTGCGGTCTGGCTGAACTGGTTGATGCCATGCCCGTTTGCCAGCACCAGGCTGCCATGCTGTGCCTGTTCACCGTCGGCAAAGTGCAATTTCCACTGCGTATCGGTCTGCTCCAGGGACATAACCTGGCGGCCGTAATGCACCTGCAGGCCGAGGGTTTGCGCCAGGGCAATCACCGCCGCGGTAAGCTGGGCCGGGCACAGCCAGCCGCCGAGCGGATACTGGATCCCGCCGCAATCGGTCTGCACTCCGGTGCTCTCTGCCACCTGTTGGGCATCAACCGCTACGGCGATCTGCTCGGGCAGGTCCATAAGGAGCATCTGGTTAATTTTCTGCTGGCTCTTCTCATCCCAGCCAAGCTGGGTGACGCCGCACCAGGCATGATCAAACGCCACCGGCAGGGCATCGTACAGACGACGGGCGAAGGTAAATGCCGTCGGGAAAAACTGGCTCAGCGCCGTATCCTGGGCACTCAGCAGAGGGTAGAGCGCCCCCTGACGATTACCGGAGGCGCCCGTTGCCGGGGCATCGTCGGCGCAGTAGAGCGTCACCTGCCAGCCACGGCGTAACAGCGCCAGCGACAGCAGGGCGCTGGCAATCCCGCCACCCACCACGGCGGTTTCCCGGCTGTCACTGGCGGTGCGGGCAAACCACGGCGTGCGGGAAGGGGAGGGGCGATCCTGCTCCATCACTCCGACGAGCATTTCGCGCTTACGGCCAAAGCCTTTGGTTTTTTGCATGGTGAAGCCGGCTTCCTGCAGGCCACGACGCACAAATCCAGCGCAGGTAAAGGTGGCGAGCGTTGCCCCAGGGCGGGCCAGGCGGGCCATCGCAGCAAACAGCTGCGGGCTCCACATATCCGGGTTTTTGGCCGGCGCAAAGCCGTCGAGGAACCAGGCGTCAACCTGCTGATTGAGGGAGTCATCGAGCCGGTCAGTGAGGTCGTTGATATCGCCGAGCCAGATATCGAGCGTGACGCGCCCGCCGTCCAGCAGAAGACGATGGCAGCCCGCGATGGGCAGCGGCCACTGGGCCTGGAGCTGCTCAGCCCAGGGCGCTAATTCCGGCCAGTGCTGATGGGCCAGACGCAGATCGGCGGCGGCCAACGGGAATTTCTCAAAACTGATGAAGTGTAATCTTTGCAGCGTAGCCTCAGGGTGGGCCGCACGGAAGCGATCGAAGGCCTGCCAGAGGGTAAGAAAGTTCAGGCCGGTGCCAAAACCGCTCTCCGCCACCACGAACAGATCGCGGGGATGTGCCGGAAAACGGGCGTTCAGCTGATTTCCATCGAGGAAAACATAACGAGTCTCTTCCAGTCCGTTATCATTAGAGAAGTAGACATCATCAAAATCTCGGGAAACAGGTGTACCCTCAGCGTTGAATTCGAGGTTGGCAGGTTGTATGGCGTTTTGTTTCACGTAAGTTACTCGTCTGACAGGCTGTGCCGCGATCTTAACGATGTGTCTCTGTTGGTGCAAATTTCCGCAGAAATTGGCTGATCGGACTTGTTCGGCGTACAAGTGTACGCTATTGTGCGACTCGAAACTTAAAATAGTGCGACTTACAGAGGTATTGAATGAAACGTGCAGTGATTACTGGCTTGGGCATCGTTTCCAGCATCGGTAATAACCAGCAGGAAGTCCTGGCATCTCTGCGAGAAGGACGCTCCGGGATCACCTTCTCTGAAGAGTTTAAAGATTCTGGCATGCGCAGCCATGTCTGGGGTAATGTCAAACTGGACACCACGGGCATGATCGATCGCAAAGTGGTCCGTTTCATGAACGATGCCTCTATCTACGCCTACCTCTCCATGCAGGAAGCGATTGCTGATGCAGGCCTGAGCGAAGAGGTTTACCAGAACAACCCACGTGTGGGTCTGATCGCTGGCTCCGGCGGCTCGTCAAAAGCGCAGGTCTTCGGTGCTGACGCCATGCGTAGCCCGCGCGGCCTGAAAGCGGTGGGTCCTTACGTGGTGACCAAAGCGATGGGCTCAGCGGTATCCGCGTGCCTCGCTACGCCGTTCAAAATTCACGGCGTAAACTACTCCATCAGCTCCGCCTGTGCGACTTCCGCTCACTGTATCGGTAACGCGGTAGAGCAGATCCAGTTGGGCAAACAGGACATCGTGTTTGCTGGCGGCGGCGAAGAGCTGGGCTGGGAAATGGCCTGTGAATTCGACGCAATGGGTGCACTGTCCACCAAATACAACGAAACGCCAGAAAAAGCCTCCCGTACCTATGATGCGAGCCGTGACGGCTTCGTTATTGCAGGCGGCGGCGGTATGGTGGTGGTTGAAGAGCTGGAACACGCTCTGGCCCGTGGCGCACACATCTATGCTGAGATCGTTGGCTACGGCGCAACCTCTGACGGCGCAGACATGGTTGCCCCATCCGGTGAAGGCGCAGTGCGCTGCATGAAGATGGCGATGCACGGTCTGGATACCCCAATCGACTACCTGAACTCCCACGGTACTTCTACCCCGGTAGGCGACGTGAAAGAGCTGGGTGCAATCCGCGAAGTGTTCGGCGACAACAGCCCGGCCATCTCCGCGACCAAAGCCATGACCGGTCACTCACTGGGTGCGGCTGGCGTGCAGGAAGCGATCTACTCCCTGCTGATGCTGGAACACGGCTTCATCGCCCCAAGCATCAACGTGGAAGAGCTGGACGAGCAGGCTGCTGGCCTGAACATCGTCACCGCGCCAACCGAGCGTGAGCTGAACACTGTGATGTCTAACAGCTTCGGTTTCGGCGGCACCAACGCCACGCTGGTGATGCGTAAGCTGAAAGCATAAGCGTTTGAATGTATAGTAGAAGGGAGCCTGAGGGCTCCCTTTTTTATGCCTGAAATCGGAGTTATGCATGACGGCCGTTACCTCAGAAAAAAACGCCTCCTCCGGGAATACCTCCCTGTTCAGCATCGCCTTTGCGGTATTCCTGACCTATATGACCGTTGGCCTGCCGTTGCCGGTGATCCCGCTGTTTGTTCATCAGGAGCTGGGCTATGGCAATACCATGGTCGGCATCGCCGTGGGTATTCAGTTTTTAGCCACGGTGTTAACCCGCGGCTACGCCGGACGTCTGGCGGATCAACATGGCGCAAAACGCTCGGCGCTGCAGGGCATGTTTGCCTGCGGACTGGCGGGCGGTGCATGGCTACTGGCCGCGCTGTTGCCGGTGGATGTTGCGTATAAATTCGCGCTGCTGGTGGTGGGGCGCTTAATTCTCGGCTTTGGTGAAAGTCAGCTCCTGACCGGGACCCTGACCTGGGGAATGGGGCTGGTCGGGCCCGCACGTTCCGGCAAGGTGATGTCCTGGAACGGGATGGCCATCTACGGTGCGCTGGCGGCAGGTGCTCCGCTGGGTCTGCTCATTAACAGTCAGTTTGGCTTTGCGGCGTTGGCTGCTACCACGATGGTATTGCCGCTGCTGGCATGGGCGTTTAACGGCACGGTGCGCAACGTGCCGGCTCATAAAGGCGAACGTCCCTCCCTGTGGAGCGTGGTGGGGCAAATCTGGCAGCCTGGGCTGGGGCTTGCGCTGCAGGGCGTAGGTTTTGCAGTGATTGGAACCTTCGTCTCGCTGTACTTTATGAGCCGCGGCTGGGCGATGGCCGGGTTTACGCTCACCGCCTTTGGCGGTGCGTTTGTCCTGATGCGGGTGCTGTTCGGCTGGATGCCGGATCGTTATGGCGGCGTGAAGGTGGCGGTGGCGTCGCTGGTGATTGAAACCCTTGGCCTGGTGCTGCTCTGGCAGGCCCCCACCGAGCCGGTCGCCCTGCTGGGCGCAGCTCTCACCGGCTGCGGCTGTTCGCTGATCTTCCCGGCACTCGGTGTCGAGGTGGTTAAACGTGTCGCTCCACAGGTACGCGGAACGGCGCTGGGCGGTTATGCCGCATTTCAGGATATCTCATACGGGGTAACCGGGCCGCTGGCAGGGCTGTTAGCCACCTCGTTTGGCTATCCGTCGGTGTTCCTCGCGGGGGCGGTTTCTGCGGTGGTGGGGATTGTCGTCACCTTAGTGGCGTTTCGCAGGGCTTAGCTTCTTGCCCGGTGGCGCTACACGCTTACCGGGCCTACAAGAACCGTAGGCCGGGTAAGGCGAAGCCGCCACCCGGCAAAATATCACGCCACCAGCCAGAAAATCGCCAGCGCAATGATTAACGCAATTAACATCAGCCCGGGGCGGGCAGACAGGGTTTTGAACGTCTCCACGACCGGGGCAAACAGCGGGCTGTAGATTGGCTGAATGTTTCGCGCCTCCGGCACACCCGCTTCTCGCTCGCTACGGCGAATAAAGATCTGATTCAACAGATCCTGCACCTGGGCGGTGGTCAGCACCGTCTGCGGCGTCGCCTGCCAGTTCTGGCGGGCATAATCCTGAATGCTGTCCCACTCCCGGGTTTCCAGCGGCTGTTTCAGCGCCGCCTGCAGGCTGTGCAGCGTTGGCGCGGTCTGGGTGCTCAGGGTCTGGCGAGCCTGCAGCCAGGTGGCAAGATGGGTAAACTGTCTGGCCGGAATTAACTCTCCCGCCTTCACGCCCGACAGCTCCAGCATCGACTGCCAGATCAGTTTGGTCGGCTCGCCCGTGGCGGCGGCGAGTTTGGTCACCATCTGCTTGAGCGTATTGTGTTCGGCTGGCAGCAGTGGGCGTTCGGTGGCCTGACGCTGCTGTGGCTGTGGAATAGCGAGCTGATTATTTTGCAGCAGGGTCAGCACCGTCTTCAACTGGTCGGGCGTCAGCTGGCTCAGCGCCGTCTGGCCATACTGCTGGCGAATAAAATCGCTGACCGCCTGGCGGTTATTCCCCTGGCTTAACAGCTCCGTCAGCTGCGAGACCATCTGTCGGGTGGTGTGGTTCTGCTGCGCGGTATTCAGGCGCTGGTTCAGGTTTTGCTCAGCCGCAGGGAAGTGGCGCGACAGCATAGGCGCATCGCTCTTCAGGCCCAGATCGTGTTTGACCCCGGCCCATACCTCCGCATTTTGCTGCGACGTCAGGGCAATCAGCCGGGTGATCAGGCGTTCCAGTACGGTGCGCTGCTGTGTGGAGAGGGGCTGTTCGCCTGCGACATGAGACGGACGCGGGCCGTCACCCGGAGGTTGCGGCGGCGTACCTGAAATGGGCTGCATCGTCAAAAAATCCTTAAAGTCGTTACTCAGCGTAAACCAGGTTACGTATATGCCTGGCGGCCAGATTATGGCACACTTGACCGGTTAACTTCCTCTCAAACAGGTACTCAGACGTGAAAATCCTCGTTGATGAAAATATGCCTTACGCCCGCGAGCTGTTCAGCCGCCTGGGTGAGGTTAAGGCCGTTCCCGGACGCCCGATCCCGCTCGCTGAGCTGGATGATGCCGACGCGCTGATGGTGCGCTCAGTGACCAAAGTGAATGAGGCGCTGCTGTCTGGCAAAGGGGTGAAATTTGTCGGTACGGCAACCGCGGGAACCGATCATGTGGATGACGCGTGGCTGAAGCAGGCAGGGATCGGTTTTTCCGCCGCGCCGGGCTGTAACGCCATCGCGGTCGTGGAGTATGTTTTCTCTTCCCTGCTGATGCTGGCCGAGCGTGACGGGTTTACCCTCGCCGATCGCACCGTCGGTATCGTCGGGGTGGGTAACGTCGGCAGTCGCCTGCAAAAGCGCCTCGAGGCGTTAGGTATCCGCACGCTGCTGTGCGATCCCCCGCGTGCCGACCGTGGCGATGAGGGCGATTTCCGCAGCCTGGACGAGCTGGTGGCCGAATGTGACGTGCTCACCTTCCATACGCCGCTGTTTAAAGACGGGCCCTATAAATCTCTGCATCTGGCGGATGAGGCGCTGATTAGCCGCCTGAAGCCGGGCGCTATTCTGATCAACGCCTGTCGTGGCCCTGTGGTGGATAACGCCGCGCTGCTGAAGCGTTTGGATGCCGGTCAGGATCTCAGCGTGGTGCTGGATGTCTGGGAGCCGGAGCCGGATCTCAACGTGGCCCTGCTGAATAAAGTGGATATTGGCACCGCGCACATCGCGGGCTACACCCTGGAAGGCAAAGCACGCGGCACCACTCAGGTGTTCGAGGCCTACAGCACCTTTATTGGCAAATCGCAGCAGGTGGCGCTGGATACCCTGCTGCCGACGCCGGATTTTGGCCGCATTACCCTGCATGGCCCGCTGGATCAGGCAACACTGAAAAGGCTGGTGCATTTAGTGTATGATGTGCGCCGCGATGACGCGCTGCTGCGAAAAGTAGCGGGTATGCCGGGTGAGTTCGACAAGCTGCGCAAGCACTATGTGGAACGCCGGGAATGGTCTTCCCTGTATGTGATGTGTGATGACGCTGCGGCGGCATCCCTGCTGCATAAGCTGGGCTTCAACGCCACTCATCACCCGGTACGTTAATGTCTTCTTAATGCTCCCTGGCGGATAACCCGCCGGGGACGCTTTTTTATTTCTGGAGTAAACCACCATGTCTGAAGGCTGGAACATTGCCATACTGGGCGCAACGGGCGCCGTGGGCGAAGCCCTGCTCGAAACCCTTGCTGAGCGTCAGTTCCCGGTGGGGGAGATCTTTGCCCTGGCGCGTAATGAGAGCGCAGGTGAACATCTGCGTTATGAGGGCAAATCGGTACGCGTGCAGGATGCGGCTGAATTTGACTGGACTCAGGCGCAGCTTGCCTTTTTCGTCGCCGGGGCTGAAGCCTCCGCAACCTATATTGAAGAAGCCACCAACGCGGGCTGTCTGGTGATTGATTCCAGCGGCCTGTTCGCCCTTGAGCCGGACGTGCCGCTGGTGGTGCCGGACGTCAACCCGTTCGTGCTGGCCGACTACCGTAACCGTAATATCATCGCCGTCCCGGACAGCCTCACCAGCCAGCTGCTGACCGCCCTGAAACCGCTGATCGATGACGGCGGCTTATCCCGCATCACCGTGACCAGCCTGCTGTCGGCCTCTGCCCACGGTAAAAAAGCGGTGGATGCGCTGGCCGGGCAGAGTGCGAAGCTGCTGAACGGTATTCCGGTGGATGAAGAGGATTTCTTTGGTCGTCAGCTGGCCTTCAACATGCTGCCACTGCTGCCGGATCGCGAAGGCAGCGTGCGTGAAGAGCGCCAGATCGTCGATCAGGTCCGCAAGATCCTGCAGGATGAGGGGCTGATGATTTCCGCCAACTGCGTGCAGTCGCCGGTGTTTTACGGCCATGCCCAGATGGTGAGCTTTGAAGCCATGCGCCCGCTGGCGGCGGAAGAGGCGCGCGACGCCTTTGCCCGCGTCGAGGAGATCGAGCTGTCTGAAGAAAGCGAGTTCCCGACCCAGGTGGGTGACGCAACGGGCAACGCCCGTCTCTCCATCGGCTGTGTGCGTAACGATTATGGCATGCCGGAGCAGATCCAGTTCTGGTCGGTGGCCGATAACGTCCGCTTCGGCGGCGCGCTGATGGCGGTAAAAGTCGCTGAGAAACTGGTGCAGGAGTATCTGTACTGATGTCAGAAGTGGAACAAAAGCCGGTCCATAAAATTGCCCTCGGGATTGAGTACGATGGCAGTAAATATTATGGCTGGCAGCGACAGAATGAGGTGCGCAGCGTCCAGGAGAAGCTGGAGAAAGCGCTCTCTCAGGTGGCGAATGAGCCCATCAATGTCCTGTGCGCGGGACGTACCGACGCCGGTGTCCATGGTACCGGGCAGGTAGTTCACTTTGAAACCACTGCGGTGCGTAAAGACGCGGCCTGGACGCTGGGGGTAAATGCGAATTTACCTGGAGACATCGCGGTGCGTTGGGTCAAAACTGTGCCCGATGATTTTCACGCGCGATTCAGCGCCACCGCGCGCCGCTACCGCTATATCATCTATAACCAGCGCCTGCGTCCGGCTGTATTGGGCCAGGGCGTAACGCATTTTTACGCGCCGCTGGATGCCGAGCGTATGCAACGCGCGGCGCAGGCGCTGATTGGCGAAAACGACTTTACCTCGTTTCGCGCGGTTCAGTGCCAGTCGCGCACGCCGTGGCGCAACGTGATGCACATTAACGTCAGCCGGTATGGTGCGTATGTGGTGGTTGATATCAAAGCCAATGCCTTTGTACATCATATGGTGCGGAATATTGTTGGCAGCCTGATGGAAGTGGGCGCCGGACACCAGCCGGAGAGCTGGATTGCAGAGTTGCTGGCAGCGAAGGACAGAACCCTGGCAGCAGCAACGGCGAGAGCGGAAGGGCTCTATCTGGTCTCGGTCGATTACCCGGATCGTTTTGACCTTCCAAAACCGCCAATGGGCCCGCTGTTTTTAGCGGACTGATAGCCGTGCAATAAAGGTTTAGACAATATGGATTTTATTCGCTTTGTAATTGATTTTATTCTGCATATTGATGTTCACCTGGCCGAGCTGGTTGCTGATTATGGCGTCTGGGTGTATGCCATTCTGTTCCTGATCCTGTTTTGTGAAACCGGGCTGGTGGTAACCCCGTTTTTACCGGGCGATTCGCTGCTGTTCGTGGCGGGGGCGCTGGCCTCCCTCGAAACCAACGACATCAACGTTCACCTGATGGTGGTCCTGATGCTTATCGCCGCGATCCTTGGCGATGCGGTGAACTACACTATTGGTCGGCTATTTGGCGACCGGTTGTTCAGTAACCCGGACTCGAAGATTTTCCGTCGCAGCTATCTGGATAAAACCCATACGTTTTATGAGAAGCACGGCGGTAAAACCATTATCCTCGCGCGCTTTGTGCCCATCGTCAGAACCTTTGCCCCCTTTGTTGCGGGTATGGGTCATATGTCGTACCGTCAGTTTGCGCTTTATAACGTGACGGGTGCGCTGTTATGGGTACTCAGCTTTACCTACGCGGGCTATTTCTTCGGTACCCTTCCCATGATTCAGGAAAACCTCAAGTTACTGATCGTAGGGATTATTGTGGTCTCCATTCTGCCGGGCGTGATCGAAATTATTCGTCACCGGCGCGCGGCGGCAAAACAGGCAAAATAAAAGCACGACGGCGGTTCGACCACTTTTTTATCCAAAGTTTCGGGCTGTTATGTTTTAATGTGCAACATTCATGGTCTGTCGGGGGCAAAAATGGCATTATGCGCCCCTTACAGCAAACCTGGTTCAGGCAGAAAGGTTATCAATGAGCTGGATTGAACGAATTAAAAGCAACATCACCCCAACCCGCAAAGCGAGTATTCCTGAAGGGGTGTGGACCAAATGTGACAGCTGTGGCCAGGTCCTGTACCGTGCCGAGCTGGAGCGTAATCTGGAAGTTTGTCCGAAGTGCGATCACCACATGCGTATGTCGGCGCGTAACCGCCTGCATAGCCTGTTGGATGAAGGTTCTCTGGTTGAACTGGGCAGCGAGCTTGAGCCGAAAGATGTGCTGAAGTTCCGCGACTCCAAAAAATACAAAGACCGTCTGGCCTCTGCACAGAAAGAGACCGGCGAGAAAGACGCCCTGATCGTAATGAAAGGCACCCTGCACGAGATGCCGGTTGTCGCGGCAGCGTTTGAGTTCTCCTTTATGGGTGGCTCAATGGGTTCTGTGGTCGGCGCGCGCTTCGTGCGCGCGGTAGAGCAGGCGCTGGAGGACAACTGTCCGCTGATCTGCTTCTCCGCCTCCGGTGGTGCCCGTATGCAGGAAGCGCTGATGTCGCTGATGCAGATGGCGAAAACCTCCGCAGCGCTGGCGAAAATGCAGGAACGCGGTCTGCCGTACATCTCCGTACTGACCGACCCGACCATGGGCGGCGTATCGGCAAGCTTTGCGATGCTGGGCGATCTGAACATCGCTGAACCGAAAGCGCTGATCGGCTTTGCCGGCCCGCGTGTTATCGAACAAACGGTTCGTGAGAAACTGCCGCCGGGCTTCCAGCGCAGTGAGTTCCTTATCGAGAAAGGCGCTATCGACATGATCGTTCGCCGTCCGGAAATGCGCCTGAAACTGGCAAGCGTTCTGGCGAAGCTGATGAATCTGCCGTCGCCGAGCCCGGATGAGCCGCGCGAAGGCGTGGTAGTACCGGATCAGGAACCCGAGGCCTGATAACTGAAAAGGGCAGGGCCAATGGCGCTGCCCTTTTGCTTTCTAACCGTAACTGAAAAGCGCGCAACATGGAAAATATCACTCTTCCCCAAGCCACGTCGCCCCTGGCCGCGTGGCTTTCTTATCTGGAAAACCTGCACAGTAAAGCCATCGACATGGGACTTGAGCGCGTCAGCCAGGTAGCGGCGCGCCTTGACGTTCTGAAACCGGCTCCTTTTGTCTTCACGGTGGCGGGCACCAACGGCAAGGGCACCACCTGCCGCACGCTGGAATCCATGCTGATGGCGGCGGGCTACAAAGTGGGTGTCTACAGTTCGCCCCATCTGGTGCGTTACACCGAGCGCGTGCGGGTACAGAACACAGAACTTGCTGAATCGGCCCATACCGCCTCGTTCGCAGAGATCGAAGCCGCGCGTGGCGACACGTCGCTGACCTATTTCGAATACGGCACGCTGTCGGCGCTGTGGCTGTTTAAGCAGGCGCAGCTGGACGTGGTGATCCTCGAGGTCGGGTTAGGCGGGCGGCTGGACGCCACTAACATCGTGGATCCGGACGTGGCGGTGGTCACCAGCATCGCGCTGGATCATACCGACTGGCTGGGGCCCGATCGCGAAAGTATTGGCCGTGAGAAAGCCGGCATTTTCCGCGCCGGTAAACCGGCGATTGTCGGCGAGCCCGATATGCCGCACACCATCGCTGATGTGGCCCGCGAGAAAGGGGCGCTATTGCAGCGTCGTGACGTCGACTGGCGCTATAGCGTGACGGAGAGCGGCTGGCGCTTTGAAGATGCCAGAGGCGGGCTGGACAACCTGCCGCTGCCGCAGGTGCCGCAGCCGAACGCCGCCACGGCGCTGGCCGCCCTGCGCGCCAGCGGTCTGACGGTGAACGAGCAAGCCATTCGCGACGGCATTCAGCAGGCAATCCTTGCCGGGCGTTTTCAGATTGTCAGCGAATCACCGCGTCTGATTCTGGATGTGGCGCATAACCCCCATGCCGCGGCTTACCTCGCCGGACGTCTCAAATCATTGCCAAAAAACGGGCGCGTACTGGCGGTTATCGGTATGCTTCATGATAAAGATATTGGCGGCACGCTGGCCTGCATGGAGACGGTGGTCGATAGCTGGTATTGTGCACCTCTGGAAGGCCCACGCGGGGCGACGGCTGAACAGCTGAGGGAACATCTCGGCGAGGGCCAGAGCTTTGCCAGCGTCGAGCTGGCATGGCGTGCGGCGATGGCAGATGCCAGACCAGAAGATACCGTGCTGGTGTGTGGATCATTCCACACGGTGGCACATGTCATGGACGTAATGGATGCGGGGAGAACCGGTGGCAAGTAAGTTTCAGAACCGTTTAGCAGGCACCATTGTGCTGGTGGCGCTGGGGGTGATTATTCTCCCCGGGCTGCTTGATGGACAGAAAAAACATTATCAGGATGAGTTTGCGGCGATCCCGCTGGTGCCGAAACCTGGCGACCGGGATGAGCCGGATATGCTGCCGGCGGCGACGCAGGCGTTACCTGCTCAACCGCCTGAAGGCGCGGCTGAAGAGGTGCAGGCGGGCGATGCCGCGGCACCGTCCTTAGACCCTACGCGTCTCGCGACCGGAAATAACAACGAACTGGATCCGGCGCCGGTGGAGCAATATGCGCCAAAACCGGTGCAAAAACCGAAACCGGTTGAGAAGCCGAAACCGCAGCGCGATAACACCAGCCAGCAGCTGGCGGCGGCGACGGAAACTCCACCGGCCAAACCGGCAGCAGAAGAGAAACCTGCGCCAACCGGTAAAGCCTATGTCGTGCAGCTCGGCGCGTTGAAAAATGCCGACAAGGTCAACGAGGTGGTGGCTAAACTCCGTGGCGCGGGCTATCGCGTTTACACTTCACCAACGACGCCGGTACAGGGTAAAATCACCCGTATTCTCGTCGGCCCGGATGCATCGAGAGATAAGCTGAAGGGGTCGCTTGGCGAGCTGAATCAACTCTCCGGTCTGAGCGGCGTAGTGATGAACTACAGCGTGAACTGAGTTTTTCGCTGACTAAAAAACAGGCGTAGCAGATTGCCTGAGAAGGTAACCCGCCTGGGGCGCTGAATATTTTTTCAGCGCTTTTTTTATTTACGCGCGGGAAGGAAATCCCTACGCAAACGTTTTCTTTTTCTGTTAGAATTCGCCCCGAACTGGATGACAGGGCGTTTAATCGTGGGACGTATATGGTCTGGATTGATTACGCCATCATTGCGGTGATAGGTTTTTCCTGTCTGGTTAGCCTGATCCGTGGCTTTGTTCGTGAAGCGTTATCGCTGGTAACCTGGGGCTGTGCCTTCTTTGTTGCCAGTCATTACTACACTTACCTGTCTGTCTGGTTCACGGGCTTTGAAGATGAACTGGTCCGAAACGGAATCGCCATCGCGGTGCTGTTTATCGCGACGCTGATTGTAGGCGCCATTGTTAACTTCGTGATTGGCCAGCTGGTTGAGAAAACCGGTTTGTCAGGAACGGACAGGGTGCTCGGGATCTGTTTCGGTGCATTGCGAGGAGCGTTGATTGTAGCCGCGATACTGTTCTTCCTTGATACCTTTACCGGGTTTTCAAAAAGTGAAGACTGGCAGAAGTCGCAGCTGATCCCGCAGTTCAGCTTCATCATCAGATTGTTCTTCGACTATCTGCAAAGCTCGTCGAGTTTTTTGCCCAGGGCATAAACCCTGAGATGTGGCTTAACGAGGAAATGACGAATGTGCGGTATTGTCGGTATCGCCGGTTTCATGCCGGTAAACCAGTCTATTTATGACGCATTATCGGTGCTTCAGCACCGTGGGCAGGATGCTGCGGGTATCATCACCATTGATGCACACAACTGCTTCCGTTTACGTAAGGCCAACGGCCTGGTAAACGATGTGTTTGAAGCCCGCCATATGCAGCGTCTGCAGGGTAACATGGGTATTGGTCACGTTCGTTACCCTACCGCAGGCAGTTCCAGCGCCTCTGAAGCGCAGCCTTTCTACGTTAACTCTCCGTATGGCATCACGCTTGCCCACAACGGCAACCTGACCAATGCCCACGAGCTGCGTAAAAAGCTGTTTGAAGAGAAGCGTCGCCACATTAACACCACTTCTGATTCTGAAATTCTGCTTAACGTCTTTGCCAGCGAACTGGATAATTTCCGTCACTATCCGCTGGAAGCTGACAACATTTTTGCTGCCGTGGCGGCGACGAATCGTCTGATTCGCGGGGCTTATGCCTGCGTGGCGATGATTATCGGCCACGGTATGGTCGCGTTCCGCGATCCTAACGGTATTCGTCCGCTGGTGCTGGGTAAACGCGATATTGGCGATGGCCGCACCGAGTATATGGTGGCCTCCGAAAGCGTGGCCCTGGACACCCTGGGCTTTGAGTTCCTGCGCGACGTTGCCCCGGGCGAAGCGGTCTACATCACTGAGAAAGGCCAGCTGTTTACCCGCCAGTGCGCGGAAAACCCGGTCACTAATCCGTGCCTGTTCGAGTACGTCTACTTTGCCCGTCCGGACTCCTTCATCGACAAGATCTCCGTCTACAGCGCCCGTGTGAATATGGGTACTAAGCTCGGCGAGAAGATTGCTCGTGAGTGGGAAGATCTGGACATCGACGTGGTTATCCCAATCCCGGAAACTTCCTGCGATATCGCACTGGAGATGGCGCGTATCCTGGGTAAACCGTACCGTCAGGGCTTTGTGAAAAACCGCTACGTTGGCCGTACCTTCATCATGCCAGGCCAGCATCTGCGCCGCAAATCGGTACGCCGCAAGCTGAACGCTAACCGCGCTGAGTTCCGCGACAAGAACGTCCTGCTGGTGGATGATTCCATCGTGCGTGGCACCACCTCAGAGCAGATTATCGAGATGGCTCGTGAAGCGGGTGCGAAGAAGGTCTACCTGGCCTCTGCGGCACCGGAAATTCGCTTCCCGAACGTGTACGGCATCGACATGCCGACCGCCAACGAGCTGATTGCTCACGGTCGTGAAGTGGACGAGATCCGCCAGATCATCGGCGCCGATGGCCTGATTTTCCAGGATCTGAATGATCTGATCGACGCGGTGCGCGCCGAGAACCCGGATATTCAGCAGTTTGAGTGCTCGGTGTTTAACGGTATCTACGTCACCAAAGATGTGGATCAGCAGTATCTTGATTACCTCGACTCTCTGCGTAACGACGATGCGAAAGCCGTGCAGATGGCGAACGATCTCGAAAGCTTAGAGATGCACAACGAAGGTTAATCCTTATCACAGGCGAGGGCGTCCGCCCTCGCTTGCAACTCCCGCCAAAATCCTGCACAGTCTGCCCTGTTACAGTAAGGGCGATAATATGAAACGATTGATAGTAGGGCTCTCAGGGGCCAGCGGCGCGATTTACGGTGTCCGTTTGCTGCAGGTATTACGCGACGTCGCTGACGTTGAAACCCATCTGGTGATGAGCCAGGCCGCGCGTCAGACCCTCTCCCTCGAAACCGATTACTCCCTGCGTGACGTTCAGGCGTTGGCCGATATGGTGCACGATGCCCGCGATATCGCCGCCAGCATCTCCTCCGGGTCGTTTAAGACCGCGGGGATGGTGATCCTGCCCTGTTCCATCAAAACCCTCTCCGGCATCGTCAACAGCTATACCGATACCCTGGTGACCCGCGCCGCCGACGTCGTGCTGAAAGAGCGCCGCCCGCTGGTGCTCTGCGTGCGTGAAACCCCGCTCCATCTGGGCCACCTGCGGCTGATGACCCAGGCTGCCGAACTGGGGGCGGTGATCATGCCGCCGGTCCCGGCGTTCTACCACCGCCCGCAAAGCCTTGATGACGTCATTAATCAAACCGTGAACCGGGTGATTGACCAGTTCGATATTGAACTGCCGGACGATCTCTTTGCCCGCTGGCAGGGCGTCTGACGGCAAAGGTGTCCTGCTCTGGGGCAGGTCAGCGCAACGTGCCCTGTTTCAGGGCAATTCTGCAACCGCGATCATATCCTCAACATTTAATTCCTTTTTTCCTTTCTTCCCACTGCGGTTCGTTTGGCAGACCTGCTATCTTTCACCATTAAGGCAATCTTGCAACCTTTCGTTAACATATTTAACGCCGTAATTTTGCACTAATTGCAATCTGGCATAAGACCTGCAAGGGATCGCCTGCAACAACACACAACATCATCTATTACAAAATAAAATCACGACACTTGAGGGTAATGTATGAAGAAGACGGTTCTGGCTCTGTCTTTGCTGGTGGGATTAAGCGCAGCGGCAAGCAGCTATGCGGCGCTCCCACAGACCGTACGTATCGGTACTGACGCGACCTATGCGCCGTTCTCATCGAAAGATGCGAAAGGTGACTTTGTCGGGTTTGATATCGACCTGGGGAATGAGATGTGCAAACGCATGTCCGTGAAATGCACCTGGGTGGGCAGCGACTTTGATGCGCTGATCCCCTCCCTGAAAGCCAAGAAAATCGACGCGATTATCTCCTCGCTCTCCATTACCGAGAAGCGTCAGCAGGAGATCGCCTTTTCTGAAAAACTGTACGCAGCAGATTCACGCCTGATTGCGGCGAAGGGCTCGCCGATCCAGCCGACCATTGATTCGCTGAAAGGTAAGCACGTTGGTGTCCTGCAGGGCTCCACCCAGGAAGGCTTTGCCAATGCCAACTGGCGTGAAAAAGGCGTCGATGTGGTGGCCTACCAGAACCAGGATTTAATCTATTCCGATCTGGCGGCAGGGCGTCTGGATGCCGCTTTCCAGGATGAAGTCGCGGCGAGCGAAGGCTTCCTGAAACAACCGGCAGGGAAAGAGTTTGTCTTTGCGGGTCCGTCGGTCAAAGACAAAAAATACTTTGGTGACGGTACCGGGATCGGCCTGCGTAAGGACGATGTCGAGCTGAAAGCGGCATTTGATAAAGCCTTTACCGAATTGCGTAAAGACGGCACCTACGACAAACTGGCGAAGAAATACTTCGACTTCAATGTCTACGGCGACTAACCGTTACTGACGGGTGCGCACCATAATGGTTCCCTGTTATGGTGCGCAGGCAACAATTGCGAACCACAACGGTGCAAATCCTGTGCCGGGTTGGTTATAAAGTGAATAGTTAAGCACTCGCAATGCACTTTTTCGCGCGCGCGGGGCATAATCTTTTGCCTTGCCGCGGCGATTAATGGCACATTAAGAGCACCCCCGTCGGCGTTAAAATCCCGTAAGAAGACAGTCTGTTGAGGATAGATATGAAAAAACTGGTGTTGTCACTTTCTCTGGCTCTGGCATTTTCCAGCGCTACTGCGGCATTCGCAGCAATTCCGCAAAAAGTACGTATTGGTACTGACCCGACTTATGCACCCTTCGAATCGAAGAATGCGCAGGGTGAACTGGTAGGATTTGATATCGATTTGGCGAAAGAGCTGTGCAAACGTATCAAAACAGAGTGTACCTTCGTTGAAAACCCACTGGATGCGCTGATCCCTTCGCTGAAAGCGAAAAAAATCGACGCCATTATGTCTTCTCTCTCCATCACCGAAAAACGCCAGCAGGAGATTGCCTTTACTGACAAACTTTATGCAGCGGATTCCCGTCTGGTGGTGGCAAAATCCTCTGATATCCAGCCAACCCTGGAGTCACTGAAAGGTAAACGTGTGGGCGTGCTGCAGGGCACCACCCAGGAGACCTTTGGTAACGAGCACTGGGCACCGAAAGGGATCGAAATCGTCTCTTATCAGGGCCAGGAGAATATCTACGCTGACCTGACTGCGGGCCGTATCGACGCCGCTTTCCAGGACGAAGTTGCCGCCAGCGAAGGCTTCCTGAAGCAGCCTGTCGGGAAAGAGTATAAGTTCGGCGGTCCGTCCATTAAGGACGAAAAACTCTTTGGCGTGGGCACCGGTATGGGGCTGCGTAAAGAGGACAACGAACTGCGTGAAGCGCTGAATAAAGCCTTTGCCGAGATGCGTGCGGACGGGACTTACGAAAAACTGGCGAAGAAATACTTCGACTTTGATGTCTACGGTGGCTAAACGCCCCACTCAATAACGTGCGACCCCTCCCGTTAGGGGAGGGGAAAAGACACGGCGTCACCACTCACGACACGACAGGGCAGGCGGTATGCTGTACGGATTTTCTGGCGTAATTTTACAAGGCGCACTCGTCACCCTTGAACTGGCTCTCAGTTCGGTAGTGCTGGCGGTGTTAATAGGCCTGGCGGGCGCGGGCGCGAAGCTTTCGACCAATCGGGCGCTGGCTCTGCTGTTTGAAGGCTATACCACCCTGATCCGCGGTGTGCCTGACCTGGTGCTGATGCTGCTGATCTTCTACGGTCTGCAAATCGCCCTTAACGGCCTGACGGATGCCATCGGTATGGCACAGATTGATATCGATCCTATGGTGGCCGGTATCATCACCCTGGGCTTTATCTACGGGGCCTACTTTACGGAAACCTTCCGTGGCGCCTATATCGCCGTGCCGAAAGGGCATATCGAAGCGGCCACGGCCTTCGGTTTTACCTCCTCTCAAACCTTCCGCCGGATTATGTTTCCGGCCATGATGCGCTTTGCGCTGCCGGGCATCGGCAACAACTGGCAGGTTATCCTTAAAGCGACGGCGCTGGTCTCGTTACTGGGGCTGGAGGATGTGGTGAAGGCCACGCAGCTGGCGGGTAAAAGCACCTGGGAACCGTTCTATTTCGCCATCGTGTGCGGGGTGATTTATCTGGTGTTTACCACCGTTTCCAATGGTGTGCTGCTGCTGCTCGAGCGTCGCTACTCCGTGGGTGTGAAGAGGGCTGACCTGTGATCGAGATTATTCAGGAATACTGGAAATCGCTGCTGTGGACCGACGGATACCGCTTTACCGGTGTGGCGATCACCCTCTGGCTGCTGATTTCTTCCGTGGTGATGGGTGGCATTCTGGCGGTGTTTCTCGCCATTGGTCGCGTCTCCAGCAATAACTACATCCGCTTCCCCATCTGGCTGTTTACCTATATTTTCCGTGGGACGCCGCTGTATGTGCAGCTGCTGGTCTTCTACTCCGGGATGTACACGCTGGAGATCGTCAAAGGCACCGAGATGCTGAACGCGTTCTTCCGCAGCGGGCTGAACTGTACCGTGCTGGCGCTAACGCTGAACACCTGCGCCTATACCACCGAGATCTTTGCCGGGGCGATCCGCTCCGTGCCACACGGTGAAATTGAGGCGGCGCGGGCCTACGGCTTCTCTTCCGTGAAGCTCTACCGCTGCATTATCCTGCCGTCGGCGCTGCGCATTGCGCTGCCTGCCTACAGCAACGAAGTGATATTAATGCTGCACTCCACCGCGCTGGCCTTTACCGCCACCGTGCCGGATCTGCTGAAAATCGCCCGCGACATTAACTCGGCGACCTATCAGCCGTTTACCGCCTTCGGCATCGCGGCGGTGCTCTATTTAATCATTTCTTACGTCCTGATTAGCCTGTTCCGCAAAGCGGAAAAACGCTGGTTGCAGCATGTCAAACCTTCGACGCACTGAGAATTAAGATGGCTGAGAACAAATTAAACGTTATCGATTTGCACAAACGCTACGGCGAACATGAAGTGCTGAAAGGGGTGTCGCTGCAGGCAAATGCGGGCGATGTGATCAGTATTATCGGCTCGTCAGGTTCCGGTAAAAGTACCTTCCTGCGCTGCATCAACTTCCTCGAAAAACCGAGCGCCGGCAAGATTGTGGTCAGCGGCGAGAACATCAACCTGGTGCAGGACAAAGACGGTCAGCTGAAGGTAGCGGACAAGCACCAGCTGCGGATGTTGCGTACCCGACTGACGATGGTGTTCCAGCACTTCAACCTCTGGAGCCACATGACGGTGCTGGAGAACGTGATGGAAGCGCCAGTGCAGGTGCTGGGCTTAAGCAAGCAGGAAGCCCGTGCCCGTGCGGAGAAATACCTGGCGAAGGTGGGTATCGACGCGCGCCAGCAGATTAAGTATCCGGTGCATCTCTCCGGCGGTCAGCAGCAGCGTGTCTCTATCGCCCGTGCGCTGGCGATGGAGCCGGAAGTGCTGCTGTTCGACGAACCCACCTCCGCGCTCGATCCTGAGCTGGTAGGCGAAGTGCTGCGCATCATGCAGCAGTTGGCCGAAGAGGGGAAAACGATGGTGGTGGTGACTCACGAGATGGGCTTCGCCCGTAACGTCTCCAACCACGTTATTTTCCTGCATCAGGGCGTAATCGAAGAGCAGGGACACCCGGATGAGGTGCTGGCGAACCCGAAGAGTCCACGCCTGCAGCAGTTCCTGAAGGGATCGTTGAAGTAGTTTTTTGCCCGGTGGCGCTACGCTTACCGGGCCTACAGTTTTGGTAGGCCGGGCAAACGCAGTGCCGCCCGGCATTCAGGCCGCACCAGACTCCAGCCGGTACACCCAGTCGTCATACCGCACGCCGTTAATCTCATACGCCTGTTCCAGCACCTGGGTACGCACAAAGCCCGCTTTTTCTAACACCCGCACCGAACCACCATTATCCGCCAGCACATACGCGTTAACCGCCTGTACGCCCACCCGAATAAAAGCATATTCACAAACGGCCTGCAGCGCCTCGCTGGCAATGCCCCGGCCCTGCGCGGCGGCGATCACCGTATAACCAATATCGGCTTCTTCAGGATACGTAGCGCTGATTTGCAGCCCAATATCCCCCAGCGGGGTGTCGTCATCGTGGGCTCGAATGACAAAGGTGTGCGGAGCCGTCAGGCGGGCAGCAAACAGGCGACGGGTCTCTTTTTCTGCGGCAATAGCGGCCATATAGCGCATGATTTCAGGCGATTCGCGAAGCCGCAGGAAGAAGGGCCAGTCAGCGGGCTCAAAAGGGGAAAGTGTCAGCCTGGGAGTGGTAATTGTGGCCATCGTAACGCCTTACTATGAGAACGGGCGGACCAATTTAACACAGCCGATGGGGTAGATTTAACCTACCACATCTCCCAGGGCTTCTTCTAAGTCGTACCATCTGAAGGCAAACCCGGCCGCCTCCAGACGCTTCGGCAGCGCGCGCTGACCGCCCAGCACCAGCACCGAGGATTCTCCCATCAGCAGGCGGATAGCGGAGGCCGGAGCGCGAACCACGGCCGGGCGATGTACCGCATGCCCCAGGGCATGGGCGAACTGCTCGTTGCGAACCGGGTAGGGGGAGACCATATTGAACGAGCCGCGCAGATCGTTATCCAGCAGCCAGAGAATACCATTCACCATATCGTCGATATGGATCCACGCCAGATACTGACGACCATTGCCCATCGGGCCGCCGAGACCCAGCTTAAACACCGGCAGCATCTTCGCCAGAATCCCGCCTTTCGGCGCCAGCACTACGCCGGTGCGCAGCAGGCAAACACGGGTCTGCTCGCTCTGCGCCCCGCAGGCGATCTGCTCCCAGCGGGCGCACAGCTTATGGGTAAATTCGTTGTGCGGCGGCTCCTCTTCGGTGACCACCACTTCGCCTAAATCGCCGTAATAACCCGAGGCTGAACCGGAGATAAACACCGACGGTGGCGTGTCGCTGGCCTTGAACATATCAACCAGGCGTTGGGTGATGTTCCAGCGGCTGTTGCACAGCCGCTGCTTATGTTCTTCCGTCCAGCGTTTGTCGGCGATGGGTTCCCCCGCCAGATTGATGACGGCATCAAAGCCGTTCAGATCCTGATGCTCGGTGAGCCCTTTCCAGATATCGATGCCGGAACCGAGGGCCTGACGCGCTTTCTCGGGACTGCGCGTCACCACCGTTAGCTCATGGCCGAGCGTCTGCAAGCGAGGGATCAGATGCCGGCCTATCAGGCCAGTACCGCCGGTTATCAGGATCTTCATACAACCTCCAGGGTTACGCCTGGTGTTGCCAGCTTAACGTCATTGAGACGGAGTCGGCATAGCGCAGGGCGTGAAGTTTATCGATCTCTACTTCAGCATAGGTGACCCAGTGATGTTCACGTGCGATATCCAGCACATCCTGAGTTAATTTTTCCAGTAAAGAGAAGCGGTTACTCTCAACATGTTGAATGATGCTTTTGGTTACGGTGCGATAGTTCAGGGCGTCATTGATATCTTCACTGTCCCGGGCCTTGTCGGCCGGGTAGTGGATCACCACATTAACGACGATATCCTGACGGTTGGCACGCTCCTCCTCTTTGATGCCGATATAGGTGCGCAGGCGTAAATTTTTAATACGAATAATCGCGTCGTGCTGGGACATTGCAGGCTTCCTCGGTGTCATTATTGCCACCATGATACATGAGGAAACCGTTTATATCTGCTGCACTTTTTGCATCGCGCGCTCGGTTGCCGGGCGGGTGCGGATGCGCTCAAACCAGTTGTTCACCGCAGGCCACGACGCCAGGTCGACGCGATGGTTTTCATGGGTATTGACCCACGGCCAGCAGGCGATATCCGCGATGCTGTAGTGCTCCCCTCCCAGCCACGGCGATTTTTCCAGACGCTTATTCAGCACGTTATAGAGCCGTTGCGTCTCGACCTGAAAACGTTCGATGGCGTAGGGGATGGGCTGCGGTGCAAAGTGGTTAAAATGATAGTTCTGACCAATCATCGGCCCCAGCCCGCCCACTTGCCAGAAGAGCCACTGCAGGGTGACGTGGCGTTCCCGTAATTCGCCGCTCAGCAGCTTGCCGCTTTTTTCCGCCAGATAGAGCAGGATCTCACCGGACTCAAACAGGCTCAGCGGGGCACCGCCATCGTCCGGGTCATGATCGACGATGGCGGGGATTTTATTGTTAGGCGAAATGGCGAGAAACTCAGGGCGGAACTGTTCGCCTTTGCTGATATCAACCGGCAGGATGCGGTAATCCAGCTGGGCCTCCTCCAGAAAAAGCGTGATCTTATGCCCGTTGGGGGTAGGGGCGTAGTAAAGGTCAATCATCGCAACTCCTGTCATAACGATTATTGCGGCATAGGATCGAGTATAGGTGGTGATGATAAATCGTGAGTTTTCATCAAGTGACAGCCGGGGCAGGAGGTTATATTTTGGATAGATACCCACCTTCCGAAGCGTTACGAGGATTTTATGAGCCAACCTGCAATTACCCTGTGGTCAGATGCCGATTATTACTCCCCTTACGTCATGAGCGTTTATGTCGCGCTGGCCGAGAAGGGATTGCCTTTTACCCTGAAGACCGTGGATCTCAGCCGGGGTGAAAATCGACAGCCGCAGTGGCGAGGCTATGCCCTGACCCGCCGCGTGCCGGTGCTGGAGATCGACGGCTTTGAACTCAGTGAATCCTCGGCCATTGCCGAATATCTGGAGGAGCATTTTGCCCCGCCGGAGTGGGAGCGGATCTTCCCTCACGATCGGCAAAAACGCGCCCGCGCGCGTCAAATCCAGGCGTGGCTGCGCAGCGATCTGATGCCGATCCGTGAGGAGCGTTCTACCGACGTGGTATTTGGCGGGGTGAAAAAACCGGCCCTCAGCGAAAATGCGCAGCGGGCGGCAAACCAGCTCTACGATGTCGCCTCGTCACTGCTTGCCCACGGCCAGCAAAACCTCTTCGGAGAGTGGTGTATTGCCGATGCGGATCTGGCCCTGATGCTCAACCGTCTGGTGCTCAATGGCGACGACGTGCCCCAGCAGCTGGTGGATTACGCTAATTTCCAGTGGCAGCGGGCGTCCGTGCAGCGGTACGTGGCGTTGTCGGCGAAGCGGGCGGGCTAATATTCCGGTATAATGGGGCAGCTTTTCGACACAAGGAATTACTGATGAAGCTGATGTTTGCATCGGACATCCACGGATCGCTGCCGGCGACCGAACGGGTGCTTTCGCTGTTTAACCAGAGCGGGGCGCAATGGCTGGTTATCCTCGGGGATGTACTGAACCACGGCCCGCGCAACCCGCTGCCCGAAGGCTACGCGCCTGCTGAGGTCGCCGATCGACTCAACGCCTACGCGTCGCGGATTATCGCCGTGCGCGGTAACTGTGACAGCGAAGTTGACCAGATGCTGTTGCACTTTCCCATCACCGCCCCCTGGCAGCAGATCCTGCTGGAGAACTGCCGGCTGTTTGTGACTCACGGTCATCTGTTTGGTCCGGATAACCTGCCCGCGCTGAATGCTGGCGATGTGCTGGTTTACGGCCATACTCATATTCCGGTAGCCGGGAAACAGGGCGACCTCATGCATTTCAATCCTGGCTCGGTCAGCCTGCCCAAAGGCGGTTTTTCCCCCAGCTACGGCATGCTGGAAGGAAACCATTTGTGCGTTATGACGCTGAATGACGGCCAGGTTATTGCGCAGTCAGAGATTAATCCGTAATTTACTCCTCAACAGTAAACGCGCCGCGAGAGCGCTTTAAAGAGAAGGTTTCCCGATGGTGGAGCAGAGTCATTTGGCAAGTACGGAATGGGTGGATATTGTCAACGAAGACAATGAGGTAATCGCACAGGCGAGCCGCGAGCAGATGCGGGCGCAGCGCCTTCGCCATCGCGCGACCTATATCGTCGTGCATGATGGGATGGGCAATATTCTGGTTCAGCGCCGTACCGAAACGAAAGACTTTATGCCCGGCATGCTCGATGCTACCGCCGGTGGCGTAGTGCAGGCCGATGAGCAGTTACTCGATTCCGCTCGCCGCGAAGCGGAAGAGGAGCTGGGGATTGCCGGCGTGCCGTTTGCCGAACATGGCCAGTTCTACTTTGAAGATAGCCACTGCCGCGTCTGGGGAGGCCTTTTCAGCTGTGTCTCCCACGGTCCGTTTGCGCTGCAGGAGGAAGAGGTGAGTGAAGTCTGTTGGATGACCCCGGCGGAGATCACCGCCCGTTGCGACGACTTCACGCCAGATTCGCTGAAAGCGCTGGCCCTGTGGATGAGCCGCAATGCCAGCAACGAGCCGGTTAAGCACGAAGAAGCTTAATCGCGACCATAAAAAAAGGCGACCCGCGGGTCGCCTTTTTACGTTGGGGTGCTGCTTACTGCTGGGAAGACTGGATCGCGGTCAGGGCGATGGTGTAGACGATATCGTCTACCAGCGCGCCACGAGACAGGTCGTTCACCGGCTTGCGCATACCCTGCAGCATCGGCCCGATGGAGATCAGGTCGGCTGAACGCTGTACCGCTTTGTAGGTGGTGTTACCGGTGTTCAGATCCGGGAAGATGAACACGGTAGCGCGACCCGCAACCGGCGAGTTCGGCGCTTTGGATTTCGCTACGTCAGCCATAACTGCGGCGTCATACTGCAGCGGGCCATCGATAACCAGATCCGGGCGTTTTTCCTGAGCAATACGGGTCGCTTCACGTACTTTCTCTACGTCGCTACCTGCACCAGAAGTACCGGTGGAGTAGGAGAGCATCGCTACGCGCGGTTCAATACCGAAGGCAATCGCGGAGTCAGCAGACTGGATTGCGATCTCGGCCAGCTGTTCAGCAGTTGGATCCGGGTTGATCGCACAGTCACCGTACACGTAAACCTGTTCCGGCAGCAGCATGAAGAACACGGACGAGACCAGCGAGCTGCCTGGTGCAGTTTTGATCAGCTGCAGCGGCGGACGGATGGTGTTCGCAGTAGTGTGAACCGCACCGGAAACCAGACCGTCAACTTCGTCCTGCTCCAGCATCAGCGTACCGAGAACCACGTTGTCTTCCAGCTGTTCGCGGGCAACGGCTTCAGTCATGCCCTTGCTCTTACGCAGCTCGACCAGACGGGCAACGTAGCTTTCACGCACCACTTCCGGGTCCACGATTTCGATACCAGAACCCAGCTCAACGCCCTGTGAAGCAGCAACGCGGGTGATCTCATCCGGGTTACCCAACAGCACACAGGTGGCGATACCACGCTCGGCACAGATGGCTGCGGCTTTAACGGTACGCGGTTCATCGCCTTCTGGCAGCACAACGCGTTTGCCCGCTTTACGCGCCAGCTCGGTGAGCTGATAACGGAAGGCTGGTGGAGAGAGACGACGGCTGCGCTCGGAGGTCGCGGTCAGGGATTCAATCCAGTCGGCATTGATGCAACCGGCAACGTATTCCTGCACTTTCTCGATACGCTGATGGTCATCAACCGGCACTTCCAGGTTGAAGCTCTGCAGGCTCAGAGAGGTCTGCCAGGTGTTGGTGTCTACCATGAAGACCGGCAGGCCGGTGGCAAATGCGCGTTCGCACAGTTTGCTGACGCGTGGGTCCATTTCATAGGCACCGGTCAGCAGGATCGCACCGATTTCCACGCCGTTCATCGCCGCCAGGCAGGCTGCAACCAGCACGTCAGGACGGTCAGCGGAGGTCACCAGCAGGGAACCTGCACGGAAGTGTTCCAGCATGTGCGGAATGCTACGCGCACAGAAGGTCACGGACTTCACGCGACGGGTGTTGATATCGCCTTCGTTAACGATGGTGGCGTTCAGGTGACGCGCCATATCGATTGCACGGGTGGCGATCAGATCGAAGCTCCACTGCACCGCGCCCAGCACTGGCAGGGAGCTATACTCCTGCAGTTTAGCCGGATCGATTTTCACGACTTTCGCTTTGGACGAGTCGTCGAAAATTTCAGACAGGTCAGGGCGAGTACGGCCTTGCTCATCAACCGGGGCGTTCAGTTTGTTAACGATAACGCCGGTGATGTTGGCATTTTTCGCGCCGCCGAAGCTGCTGCGGGTCAGCTCAATACGCTCTTTCAGCTGTTCCGGGGTATCGGTACCCTGGGACATGACGAACACGATTTCCGCGTTCAGCGTTTTGGCGATTTCGAAGTTAAGGGACTGAGCAAACTGATGCTTGCGCGTCGGTACCAGGCCTTCTACCAGCACCACTTCCGCATCCTGGGCGTTAGCGTGATAGTTAGCGATGATCTCTTCCATCAGCACGTCTTTCTGGTTGCTGGAGAGCAGAGACTCAACGTGGCTCATCTTCAGCGGTTCAGCGGCTGGCAGGTTAGAGTTCGCACGAACGATAGTGGTGGTCTGGTCTGGGGCATCGCCACCAGCACGTGGTTGAGCGATTGGCTTAAACACGCTCAGACGAACGCCTTTGCGTTCCATCGCACGGATCACACCGAGGCTGACGCTGGTCAGGCCTACGCTGGTTCCGGTCGGGATCAGCATAATAGTACGGGACACGATTTATCCTCTTTCGTTACCGCCGAAATCAGGCGGGCTACAAAACAGCACCGCCAGCATTGCTGGCGGTGTGGAATCAGGCAGTCAGACGGTTCGCGTCTTGCGCGATGACCAGCTCTTCGTTGGTTGGGATAACCATTGCCAGAGTGGTGCCTTCTTTGTTGATGAAGCCAGACTTACCGAAGCGCGCAGCCAGGTTACGTTCATGGTCAACGTCAAAGCCCAGCACGCCCAGTTTGCCCAGGGACAGCTCGCGCACCATTGCTGCGTTCTCACCAATACCACCGGTGAAGACCACGCCATCCAGACGACCATCCATCAGCGCAGTGTAAGAACCGATGTACTTGGCCAGACGGTGGCAGTAAACGTCCATTGCACGTTTAGCGTCTTCTTTCTCGGCGTAGTTATCTTCAACGTAGCGGCAGTCGCTGGTGACTTCGGTCAGACCCAGCAGGCCAGACTCTTTAGTCAGCATTTTGTTGATATCTTCAACGCTCATGCCCAGGGTATCGTGCAGATGGAAGATGATCGCCGGGTCGATATCACCGGAGCGAGTACCCATCACCAGGCCTTCCAGCGGGGTCAGACCCATAGAGGTATCAACACATTTGCCGTTACGGATAGCAGAAACGGAACCGCCGTTGCCCAGGTGGCAAGTGATGATATTCACTTCTTCAACCGGCTTGTTCAGCATTTTCGCAGCTTCTTGCGTCACGTAGAAATGGCTGGTGCCGTGTGCGCCGTAGCGACGAACGCCGTGCTCTTTGTACAGTTTGTACGGCAGGGCATAGAGGTAAGACTCTTCCGGCATGGTCTGATGGAACGCGGTGTCGAATACGGCCACGTTTTTGTCTTTCAGATGCGGGAAGGATTTCAGTGCTTCAGCGATACCGATCAGGTGAGCCGGGTTATGCAGCGGTGCAAAAGAGGCGGAGTCTTTGATACCCTGAATAACGGAGTCATCAATGATCACAGAACTGGTGTACTTCTCGCCACCATGAACGATACGGTGACCGATAGCAGTCAGCTGAGCGGACAGTTCTGGTTTTTGTGCCAGAATAGTGTTAACGATAAAGTTCAGCGCTTCGCTGTGAGCGGCGCCTGCACCTAAAGCCGCTTCCTGTTTGCTGCCGTCCATTTTCCACTTAAGACGTGCTTCAGGAAGATGGAAACATTCGGCCAAACCAGAAAGGTACTCTTCACCGTTGATCGCATCGATGATAGCGAATTTAAGTGAGGAGCTACCGCAGTTCAGAACCAGTACTAACTTACTCGACATGGAAGTACCTATTATTGATACGTGGCTAAAAAAACGTCAGTGAGTCAAGGATCGTAGCGCAAGATATCGCTGACATTTATGATTAACATCATGCCTGATGTACATTCTGGCATGACGAAAAGAATACATATGATTTTATGCCATTTTGCGCATTTTTCCGGCAATGGCATAATGTGCGATAATTTGACGAGTGAACATTCGTCGTCTAAGGCCTTTGCAGGCCGGCACAGGATACCCGATACTGGGTAGTGCTGACAAAAGTTTTTGAACGATGTCATGACCAGTTGTGGTTTTGCACGAATTTTTTAATCTTTATATGTGAAGTTGAGGTAAGCCATGTCGACACCCGTGAACCCTTCCGTGAGCTTTTTTAGCCTGTTTCGCCGGGGACAGCATTATTCGAAGACGTGGCCACTGGAAAAGCGGCTGGCACCCGTCTTCATTGAAAACCGCGTAATCCGCGCGACCCGCCACGCTATTCGGCTGATGCCGCCCCTCGCCGTTTTTACCCTGTGCTGGCAGATTGCACTGGGTGGTCAACTCGGGCCTGCGGTGGCTACCGCGCTGTTCGCCCTGAGCCTGCCGATGCAGGGATTGTGGTGGCTGGGTAAACGTTCGGTCACGCCACTGCCGCCGTCAGTGTTGTCCTGGTTCTATGAAGTTCGCGGCAAGTTGCAGGATGCCGGTCAGGCGCTGGCTCCGGTCGAGGGTAAACCCGACTATCAGGCGCTGGCCGATACCCTGAAGCGTGCATTCAAGCAACTTGATAAAACATTCCTCGATGACTTGTGATTGATCATCGAAACGATCGCTAAAAGAAGGCACAGTAACCCACCGTTACCGTGTCTTTTTTTTACGCTGCCATGTGCAACAGGAGTCGAAAGATGGAAATGACCCACGCTCAACGTCTGATTTTATCTAACCAGTACAAAATGATGACGATGCTTGATCCCGACAACGCCGAGCGCTATCGCCGCTTGCAGACTATCGTCGAACGTGGTTTCGGTTTACAGATGCGCGAGCTGGATCGCGAGTTTGGCGAACTTAAGGAAGAGACCTGTCGTACCGTTATCGACATCATGGAGATGTACCACGCCCTGCATGTTTCATGGACTAACCTGAAAGATGCCCAGACCATCGACGAACGTCGTGTCACCTTCCTGGGCTTTGATGCCGCCACCGAATCCCGTTACCTGAGTTATGTCCGCTTTATGGTTAATGTGGAAGGGCGCTACACCCATTTCGATGCCGGTACCCATGGCTTTAACGCCCAGACCCCGATGTGGGAAAAGTATCAGCGGATGCTCAGCGTATGGCACGCCTGCCCGCGTCAGTACCATCTGAGCAGCAATGAGATTCAACAAATTATTAACGCCTGACGGAGGTTGATGTGCAGTGTAAAGGTTTTCTGTTTGATCTGGACGGTACGCTGGTCGATTCGTTACCGGTGGTGGAGCGCTCCTGGTGTCGCTGGGCTGACCGGCATGGCATCGACCATCAGGAGGTGCTGAATTTTATCCATGGCAAACAGGCCATAACCTCTTTACGGCACTTTCTGCAGGGCAAAAGCGAAGATGCTATTCAGGCGGAGTTTACCTGGCTTGAGCAGGTTGAAGCCACCGATACCGACGGTATCACCGCGCTGCCGGGGGCGCTTGAGCTGCTCAGACACCTGAATGAAGCGGGGATCCCGTGGGCTATCGTCACCTCCGGCTCGGTTCCTGTGGCCCATGCGCGGCACAGAGCGGCAGGGTTGCCGGTGCCGGAGGTGTTTATCACCGCAGAGCGGGTAACGCGCGGCAAGCCGGAGCCCGACGCCTTTTTACTCGGCGCGAAGCTGCTGGGGCTGGCGCCGGAAGAATGCGTGGTGGTGGAAGATGCCGCCGCTGGCGTGCTGGCGGGCCTTAATGCTGGCTGCCATGTCATTGCCGTCAATGTTCCCGCCAACTCACCGCGCCTGGAGGAGGCAGACCTTGTGCTCACCACGCTTGAGGCCGTCGCCGTCAGCCGCACAGCCGACGGGAATGTAACCGTCTCCCAAAAAATGTAATCCCATGATATAGCCCCACATTGTTGGGGCTTTTTTATGGCACTATCGGCTTCACTCTCTTCTGACAAGGATCTGTTTTGAACGGTGAACTTATTTGGGTCTTAAGCCTGCTTCTTATCGCGATTATTCTGTTTGCGACCGGCAAAGTCCGCATGGATGCCGTGGCCCTGCTGGTGATCGTGGCCTTTGTGCTCAGTGGCACCTTAACTCTCCCGGAAGCCTTCTCTGGCTTTAGCGATCCCAACGTTATTTTAATTGCCGCCCTGTTTATCATTGGTGACGGCCTGGTGCGCACCGGCGTGGCGACCAGTATGGGCTCCTGGCTGGTCAGCGTGGCGGGCAACAGCGAAACCAAAATGCTGATCTTTTTGATGCTCACCGTCGCCGGGCTGGGGGCGTTTATGAGCTCTACCGGGGTGGTGGCAATCTTTATTCCGGTGGTGCTCAGCGTCTCGATGCGCATGCAGATCTCGCCCTCGCGTCTGATGATGCCGCTCAGCTTCGCCGGGCTTATCAGCGGCATGATGACGCTGGTGGCCACACCGCCGAACCTGGTGGTCAACAGTGAACTGCTGCGTGAAGGTCTGGAAGGCTTTGGCTTCTTCAGCGTGACGCCGCTGGGGCTGGTGATCCTCGTGCTGGGCATTATCTATATGCTGCTGACCCGCTTTGCCCTGAAGAGCGATAAGCAGGATAAACCTCGCGACGGCTGGAAGCGCCGCACCTTCCGCGATCTGATCAAAGAGTATCGCCTCACCGGACGGGCCCGTCGCCTGGCGATCCGCCCCGGCTCACCGCTGATTGGTCAGCGTCTGGACGATCTCAAACTTCGCGAACGCTACGGGGCGAACGTCATTGGTGTGGAGCGCTGGCGTCGTTTTCGCCGGGTGATTGTGAACGTTAACGGCGTATCGGAGTTTCGCGCCCGGGACGTGCTGCTGATTGATATGTCCTCCGCGGATGTCGATCTGCGCGACTTTTGCAGCGAACAGCTGCTGGAGCCGATGGTCCTGCGCGGGGAGTACTTCTCCGATCAGGCGCTGGACGTGGGGATGGCGGAGGTGTCGCTGATCCCCGAGTCGGAGCTGCTCGGCAAAACCATCCGTGAAATAGGCTTTCGTACCCGTTACGGTCTGAACGTGGTGGGGTTAAAACGCGACGGCGTGGCGATAGACGGTTCGGTGGTGGATGAGCCCCTGGAACTGGGGGATATCTTCCTGGTGGTGGGCAACTGGAAGCTGATCACCCAGTTGGGTCAGAGAGGTCGCGATTTTGTGGTGCTCAACTTACCCATCGAAGTAAGCGATGCCTCTCCCGCCCACAGCCAGGCGCCGCACGCCATTTTTTGTCTGGTGCTGATGGTCGCCCTGATGCTGACCGACGAAATTCCCAATCCGGTGGCGGCGATCGTGGCCTGCCTGCTGATGGGCAAATTCCGCTGTATCGATGCTGAAAGCGCTTACAAGGCGATCCACTGGCCGAGCATCATTTTGATTGTCGGCATGATGCCCTTTGCGCTGGCGCTGCAAAAAACTGGTGGGGTCGATTTGGTGGTGCAAGGGTTGATGGAGCTGGGAGGCGGTTACGGCCCTTACATGATGCTGATGTGCCTGTTTATCATGTGCGCCACCATCGGGCTGTTTATCTCCAACACCGCAACCGCGGTCCTGATGGCACCCATTGCGCTGGCGATGGCGAAATCGATGGGCGTATCGCCTTATCCCTTTGCGATGATGGTGGCGATGGCCGCGTCAGCCGCCTTTATGACGCCGGTCTCGTCACCGGTTAACACCCTGGTACTGGGGCCAGGCAAATACAGCTTCAGCGATTTCGTGAAGCTCGGCGTGCCCTTCACGATCCTGGTGATGGTGGTGTGCGTGGTGATGATCCCGGTGTTGTTCCCGTTTTAACGCCGCGTGATACGGTTTGGTAGGCCGGGTAAGGCGTAGCCGCCACCCGGCACAAAACTACAACGGTGAATCCTGGCTAATCTCATCCAGCGACAGCTGGAAGCTCGGAACAAACACCTGCATAAAGTAGTCCATCTCCTCACTGCGGCGCGACTCGAGGGTCTTTTCCAGGCGGGTTTTCGCCAGTAAAAACTCATGATTGCCGGCAGAGAGCTCTTCCAGACATTTCAGGTAGGCGCAGAGCGCGTCGGCCTGCTTGACGATCGACCGATCCTCTTCGCTGTAGCTCTGCTCGTCAATCAGCGGCTCGAAAATATCCCGCAGCTCGTCCGGCACCATATCGACCAGTTTTTGCTGAGCGATTTTCTCGATCGCTTTGTACTCCTGGGCAATTTGCGAATTGAAGTACTTCACCGGGGTGGGTAGATCGCCCGTCAGCACCTCGGAGGCATCATGGTACATCGCCAGCAGGGCGATACGTTCAGCATTGACCTGGCCGTTAAACTTGCGGTTTTTGATGGCTGCCAGCGCGTGGGCGACCATGGCAACCTGCAGGCTGTGCTCGGAGACGTTCTCGGTGCGCACGTTACGCATCAGCGGCCAGCGGTTAATCAGTTTCAGGCGGGAAAGATGGGCGAAGAAATGACTCTGACTCATAAGTTACCTTTTGTCTTGCACAGCGACAGGTTTCATTGTGAGGGGAGGGGCGGTGAGATGCAAATCGGGCTGCCAGTGGCAGCCCGAGGGTCTTATTACTGATGGTATCCGCCGAGGAATCGCCCGAAGCGGCTGATGGCCATCTCCAGCTCATCCTCACGCGGCAGCGTAACGATGCGCACATGGTCCGGCCACGGCCAGTTAAACGCGGTGCCCTGCACCAGCAACACTTTTTCCTGCAGCAGGAAGTCGAGCACCATCTTCTGATCGTCAAAGATGTTGAAGCGTTTGATATCGATTTTCGGGAACATATAGAGCGCGCCGTTTGGTTTCACGCAGGAGACGCCCGGAATATCGTTAATCAGCTCCCATGCGCGTTGACGCTGCTCATACAGACGCCCGCCCGGCACGATAAATTCACTGATGCTCTGATAGCCGCCCAGTGCCGTCTGGATCGCGTGCTGGGCCGGTACGTTGGCGCACAGACGCATGGAGGCCAGCATCTCCAGACCTTCGATATAGCCTCTGGCGTGTTTCTTCGGCCCGTTCAGCACCATCCAGCCCTGACGGAAACCGGCGACGCGGTAGGTTTTGGACAGACCATTAAAGGTGACGGTCAGCAGATCCGGTGCCAGCGCGGCGATGCAGTGATGCTGTGCCGCGTCGTACAAAATTTTGTCGTAAATCTCATCCGCGAAGATGATCAGGTTATGCTGGCGGGCCAGCTCGACAATCTCCAGCAGCAGCTCTTTGGAATAGACGGCACCGGTTGGGTTGTTCGGGTTGATGATGACGATCCCGCGGGTGCGCGGCGTGATTTTGGCGCGAATGTCATCCAGGTCCGGGAACCAGTCAGCGGATTCATCACACAGGTAGTGCACCGCTTTACCGCTGGAGAGCGAAACTGCCGCGGTCCACAGTGGGTAATCCGGTGCCGGGACCAGCATTTCGTCACCGCTGTTCAGCAGGGCCTGCATCGCCTGGACGATCAGCTCGGAAACACCGTTACCAATGTAGATATCTTCTACAGTCACATCGCGCATGCCCTGCGCCTGATAGTGCTGCATGATGGCTTTACGCGCAGAGTAGAGACCTTTGGAGTCGCTGTAGCCTTGCGCCGTCGGCAGGTTGCGGATCACATCAACCAGAATTTCATCCGGTGCATCAAAACCAAATGGCGCCGGGTTGCCGATATTGAGCTTAAGTACTTTATTACCTTCTTCTTCGAGACGTTTTGCCTCTTTAAGAACCGGGCCACGAATGTCGTAACAAACGTTATCTAACTTGCTGGATTTTTCGATGGGTGACATGAATCTTTAACCTTTTCGCTGTTATTGCTACTTCCTGCCGTGGAAGTTAGCACGGAACAATGTACTCCTCGCTTGGCCGATTTTGAAGCGTTGGCAGAAGAAGATTTTGTCCATTCCCCGAAAGTGATATTGAAGTTTTTAACTGTTTTTTAACTTTGCTTACATTTTATGGGCCATATTTTTATTGTTATTTGGTGATTTATTTTGGTTGTGGCGTATTAAAATGGATTTTACGCTGTAAAAAAGCCGCGTATTGAGCGACTTAGGCTGGCAGTGCTACAGTTTCCTACAGGAACATTTCGTAAAAGCTGAATGAAATGCAGTAGCGTTTACTTCCCTGCCTTTTTATATAAAGGTTGCTCGTGTGAATTTAATGTTAAGTATTATTAATCATTAAGTCTTGATCGAATTATTAGTTATTTCCAAATAAAGGCGAAATCGCAACTTTCGTTAATATAAATAAAATTAGTTTAGCGAGTTATCACTCAGGTTAAATCACTGGAAACGCAATAAGGCTTATAAATAAAAAGGTTTTAGGGTAAGATGTCACTGAGTTTAGCGAAGAAAGATAACAGGTCACTCCAGGCCTTGATACGTTAACCTTTAATAGTTTATTGTTATTGCTAGAATTATCTCTGCCTTGAGAAGTTAAGTGACACCATTGCTGCTTAACCTGTACTGCGATAAAGTTGACACTGGAAATGCATCTTCTTTTATGGAATTTACATCATCCGGCAAACATCTATATATCTCGAACGTTGTTGAGAATAAAAATATCGTCAGATAAGTTGTTTCTGACCACTGATATACCCAGCACAATTACATTACGCAGGCACAATGCCAGACCGGGACGTCAGAGGATTTGTTTCAGAAGGAACTGTATTACTTTTACGCACACAGCTTAAACCCGGGGCAGCTCCGTACGAGCAACCTGTAAGTGAAAAGATATGATTAATGCAAATCGTCCGATACTGAATCTCGACCTCGATCTGCTGAGAACCTTTGTGGCGGTCGCCGATCTCAACACCTTTGCTGCTGCCGCGGCCGCAGTTTGCCGTACCCAATCTGCGGTCAGTCAACAAATGCAACGACTGGAGCAACTGGTGGGTAAAGAGCTTTTTGCCCGTCATGGCCGCAATAAGCTGTTAACGGAACACGGGATTCAGCTGCTGGGTTATGCCAGAAAAATCCTACGTTTCAATGATGAAGCATGTACATCCTTAATGTTTAGTAATCTGCAGGGCGTCTTAACTTTAGGTGCGTCTGATGAGTCGGCGGATACTATTCTGCCGTTCCTGCTCAACCGCATCAGTTCGGTTTATCCGAAGCTTGCGCTGGATGTCAGGGTTAAACGTAATGCCTATATGGTCGATATGCTGCAGGAGCAGGAGGTCGATCTGGTGGTCACTACTCACCGTACCGGCCAGTTTGACAGCCTGACGCTGCGTACTTCGCCGACGCACTGGTACTGTGCCGCAGAATTTTCTCTGCAGCGCGGGGAGCCGGTTCCGCTGGTGCTGCTGGACGATCCCAGCCCGTTCCGCGACATTGTGCTGGCCACGCTCAATGCCGCCAACGTGCCATGGCGACTCGCCTATGTAGCCTCAACGCTGCCTGCGGTTCGCGCAGCGGTGAAAGCGGGGCTTGGCGTCACGGCACGCCCGGTTGAGATGATGAGTCCGGATTTACGGGTGTTAGGGAAAGCGGATGGATTGCCTGCGCTGCCGGATACGGAGTATATGCTGTGCCACAACCCGCTCAGCAAAAATGAACTGGCGCAGACCATTTTTAACGCCATGGAAAACTACGACAACCCCTGGCAGTACAACAATGTTACTCCGGAAGGGGGGGACGACTCCCTGGTGATAGAGCGCGATTTCGAGTAAACGAATCACTCATAATCTGATAACAATTGTTCCAACGAAAAAGAACCACTGCGGCTGAAGACCAGCAAAGTGGTTCTTTTTTTGCATCTACCCTCTACGTTTTACCTTACGTTTTAGACAATCTTGTGTTTTATCAACCCGATAGTTGTCCATTCTGCCTTGCAAAACCTGCTTCCCCGCTTCTCTCTAATGTCAATGGGCATGTTAAAAAAGCAGCAAAGATGTTGCCGTTTTTTTGATTGAATTAACAAAAGCGTGTCACAGATCAAGAAAATACTCCTCTTTGGGGGGAGGAATCAGCGGCAAATCCTGTCAAAATAGACGGGTAATCTTTGTATTAGATTGCTACGGACTCGATTCAACACCCCCACGCCGGAACGCGCCTCACACTTTTTGAGGGTAAAGGGCATTAAATGTTAATGAAGATCGAACGATGTAATCTAATGTGAAGAAACTTTTGTTAAAGTTGACAAAAGGTTATAGAAAGGAGTAAAAAACCACATCATTTTGCTGTCTATGTCTCATTTTTCGACAGTTAGTGTACGGTTATTTGTTCCTCCCCATGAATCGATGTGATGCCCATCTGCCAGAAAGAGCAGGGTTTTCAGGTATCACTTTTGATGAGTAAGCAATGAGTATGTCAACATCCACAGAAGTCATCGCTCATCACTGGGCATTCGCAATCTTTCTTATCGTTGCCATTGGCCTGTGCTGCCTGATGCTTATCGGCGGCTGGTTCCTCGGCGGTCGCGCCCGGGCAAGGCACAAAAACACGCCATTTGAATCGGGTATCGATTCGGTAGGTACCGCGCGTTTACGCCTGTCCGCCAAGTTCTATCTGGTGGCCATGTTCTTCGTCATCTTTGACGTGGAAGCGCTTTACCTGTTCGCATGGTCGACCTCCATTCGTGAGAGTGGCTGGGTAGGCTTTGTCGAGGCCGCAATTTTCATTTTAGTGTTACTGGCCGGTCTGGTTTATCTGGTGCGTATCGGCGCGCTGGACTGGACACCTGCACGTTCACGCCGTGAACGTACCAACCCGGAAAACAGTATCTCTAATCGTCAGCAGTAACAGCGAGGCAATAAGATGGATTATACGCTCACCCGCATAGATCCTAACGGTGAGAATGACCGTTACCCCCTGCAAAAGCAGGAGATCGTAACCGACCCCCTGGAGCAAGAAGTCAATAAAAGCGTGTACATGGGCAAGCTCGAAAATGCCATGCACGATATGGTCAACTGGGGTCGTAAGAACTCCATCTGGCCATACAACTTTGGCCTTTCTTGCTGCTACGTTGAAATGGTGACGTCATTCACTGCGGTGCATGACGTTGCGCGTTTTGGTGCAGAAGTACTGCGTGCCTCTCCGCGTCAGGCTGACCTGATGGTGGTAGCAGGGACCTGCTTTACCAAAATGGCGCCGGTCATTCAGCGTCTATACGACCAGATGCTCGAGCCAAAATGGGTTATCTCCATGGGTGCTTGTGCAAACTCTGGCGGTATGTACGACATTTATTCTGTTGTGCAAGGTGTAGATAAGTTCATCCCGGTGGATGTTTACATCCCGGGCTGCCCACCGCGTCCAGAAGCCTATATGCAGGCTCTGATGCTGTTGCAGGAGTCGATTGGCAAAGAACGCCGTCCGCTCTCCTGGGTCGTGGGTGACCAGGGCGTGTACCGCGCTAACATGCAGTCCGAACGCGAGCGTAAACGCGGCGAACGTATTGCAGTGACCAATCTGCGTACACCGGACGAAATTTAATTTGCGCCTGTGGGCATGGAGATAACCTTCGCATATCACTATTCAAATAGCGCGAAGCCACGCCCGACAGTCACCACGGACCTTTTGCAATGGTGAACACTATGACCGACTTAACCGCGCAAGACGCCGCCTGGCAAACACGGGATCATCTGGATGACCCGGTCATTGGCGAACTGCGCAACCGTTTTGGGCCGGATGCCTTTACTGTTCAGGCCACCCGCACCGGGGTACCCGTTGTTTGGGTGAAGCGTGAGCAGTTACTGGAAGTGGTTGATTTCCTAAAGAAACTGCCTAAACCTTACGTCATGCTTTTTGACTTACACGGCATGGACGAACGTCTGCGAACTCACCGCCAGGGCCTCCCTGCTGCGGATTTTTCCGTTTTCTACCACCTGATCTCAATAGACCGCAACACGGATATCATGCTCAAGGTGGCATTGTCTGAAAACGACATGCATCTGCCGACGATCACCAAACTGTTCCCGAACGCCAACTGGTATGAGCGTGAGACCTGGGAAATGTTTGGCATGACCTTCGACGGTCACCCGCACCTGACCCGCATCATGATGCCGCCAACCTGGACCGGTCATCCGCTGCGTAAAGACTATCCGGCCCGCGCCACCGAATTCGACCCGTTTGAGCTGACCAAAGCCAAACAGGATCTGGAGATGGAAGCGCTGACCTTCAAGCCGGAAGACTGGGGCATGAAGCGCGGTACCGATAACGAGGACTTCATGTTCCTCAACCTCGGTCCAAACCACCCGTCTGCGCACGGTGCATTCCGTATTATTCTTCAGCTTGATGGCGAAGAGATTGTCGACTGCGTACCTGATATCGGTTACCACCACCGTGGTGCTGAGAAGATGGGCGAGCGTCAGTCCTGGCACAGCTATATTCCGTATACCGACCGTATCGAGTACCTCGGCGGCTGCGTAAACGAAATGCCATACGTGCTGGCCGTTGAGAAACTGGCGGGTATCACCACCCCGGATCGCGTTAACGTGATCCGCGTGATGCTGTCAGAACTGTTCCGTATTAACAGCCACCTGCTGTACATCTCCACGTTCATTCAGGACGTCGGCGCGATGACCCCGGTCTTCTTCGCCTTTACCGATCGTCAGAAAATCTACGATCTGGTGGAAGCGATTACCGGTTTCCGTATGCACCCGGCCTGGTTCCGTATTGGCGGTGTGGCACACGATCTGCCGCGCGGCTGGGACCGTCTGCTGCGTGAATTCCTCGACTGGATGCCGAAACGTCTGGCGTCGTACGAGAAAGCCGCGCTGCGTAACACCATCCTGATTGGCCGTTCTAAAGGCGTTGCTGCCTATGGCGCGAAAGAGGCGCTGGAGTGGGGTACAACAGGTGCAGGTCTGCGTGCCACCGGTATTGATTTCGACGTGCGTAAAGCCCGTCCTTACTCTGGCTACGAAAACTTCGACTTTGAAGTCCCGGTTGGCGGCGGTGTATCCGACTGCTACACCCGCGTAATGCTGAAAGTGGAAGAGCTGCGCCAGAGCCTGCGCATCCTTGAGCAGTGCCTCAACAACATGCCGGAAGGCCCGTTCAAGGCGGATCACCCGCTGACCACGCCGCCACCGAAAGAGCGCACACTGCAGCATATCGAAACCCTGATCACGCACTTCCTGCAGGTTTCCTGGGGTCCGGTCATGCCGGCGCAAGAATCCTTCCAGATGATCGAAGCGACCAAGGGTATCAACAGTTACTACCTGACCAGCGACGGCAGCACCATGAGCTACCGTACCCGTGTGCGTACGCCAAGCTTCGCGCACCTGCAGCAGATCCCGGCCGCCATTCGCGGCAGTCTGGTCTCCGACCTGATTGTGTATCTGGGTAGTATCGATTTTGTTATGTCAGATGTGGACCGCTAATTATGCACGAGAATCAACAACCACAAACCGAGGCTTTTGAGCTGAGTGAAGCAGAACGTGCCGCCATTGAGCACGAGATGCACCACTACGAAGACCCGCGTGCGGCGTCCATTGAAGCGCTGAAAATCGTACAGAAACAGCGTGGTTGGGTGCCGGATGGGGCGATCTATGAGATCGCAAAAGTGCTGGGTATTCCGGCAAGTGACGTAGAAGGCGTAGCCACGTTCTATAGCCAGATCTTCCGTCAGCCGGTTGGCCGCCATGTGATCCGCTACTGTGACAGCGTCGTTTGTCACATCACCGGGTATCAGGGCATCCAGGCCGCTATCGAGAAAAAGCTCGATATCAAGCCAGGGCAGACCACCTTTGATGGTCGCTTTACCCTGCTGCCAACCTGCTGCCTGGGCAACTGCGACAAGGGGCCGACCATGATGATTGATGAGGACACTCACAGCCATCTGACGCCGGAAGCCATTCCTGACCTGCTGGAGCAGTACAAATGAAAACTGTAATTCGTACTGCTGAGACTCATCCGCTGACCTGGCGTCTGCGCGATGACAAACAGCCGGTATGGCTTGAAGAATACGAAAGCAAAAACGGCTACGCCGGGGCACGTAAAGCCCTGAGCGGTATGGCGCCGGACGAAATCGTTAATGCGGTAAAAGACGCTGGCCTGAAAGGGCGCGGCGGCGCAGGCTTTTCCACCGGTCTGAAGTGGAGCCTGATGCCGAAAGACGAATCCATGAACATCCGTTACCTGCTGTGTAACGCCGATGAAATGGAGCCAGGCACCTACAAAGACCGCCTGCTGATGGAGCAGCTGCCGCACCTGCTGGTGGAAGGCATGCTGATCTCCGCGTTCGCGCTGAAAGCCTATCGCGGCTACATCTTCCTGCGCGGCGAGTACATCGAAGCGGCAGAGAATTTGCGTCGCGCGATTGCCGAAGCCACCGAAGCGGGCCTGCTTGGCAAAAACATTCTCGGCACCGGTTTTGACTTCGAACTGTTCGTGCATACCGGGGCAGGGCGTTATATCTGTGGTGAAGAGACCGCACTGATTAACTCCCTCGAAGGCCGCCGTGCTAACCCGCGTTCCAAGCCACCGTTCCCGGCAAGCTCCGGCGTATGGGGTAAACCGACCTGCGTTAACAATGTCGAAACCCTGTGTAACGTTCCGGCCATCCTCGCTAACGGCGTGGAGTGGTATCAGGGCATCTCTACAAGTAAAGATGCCGGTACCAAGCTGATGGGCTTCTCCGGTCGCGTGAAGAATCCTGGCGTCTGGGAACTGCCGTTTGGCACCACCGCCCGTGAGATTCTGGAAGACTACGCTGGTGGCATGCGTGATGGCCTGAAATTCAAAGCCTGGCAGCCGGGTGGGGCAGGGACGGACTTCCTGACTGAATCCCATCTCGATCTGCCGATGGAATTCGAAAGCATTGGTAAAGCAGGTAGCCGTCTGGGTACGGCGCTGGCGATGGCCGTCGACCACGAGATCGGCATGGTACCGCTGGTGCGTAACCTGGAAGAGTTCTTCGCCCGTGAGTCCTGCGGCTGGTGTACACCGTGCCGTGATGGTCTGCCGTGGAGCGTGAAGATCCTGCGTGCTATCGAGCGTGGCGAAGGCCAGCCTGGCGATATCGAGACACTTGAGCAACTGTGTCGATTCCTGGGCCCGGGAAAAACCTTCTGTGCGCATGCGCCAGGCGCGGTCGAGCCACTGCAGAGCGCGATTAAATATTTCCGCGACGAATTCGAAGCAGGCATCAAGCAGCCGTTCAGCAATACCCATTCAATCAATGGTATTCAGCCGAACCTGTTGAAAGCGCGCTGGTAAAAACAGAATTTTGATTAACGCTCGAAGTTAATTCGAGCCAACTGGAAGCATGCTAATGGCTACGATTCATGTAGACGGCAAAGAATACGAGGTTAATGGCGCGGACAACCTGCTGGAAGCTTGTCTGTCCCTCGGCCTTGATATTCCGTATTTTTGCTGGCATCCGGCGCTGGGGAGCGTCGGTGCTTGCCGCCAGTGTGCGGTGAAGCAATATCAAAACGCGGAAGACACGCGTGGTCGCCTGGTGATGTCCTGTATGACGCCAGCCACCGAAGGTACCTTTATTTCTATCGACGATACGGAAGCGAAACAGTTCCGTGAAAGCGTGGTGGAGTGGTTGATGACCAACCACCCGCACGATTGTCCGGTCTGTGAAGAGGGCGGTAACTGCCACCTTCAGGATATGACCGTGATGACCGGGCACAGCTTCCGTCGTTACCGTTTCACCAAGCGTACCCACCGTAACCAGGATCTGGGGCCGTTCATCTCTCACGAAATGAACCGCTGCATCGCCTGCTACCGCTGCGTGCGTTACTACAAAGACTACGCCGACGGCGAAGATCTGGGCGTTTATGGCGCACATGACAACGTCTACTTCGGTCGTCCGGAAGACGGTGTGCTGGAGAGCGAATTCTCCGGTAACCTGGTCGAAATCTGTCCGACCGGCGTCTTCACCGATAAAACGCACTCCGAGCGTTACAACCGTAAGTGGGACATGCAGTTTGCGCCAAGCATCTGCCAGCAGTGCTCCCTCGGCTGTAACACCAGCCCGGGTGAACGCTATGGCGAACTGCGTCGTATCGAAAACCGTTACAACGGTACCGTTAACCACTACTTCCTCTGCGACCGCGGTCGTTTCGGCTATGGCTATGTGAACCTGAAAGACCGTCCGCGTCAGCCGGTTCAGCGCCGTGGCGACGACGTCATCACCCTGAACGCCGAGCAGGCGATGCAGGGCGCGGCGGATATTCTGCGCCAGTCGAAGAAAGTGATCGGTATCGGCTCCCCGCGTGCCAGCGTTGAAAGCAACTTCGCGCTGCGTGAGCTGGTGGGTGCGGATAACTTCTACACCGGTATCGCTCAGGGCGAGCAGGAACGTCTGCAGCTGGTGCTGAAAGTGCTGCGCGAAGGCGGGGTTCATACTCCGGCCCTGCGCGAAATCGAATCCTATGATGCGGTTCTGGTATTGGGTGAAGATTTAACCCAGACCGGCGCTCGTGCTGCCCTGGCGGTTCGTCAGGCGGTGAAAGGGAAAGCGCGTGAAATGGCAGCGGCCCAGAAAGTGGCTGACTGGCAGATCGCGGCAATCCTCAACATCGGTCAGCGCGCCAAGCATCCGTTGTTTGTGACTAACGTCGACAATACCCGTCTGGACGACATCGCGGCCTGGACCTACCGTGCCCCGGTTGAAGATCAGGCGCGCCTCGGCTTTGCTATCGCCCACGCGCTGGACAGCAGCTCCCCGGCCGTTGAACTGGATCGCGATCTGCAAAACAAGGTTGACGTGATCGTGCAGGCGCTGGCCGGTGCGAAGAAACCGCTGATCATTTCCGGTACTAACGCCGGTAGCGCAGAGATCATTGAAGCGGCTGCCAACGTGGCTAAAGCCCTGAAAGGTCGCGGTGCGGACGTTGGCGTGACCATGATTGCCCGTGCGGTAAACAGCATCGGTCTGGGCATGATTGGCGGCGGCTCTCTGGAAGAAGCGTTAAGCGAACTGGAATCCGGTTCTGCTGACGCGGTGGTGGTGCTGGAAAACGATCTGCATCGTCATGCTTCTGCTGCCCGCGTGGATGCCGCTCTGTCGAAAGCGCCGCTGGTGATGGTTATCGACCATCAGCGCACGGCAATCATGGACAAAGCGCATCTGGTGCTCTCTGCGGCAAGCTTCGCTGAAAGCGACGGCACCGTGGTGAACAACGAAGGCCGCGCCCAGCGCTTCTTCCAGGTTTATGACCCGGCTTACTACGACAGCAACATCGTGATGCTGGAAAGCTGGCGCTGGCTGCACTCCCTGCACAGCACCGTGCTGAGCCGTGAAGTGGACTGGACCCAGCTCGACCACGTGATCGACGCTGCCGTGGCACAACTGCCGCAGCTGGCAGGCATTAAAGATGCGGCACCGGAAGCCAGCTTCCGTATTCGCGGCCAGAAACTGGCCCGTGAACCGCACCGCTACAGCGGTCGTACCGCGATGCGTGCCAACATCAGCGTGCATGAACCGCGCCAACCGCAGGACAAAGACACCATGTTCGCCTTCTCGATGGAAGGGAACAACCAGCCGTCTGCACCGCGTTCGCAGATCCCATTCGCATGGGCGCCAGGCTGGAACTCCCCGCAGGCATGGAACAAGTTCCAGGCGGAAGTGGGCGGTTCTCTGCGTCACGGCGATCCGGGCGTACGTCTGTTTGAAGCAAGCGCAACCGGTCTCGAGTTCTTCTCCACCGTGCCGGCACGCTTCCAGGCGGAAGAGGGTAACTGGCGTATTGCACCGTACTACCATCTGTTTGGTAGCGACGAAATGTCCCAGCGTTCCCCGGTCTTCCAGACCCGTATGCCGCAGCCGTACATCAAGCTCAACCCGGCAGATGCCGCGAAGCTTGGCGTTAACGCAGGCGCGAACATCAGCTTTAGCTATGAAGGCCAGACAATCAGCCTGCCGCTGATTATCTCTGAAGGTCTGACAGCAGGGCAGGTGGGTCTGCCGATGGGTCTGCCTGGCATCGCGCCAGTGCTGGCGGGTGCGCGCCTTGATAACCTGCAGGAGGCAAAAGCATGAGTTGGTTTACGCCCGATCTTATCGACATCCTGCTGAGCATCCTGAAAGCGGTTGTTATTCTGCTGGTGGTCGTTACCTGCGGCGCGTTCATGAGCTTTGGTGAACGTCGTCTGCTCGGTCTGTTCCAGAACCGTTACGGACCGAACCGCGTGGGCTGGGGTGGTTCACTCCAGCTGGTCGCGGACATGATCAAGATGTTCTTTAAAGAGGACTGGGTCCCGCGCTTCTCGGATCGCGTGATCTTTACTCTGGCACCGATGATCGCCTTTACCTCGCTGCTGCTGGCATTTGCTATCGTTCCGGTCAGCCCGACCTGGGTTGTGGCGGATCTGAACATCGGGATCCTGTTCTTCCTGATGATGGCAGGCCTCGCGGTCTACGCGGTGCTGTTCGCCGGCTGGTCCAGTAACAACAAATACTCCCTGCTGGGTGCGATGCGTGCGTCTGCGCAGACCCTGAGCTACGAAGTGTTCCTGGGTCTCTCCCTGATGGGCGTGGTGGCGCAGGCCGGTTCATTCAACATGACCGACATTGTCAACAACCAGGCCGACATCTGGAACGTGATCCCGCAGTTCTTCGGTTTTGTGACCTTTGCTATCGCGGGCGTGGCGGTGTGTCACCGTCACCCGTTTGACCAGCCAGAAGCCGAGCAGGAACTGGCCGACGGTTACCACATTGAATATTCCGGCATGAAGTTCGGTCTGTTCTTCGTGGGCGAGTACATCGGTATCGTCACCATCTCCGCGTTGATGGTAACGCTGTTCTTTGGTGGCTGGCATGGCCCGTTCTTACCGCCGTTCATCTGGTTCGCCCTGAAAACCGCGTTCTTCATGATGATGTTCATTTTGATTCGTGCGTCCTTACCGCGTCCGCGTTATGACCAGGTAATGTCCTTCGGCTGGAAAGTGTGCCTGCCGCTGACGCTCGTCAACTTGTTGGTAACGGCGGCTGTCATTCTCTGGCAGCAGCCATAAGGGGCTTTAGACCATGACCTTAAAAGAAATTTTGGTAGGCACCGGCACCCAGTTGCGCAGCATCTGGATGATCGGCCTGCACGCGTTTGCCAAACGCGAAACCCGGATGTACCCGGAAGAGCCGGTATATCTGCCGCCGCGCTACCGTGGCCGTATCGTGCTGACGCGCGACCCGGACGGTTCGGAGCGCTGCGTTGCCTGTAACCTGTGTGCGGTAGCCTGTCCGGTGGGCTGTATCTCTCTGCAAAAAGCCGAGACGGTAGACGGTCGCTGGTACCCGGAGTTCTTCCGCATCAACTTCTCACGCTGCATCTTCTGCGGTCTGTGTGAAGAAGCGTGCCCGACCACGGCGATTCAGTTGACCCCGGACTTCGAGCTGGGCGAATACAAGCGTCAGGATCTGGTGTACGAAAAAGAGGATCTGCTGATTTCCGGTCCGGGCAAATACCCGGAATATAACTTCTACCGGATGGCGGGTATGGCAATCGACGGCAAAGATAAGGGCGAAGCAGAGAACGAAGCCAAGCCTATCGACGTCAAGAGCCTGTTACCGTAAGGAGAGGGGCAATGGAATTCGCTTTTTATATCTGTGGCCTGATCGCCATCCTGGCTACGCTGCGAGTGATTACGCACACCAACCCGGTGCATGCGCTGCTCTATTTAATCATTTCGCTGCTGGCCATCTCCGGGGTGTTCTTTGCGCTGGGCGCACACTTTGCGGGTGCGCTTGAAATCATCGTTTACGCCGGGGCCATTATGGTTCTGTTCGTCTTCGTGGTGATGATGCTGAACCTCGGCGGCTCGGAAATCGAACAGGAACGTCAGTGGCTGAAACCGCAGGTGTGGATTGGTCCGGCAATTCTGTCGGCCATCATGCTGGCGGTGATCGTTTACGCCATTCTGGGCGTTAACGACCAGGGTATCGACGGTACGCCAATCAGCGCCAAAGCGGTGGGTATCACCCTGTTCGGGCCATACGTACTGGCGGTTGAACTGGCCTCGATGCTACTGCTGGCAGGCCTGGTCGTGGCATTCCACGTCGGTCGTGAAGAGCGTGCTGGCGAGGTGCTGAGCAACCGCAAGGACGACAGCGCGAAAAGAAAAACGGAGGAACGCGCATGATCCCTTTACAACATGGACTGATCCTCGCAGCGATTTTATTCGTGCTGGGCTTAACCGGTCTGGTTATCCGGCGCAATCTGCTGTTTATGCTGATTGGCCTGGAGATCATGATCAACGCTGCCGCGCTGGCCTTTGTGGTCGCCGGTAGCTACTGGGGCCAGACCGATGGTCAGGTGATGTACATTCTCGCCATCAGCCTTGCGGCTGCCGAAGCGAGTATTGGCCTGGCGCTGTTACTGCAGCTCCACCGTCGCCGCCAGAACCTGAACATCGATTCAGTAAGTGAGTTGCGTGGATGAACATGCTTGCCTTAACCATTATTTTTCCGCTGATCGGCTTCCTGCTGCTGGCGTTTTCTCGCGGCCGCTGGTCTGAGAATCTGTCTGCAACCATCGGGATGGGCTCAATCGGTCTGGCTGCGCTGGTGACAGCGTATGCGGGTATCGACTTCTTCAGTAACGGACGTCAGGCCTACAGCGTGCCGCTGTGGACCTGGATGTCGGTCGGTGATTTCAACATCGGTTTCAACCTGGTGCTGGATGGTCTCTCTCTGACCATGCTCTCCGTGGTGACCGGCGTGGGCTTCCTGATCCACATGTTCGCCTCCTGGTATATGCGCGGTGAAGAGGGTTACTCCCGCTTCTTCGCCTACACCAACCTGTTTATCGCCAGCATGGTGGTTCTGGTGCTGGCCGATAACCTGCTGCTGATGTATCTCGGCTGGGAAGGCGTAGGTCTCTGTTCTTACCTGCTGATCGGTTTCTACTACACCGATCCGAAGAATGGCGCAGCGGCCATGAAAGCGTTCGTCGTGACCCGTGTGGGTGACGTCTTCCTCGCCTTCGCACTGTTCATTCTCTACAACGAACTGGGCACGCTGAACTTCCGCGAAATGGTGGAACTGGCGCCAGCGCACTTCGAAGCAGGCAACAACATGCTGTGGTGGGCAACCCTGATGCTGCTGGGTGGTGCTGTGGGTAAATCCGCACAGCTGCCGTTGCAGACCTGGCTTGCTGACGCGATGGCGGGTCCAACCCCTGTCTCCGCGCTGATCCACGCCGCGACCATGGTTACCGCTGGTGTTTACCTGATTGCGCGTACCCACGGTCTGTTCCTGATGACCCCGGAAATCCTGCATCTGGTGGGTATCGTAGGTGCGGTAACGCTGGTGCTGGCAGGCTTTGCTGCGCTGGTGCAAACCGACATCAAACGCGTTCTCGCTTACTCCACCATGAGCCAGATCGGCTACATGTTCCTGGCCCTGGGCGTCCAGGCGTGGGATGCGGCGATTTTCCATCTGATGACGCATGCGTTCTTTAAAGCGCTGCTGTTCCTCTCGTCCGGTTCGGTGATCCTCGCCTGCCACCATGAGCAGAACATCTTCAAGATGGGCGGTCTGCGCAAATCCATTCCGCTGGTTTACGTCTGCTTCCTGGTGGGCGGCGCGGCGCTGGCGGCACTGCCGCTGATCACCGCGGGCTTCTTCAGTAAGGACGAAATCCTTGCGGGCGCCATGGCAAATGGTCATATCAATCTGATGGTTGCGGGTCTGGTCGGTGCATTCATGACCTCTCTGTATACCTTCCGTATGATTTTCATCGTCTTCCACGGTAAAGAACAAATTCACGCTCACGCAGGGAAGGGGATCACCCACCACCTGCCGCTGATTGTGCTGCTGGTACTCTCCACCTTCGTTGGCGCGATGATTGTGCCACCGCTGCAGGGCGTACTGCCAGACACTACCGAGCTTGAGCACGGTCGCGTTCTGACGCTTGAAATCACCTCGGGTGTGGTCGCTATTGCGGGCATCCTGATTGCTGCATGGCTGTGGCTCGGTAAACGTACGCTGGTAACTGCCGTTGCCAACAGTGCGCCGGGCCGTCTGCTGGGCACCTGGTGGTACAACGCGTGGGGCTTCGACTGGCTGTACGACATGATCTTCGTGAAACCTTTCCTCGGCATTGCGTGGCTGATTAAACGCGATCCGCTGAACTCACTGATGAACACCCCGGCAATCCTCTCCCGCTTTGCAGGTAAAGGCCTGCTGTTCAGCGAGAACGGGTATCTGCGCTGGTATGTGGCGTCCATGAGCATCGGTGCGGTTGTGGTGCTGGCGCTGCTGATGGTGTTGCGTTGATCGTTAAGTGAATTTAATTCGAATTCGTTGAAAATCAGGCCCCTTCCGGGGGCCTTAAAAAGGAATGCAAATCGCCATGTTACTACCCTGGCTAATATTAATTCCCTTTATCGGTGGGTTCCTGTGCTGGCAGACCGAACGCTTTGGCGTGAAGATGCCGCGCTGGATTGCGCTGATCACCATGGGATTGACGCTTGCGCTTGGCCTGCAACTCTGGTTGCAGGGCGGCTACTCTCTGACCCAGTCCGCAGGTATTCCGCAGTGGCAGTCTGAATTCATTCTGCCGTGGATCCCGCGTTTCGGTATCACCATTCACCTGGCGATTGATGGTCTGTCGCTGCTGATGGTGGTGCTGACCGGTCTGCTCGGCGTTCTGGCGGTACTGTGCTCCTGGCGAGAAATCGAAAAATACCAGGGCTTCTTCCACCTGAACCTGATGTGGATCCTGGGCGGCGTTATCGGCGTGTTCCTTGCCATCGACATGTTCCTGTTCTTCTTCTTCTGGGAGATGATGCTGGTGCCGATGTACTTCCTGATCGCGCTGTGGGGCCATAAGGCGTCCGACGGTAAAACGCGTATCACGGCGGCAACCAAGTTCTTCATCTACACCCAGGCGAGTGGTCTGGTGATGTTGATTGCCATCCTGGCGCTGGTGTTCGTGCACTACGACGCGACCGGCGTCTGGACCTTCAACTATCAGGACCTGCTGAAGACCCCGATGTCCCACGGCGTTGAATATCTGCTGATGCTGGGCTTCTTCATCGCGTTTGCGGTGAAAATGCCGGTGGTGCCACTGCACGGCTGGCTGCCGGATGCGCACTCCCAGGCACCAACGGCCGGTTCCGTTGACCTGGCGGGTATCCTGCTGAAAACCGCAGCCTATGGCCTGCTGCGTTTCGCCCTGCCGCTGTTCCCGAATGCCTCCGCAGAGTTCGCCCCGATTGCCATGTGGCTCGGTGTGATCGGTATCTTCTACGGGGCCTGGATGGCCTTCACCCAGTACGATATTAAGCGTCTGATTGCCTACACCTCCGTCTCCCACATGGGCTTCGTGCTGATTGCTATCTACACCGGTAGCCAGCTGGCGTACCAGGGGGCGGTGATCCAGATGATTGCCCACGGCCTGTCCGCAGCCGGTCTCTTCATCCTGTGCGGACAGCTGTATGAACGTCTGCATACCCGTGACATGCGTCAGATGGGTGGCCTGTGGAGCAAAATGAAATGGCTGCCAGCGATGTCGATGTTCTTCGCGGTGGCTACCCTGGGGATGCCGGGCACCGGTAACTTCGTCGGCGAATTCATGATCCTGTTCGGCAGCTTTAAAGTGGTGCCGGTGATCACCGTGGTCTCGACCTTCGGTCTGGTGTTCGCTTCGGTTTACTCGCTGGCGATGTTGCACCGCGCTTACTTCGGTAAAGCGAAGAGTGAAATCGCTGCCAAAGAGCTGCCGGGGATGTCGCTGCGCGAGCTGTTCATCATCCTGCTGCTGGTCGTACTGCTGGTGCTGCTGGGCTTCTATCCGCAGCCGATTCTGGATACCTCGCACTCCGCGATGGGTAACATCCAGCAGTGGTTTGTTAATTCTGCTTCTACTACAAGGCCGTAAATCGCCATGACAATAACTCCACAACAACTGATTGCGCTGCTACCGCTGCTGATCGTCGGATTGACGGTGGTGGTTGTGATGCTCTCCATTGCGTGGCGACGCAATCACTTCCTGAATGCCACGCTGGCGGTTCTGGGTCTGAACGCTGCGTTAGTCTCCCTCTGGTTTGTTGGCCAGGCGGGGGCGATGGATGTCACTCCGCTGATGCGCGTTGACGGCTTCGCCATGCTGTACACCGGGCTGGTGCTGTTAGCCAGTCTGGCGACCTGTACCTTTGCTTACCCGTGGCTGGAAGGCTACAACGACAACAGAGAAGAGTTTTATCTGCTGGTTCTGATTGCCGCCCTCGGTGGTATTCTGCTGGCGAATGCGAACCATCTGGCGGCGCTGTTCCTCGGTATTGAGCTGATCTCTCTGCCGCTGTTCGGCCTGATTGGTTATGCTTTCCGTCAGAAGCGCTCTCTGGAAGCGAGTATCAAGTACACGATCCTGTCTGCTGCTGCGTCGTCCTTCCTGCTGTTCGGTATTGCGCTGATCTATGCTCAGTCCGGGAACCTCTCCTTCATGGCGCTCGGTAAGAGCCTCGGCGACGGCATGCTGCACGAGCCGCTGCTGCTGGCGGGTCTGGGCATGATGATTGTTGGCCTCGGCTTTAAACTCTCTCTGGTGCCGTTCCACCTGTGGACGCCAGACGTTTACCAGGGCGCGCCGGCACCGGTATCCACTTTCCTGGCGACGGCGAGCAAAATCGCTATCTTCGGCGTGGTGATGCGTCTGTTCCTGTACGCACCGGTAGGCGAGAGCGAAGCGGTGCGGGTGGTGCTGGGTATTATTGCCTTTGTCTCCATCATCTTCGGTAACCTGATGGCGCTGAGCCAGACCAATATCAAGCGTCTGCTCGGTTACTCCTCCATCTCGCACCTGGGCTATCTGCTGGTGGCGCTGATTGCGCTGCAAAGCGGCTCCATGTCGATGGAAACCGTGGGCGTTTACCTGGCCGGTTATCTGTTCAGCAGCCTTGGCGCGTTCGGCGTGGTAAGCCTGATGTCCAGCCCGTACCGTGGCCCGGATGCGGATTCACTGTTCTCCTACCGTGGTCTGTTCTGGCACCGTCCGATCCTCTCTGCGGTGATGACGGTGATGATGCTCTCCCTGGCGGGTATCCCGATGACGCTCGGCTTTATCGGTAAGTTCTACGTGCTGGCCGTGGGTGTGCAGGCGGGTCTGTGGTGGCTGACGGCGGGTGTCGTTATCGGCTCCGCGATTGGTCTCTACTACTACCTGCGCGTTGCCGTGAGCCTGTACCTGAGCGCACCTCAGCAGCTCAACCGCGATGCGCCAGGCAACTGGCAGTACAGCGCCGGTGGTATTGTGGTGCTGATCTCTGCGCTGCTGGTACTGATCTTCGGTATCTATCCGCAGCCGCTGATTACCATCGTGCAGCACGCGATGCCGCTGATGTAGAAAACAAAAAACCCGCCTCGGCGGGTTTTTTATTGCCGGGTGGCCCTGCGCTTACCCGGCCTACGATCGTAGGCCCGTGCAAGCGAAGCGCCGCCGGGCATCAGGCCAGCTGCTTACGACTAATCAACGGCCCATCAATCTTCTTCGTTGAACGCTCCAGCACCTCTTCAATCACCGATGACAACTCGTTCAGTTCAAACTTCGCCACATAGCCATCGGCTTTCACCTTACGGATATGGTCTTCGTTGGCGTTGCCGGACAGGGAAGAGTGGATCACGACCGGAATGTCTTTCAGGATCGCATCGGTTTTGATTTTGCGCGTCAGGGTAAAGCCGTCCATCTCCGGCATCTCGAGGTCGGTCAGCACCAGGGCGATCTTATCGGTGATCGGCACTCCTTCCGCCTGAGCCTGTGCCGCGAGAACGCCAATCTTCTCCCACGCCTCTTTGCCAGTGATATGCATCAGCGCCGGGATCGCCATCGCCTGCAAGCCTTTCTCCAGCATCGAGCGCGCCACTTTGGAGTCTTCCGCCACAATCGCCACGGCACCCGGCTTGATGTTGAACTGGGTGGTCTTCAGGTCGGTGGCATGCAGGTCGTGATTGGCCGGGGTGATGTCATACAGGATCTGCTCCACGTCCAGCACCATCGCCAGATCGTTGGTATCGGTCTTCTCGTCCAGACAGGCAATGCTGGTGATGTAGCGTCCGCTGACCGCGGTTTCCGCTGCGTGCACCTGCTTCCAGTCCAGTCGCATAATGTTTTCGACCGACTCGACGGCAAAAGCCTGCACGCTGCGGGCATACTCGGTGATCAGCAGAATGTTCAGACCCGTTGTCGGCTTGCAGCCTGCCACGGCGGCGAGGTCAATGACCGGGATCACCTGGTCACGAATATTAACCATCCCCATCAGGGGTGACTTCATGCCCGCCGGTTTGGTGAACGCTGGCATAGGCACAATCTCGCGAAGCTTAAAGACGTTGATGCCGAACAGCTCAGATTTGTTTTCGTTCATTGAGGTGCCGAGACGGAACAGCAACAGCTCAAAACGGTTCGACAGGGTCAGATTTGCCCTGTCATCAATGTCTTTCTGGAAATTATCCATTCTACCCTCGAGTGAAAAATACCTGCCTGTTAGGGGTTATCGGCAGACTCGGGGAAAACCAGAGCATTAAACACGCATCGCGGCAAAATCTTCTGCCAGCTGACAGTCGGCAAACAGGGCGCGGCACTCTGCCAGCAGCATGGCGCAGCCCTCTGCGTCATAGCGGGAGCTGACATGGGTAATGACCAGTTTCTTGACCTGCGCGTCGCAGGCAAGCCTGGCCACCTGACGCGTTGAACTGTGACCGCGGCTGTTGGCCTTCTCCTCCATCGCGGCCTCAAGCGTGGCCTCATGCACCAAGAGATCGACACCCTGAGCCAGCGCGAGGGCGCTCTCGCAGGGGGCGGTATCGCCGAAAATAGCCAGCTTCTTGCCCGGGCGGGGCGGGGAGAGATAGTCTGCGCCATCGATCGTCCGTCCATCGTCGAGCGTGATGCGTTCCCCGCGCTTCAGCTGCTGGAACAGCGGGCCAAAAGGCACCCCGGCGGCAACCAGCGCTGCGCCATCCAGCGCGCCGGGTTTATCGTGTTCCTCAATGCGATAGCCGTAACACTCCACAGGGTGATTCATCGCCGCGGCGGTCACGGTATATGCCTCATCGCTGAACACCACCCCGGCGCTTATCTCGACAATCTCGAGGGGATAATCGGTCCAGGATCCGCTGATGCGCAGGCTTGTTTCGACAAACTCACGGATGCCGGATGGGCCGTAAATAGTCAGCGGATGGATATTGCCCGCCATCGAGCGGCTGCACAGCAGCCCCGGCAGACCAAAAAGGTGATCGCCATGCAGATGGGTAATGAAAATTTTATCCAGCTTGCCGGGATGGCTGGCGGTGCGCAGCAGCTGGTGCTGGGTCCCTTCGCCGCAGTCAAACATCCACAATCCGCCGCGGGTCGGGTGCTGTAAATCCAGCAGAATTGAGGTGACGTTGCGCGTACGGGTCGGCACGCCAGCGGATGTTCCTAAAAAAAGCAGCTCCATAATGCATTCAGCCTCTGTGCCGGGGACGAAAAGTCATTAGTATAACGGCTACCGACACGATAAGGAGACCCTGATGATCCAGTGGCAAGATCTGCACCATAGCGAGCTGACCGTTCCTGTTCTCTACGTTTTACTTCAGCTGCGCTGCGACGTCTTTGTGATGGAACAAAACTGCCCTTACCAGGACATAGACGGCGACGACCTGGTGGGTGAGAACCGCCATATCCTCGGCTGGAAAGATAACCAGCTGGTGGCTTATGCGAGGATTCTGAAAAGCGACGACGATTTTTCCCCCGTTGTGATTGGCCGGGTGATTGTCAGCGGTCAGGCCCGGGGCGAAAAACTGGGTTATACCCTGATGGAGCAAACGCTGCGCTCCTGCGAAAAGCACTGGCCGAACAAGGCGTTATACCTGGGTGCACAGGCGCATTTGCAGGCGTTTTATGCCCATTTTGGCTTTGCGCCGGTGACCGATATCTACGATGAAGATGGCATCCCGCATATCGGAATGGCCAAAGAGACGGAACAAGCGTAGCAGGCAGAATCGGCAGGGATTGTCTATAGTTAGCGGACTGATGCAACCACAAGGAGAAAACTATGTCCTTCCAATCTTCGGAAACGCATGTTGATGATGATCTGACGCTGTTAAGTGAAACGCTGGAAGAAGTCCTTCGTTCTTCAGGCGATCCGGCCGATCAAAAGTACATTGAGCTGAAGGCGCGTGCCGAACAGGCGCTTCACGACGTGAAGACGCGCGTGAGCCATGCGTCGGATACTTACTATTATCGCGCTAAAAAAGCGGTCTATCGTGCAGACGATTATGTCCGTGAAAAACCATGGCAGGGTATTGGAGTAGGTGCCGCCGCCGGTCTGGTGCTCGGTCTGCTGCTCGCCCGCCGTTAATTCAACACGCACGCTTCTCCCTGCCAAATCGTGGGTACTGCTTTTTCAGGCAACTACCCCGTATAATGTGAGGTTTTTGAGCCGGGAGAAGTTCGCGTGCACTCGATTTCCACCGCACTGGCAGGTCTTTGGCACCAGTTAGCAGACGATTTTCCTGATGCGCCTGGTCTGCATCACCTTGATGTCTCCTTTGCGCTCAACGACGCGTTTGACCCTCTCGCCTGGCTGAATGCCCAGCAGATTTTTCCTCAGTTCTACTGGCAGCAGCGTAACGGCGATGAAGAGTACGCCGCGCTGGGCGCGACCAAACACTTCTCCTCTCTCTCTGCCGCCCGCCATTTTTTGCAGCGTTATCCGTACTCTCCTGACCTTCGGGCGGTGGGTGTGAATGCATTCGATCCGCAGAAGGGCAACCTGTTCCTGCCGCGTCTGTTGTGGCAACGCCACGGCGGAACCGCGACGCTGCGGCTGATCCTCTGCAGCGCCACCTCGCTGAAAAATGATGCGCAATGCGCGCGCGAATTCATATGCTCCCTCCAGGAGAGCCAGCCCGTTGACGCGGTTGTCCAGCCGGTAGTGAGCGAAACCCAGCGGCCTGAGAAATCCGCCTGGCTGGCGTTGGTCACCCGGGCAACCGACGCCATTGCCCGGAGGGAGTTCGATAAAGTAGTGCTGGCCCGGGCAACGGATCTGCAGTTCAGCCAGCCGGTCAACCCTGCCGCCCTGATGGCCGCCAGCCGTCGGGTCAATTTCCAGTGCTACCACTTTTTTATCCGTTTTGATGCCAGCAACGCGTTTCTCGGTTCGTCGCCGGAACGACTGTGGCGGCGACGCGGAACCCTGCTGCGCACCGAGGCGCTGGCCGGTACGGTCGCCAGCCATCCGGATGATGCACAGGCCGCCCACCTGGGCGACTGGCTGATGCATGACGATAAAAATCAGCGCGAAAATATGCTGGTGGTGGAGGATATCTGCCAGCGCCTGCAGCGCGATGGCGGGGTGCTTGACGTCCTGCCGCCGCAAATTGTGCGCTTGCGTAAGGTCCAGCATTTACGCCGCTGTATCTGGACCGAGCTGCAACAGCCGGACGATGAACAGTGCCTGATGCGGTTGCAACCTACCGCGGCCGTCGCCGGTCTGCCGCGACACATTGCGTGGGAGTTTATTGCCCGCAATGAACCTTTCGATCGGGAGTGGTATGCCGGTTCCGCAGGATATCTGTCATTAGCGCAAAGCGAGTTCTGCGTGGCGTTGCGCTCGGCAAGCGTACAGGGGAGCTGCGTGCGCCTGTACGCCGGGGCGGGGATCGTCAGTGGTTCCGACCCGGAGCAGGAGTGGCAGGAGATTGAAAATAAAGCCGCCGGACTGCGCTCTCTGCTCCTAAAGGATTAATACTGAGTCGTACTTACCCGACTCATATCAAAATTACATCTTTTCCTATTATTTATACTACGTCGTAATATTGATACCGGACAATTCCATGTCAGTGAGTTCCTTTAACCGGCGCTGGGCGGCGGTGATCCTTGAAGCCCTGACCCGCCATGGCGTCAGGCACGTTTGCATCGCACCCGGCTCGCGTTCAACGCCGCTGACCCTGGCTGCTGCGGAGAACCGCGCCTTTATTCATCACACTCATTTTGATGAGCGCGGTCTTGGGCATCTGGCGCTGGGGCTGGCAAAAGCCAGTAACGCCCCGGTGGCGGTGATTGTCACCTCCGGTACGGCGGTGGCGAACCTCTATCCGGCACTGATTGAGGCCGGGCTGACCGGTGAAAAACTGGTCCTGCTGACGGCAGATCGTCCCCCGGAGCTGATCGACTGCGGCGCAAACCAGGCCATTCGCCAGCCGGGGCTTTTTGCCTCTCACCCCACGGAAACGCTCTCCCTGCCGCGCCCGACCCGGGACATTCCCGCTCGCTGGCTGGTTTCCACGGTGGATAATGCCCTGGGCGCGCTGCGTGCGGGCGCGCTGCACATTAACTGTCCTTTTGCCGAGCCGCTGTATGGCGAAATGGACGATACCGATATCGGCTGGCAGCAGGCGCTGGGCGACTGGTGGCGGAGCGATAAACCCTGGCTGAGCGCCCCGGCAGAACTCTCAAGCCCTAAACAGCGCGACTGGTTCTTCTGGCGGCAAAAACGCGGCGTGGTGCTCGCAGGCCGGATGAGCGCTGCGGAAGGAAAACGGGCGGCGGAGTGGGCGCAAACCCTCGGCTGGCCACTGATTGGCGACGTACTCTCCCAGACCGGGCAGCCGCTGCCGTGTGCCGATCTGTGGCTCGGCAATGCGAAAGCCGTCACCGAGCTGGAACAGGCGCAGATTGTGGTCCAACTGGGGGGCAGTCTGACGGGGAAACGGCTGCTGCAGTGGCAGGCCACCTGCACGCCGGAAGAGTACTGGCTGGTGGACCCGCGGGAAGGTCGGCTGGATCCAGCCCACCATCGCGGTCGTCGGCTGGTGTCAAACGTGGCCGACTGGCTGGAACTGCATCCGGCGGAAAAACGCGCCCCCTGGGCCGCGGCGATCCCGGAGCTTTCCCGCCAGGCCTGGCAGTTGACGGCGCAACACAGCGAAGCGTTTGGCGAGGCGCAGCTGGCGCACCAGATTCGTCGCTATCTGCCCGAACAGGGGCAGCTGTTTGTCGGCAACAGTCTGGTGGTGCGTCTGATTGATGCGCTTTCACGCCTGCCGGCAGGCTATCCGGTCTTCAGTAACCGGGGTGCCAGCGGCATTGACGGGCTGATCTCCACCGCAGCTGGCGTCCAGCGCGCCAACGCCCGGCCGACGCTGGCTATTGTCGGCGATCTGTCGGCGCTATACGATCTCAACGCCCTGGCGCTGTTACGCCAGGCCTCGGCGCCCTTTGTGCTGCTGGTGATTAACAATAACGGCGGGCAGATTTTCTCCCTGCTGCCGACACCCCAGAGTGAGCGGGAGCGCTTCTATCTGATGCCGCAGAACGTGCAGTTTGAACATGCCGCGGCGATGTTCAGCCTCCGCTATCAGCGCCCGACGAACTGGGCCGAGCTGGAGACCGCCCTGAATACGGCGTGGAGCAAACCTCGCGCAACGCTTATCGAAGTGGTGGTTAACGACAGCGACGGCGCGCAGATGCTGCAGAGCCTGCTGGCGCAGGTAAGCCATCTATGATCCTGCAGGGGACGCACTGCGCCGGCGCGCCAGGAAAACCCTGGCTGGTGTTCCTGCACGGCTTTTCCGGCGATCGCCGTGAATGGCAGCTGGCAGGAGAGAGGCTGGGTGACTATCCCCGGCTGTATCTCGATCTGCCGGGACATGGCGAATCGGCGTCCATTGCGGTGAGTGATTTCAGCGATATGAGTCGTCTGCTGAATCGCACCCTTATTAGTTACAACATACTAACTTACTGGCTGGTGGGGTACTCCCTCGGCGGCCGCATTGCGATGTATCACGCCTGCCAGTGCCCAAAAGGGCTGCAGGGGCTGATTGTTGAAGGGGCGCATCCGGGGTTACGAGATGACCAGGAAAGGGTAAGCCGCCGCGCCTCAGATGCCCATTGGGCCGCGCGTTTTCGGCATGAACCCTTAGAGGTGGTGTTTGCCGACTGGTATCAACAGCCGGTCTTCGCTTCGTTAACCGACGTGCAGCGTCAGGCGCTGGTGGCCCTGCGCAGCCGCAACAACGGCGCGACCCTGGCCGCGATGTTGCAGGCAACTTCCCTGGCCGAACAACCCGATTTACGGCCTGCGCTCGCTGAGGGCGTGACCCCTTTTTTCTATATGTATGGCGAGCGGGATGAGAAGTTCAGGGCGATTGCCCGGGAACTGCCCGCGACAGGCCATCAAATTTCCCATGCCGGACATAACGCCCATCGGGAAAATCCCGATGCGGTGGCCGAGCGTCTGGCTCAGATACTCCGTCTACCCATAAAGGACACTCTATGATCTACCCTGATGAAAACATGCTCTACGCACCGGTGGAATGGCAGGACTGCTCCGAAGGTTACACCGACATTCGTTACCACAAATCGGCGGACGGCATCGCCAAAATCACCATCAACCGTCCCGAAGTGCGTAATGCGTTTCGTCCGGTCACCGTCAAGGAGATGATCAATGCTCTGGCGGATGCCCGTTACGACGACAACATCGGCGTGATTGTTCTCACCGGGGAAGGCGAAAAAGCCTTCTGCGCCGGGGGCGATCAGAAAGTGCGCGGCGATTACGGCGGATACCAGGATGACTCCGGCGTACACCACCTGAACGTGCTCGACTTCCAGCGCCAGATCCGCACCTGCCCGAAACCGGTGGTGGCGATGGTTGCTGGCTTCTCCATCGGCGGGGGCCACGTGCTGCACATGATGTGCGACCTGACGATTGCCGCAGAGAATGCCATCTTCGGCCAGACCGGCCCGAAAGTCGGCTCCTTCGACGGCGGCTGGGGTGCCTCCTACATGGCCCGCATCGTCGGTCAGAAAAAAGCGCGTGAGATCTGGTTCCTGTGCCGTCAGTACAACGCTCAGGAAGCGCTGGATATGGGCCTGGTTAACACCGTGGTGCCGATTGCCGACCTGGAAAAAGAGACCGTGCGCTGGTGCCGTGAGATGCTGCAAAACAGTCCGATGGCGCTGCGCTGCCTGAAAGCGGCGCTGAACGCCGATTGCGACGGCCAGGCTGGGCTGCAGGAGCTGGCGGGCAATGCCACCATGCTGTTCTACATGACCGAAGAGGGTCAGGAAGGACGTAACGCCTTCAACGAGAAGCGTCAGCCGGACTTCAGTAAATACAAACGGAATCCGTAATGCGCAGCGTACAGATCTACCGCTGGCATCTACCGATGGACGCGGGTGTGGTGCTGCGCGAACGGCGGTTAAAAACCCGTGACGGTCTGTTCGTTCATCTGCAGCAGGGCGATCGGCAGGGGTGGGGAGAAGTCTCCCCTCTGCCGGGCTTCAGCCGCGAATCGCTGGGGGAGGCCGAAGCCGCCCTTCGGGCGTGGACCCTCGCCTGGCGCGATGGCGAAGCGCCTCTGCTGCCCGGTCTGCCTGCGGTGGATTTTGGCATCAGCTGCGCCCTGGCGGAGCTCGAGGGTTCCCTGCCGGAAGCGGCTGACTATCGTGCGGCGCCGCTCTGCACCGGGGATCCTGACGAACTTTTTGCCGTGCTCGCCGCTATGCCGGGCGAGAAGGTGGCGAAGATCAAGGTGGGTCTGTACGAAGCGGTGCGCGACGGCATGGTGGCGAATCTGCTGCTGGAGGCTATTCCGGATCTGCGTCTGCGCCTTGATGCCAACCGCGCCTGGACCCCACTGAAAGCGCAGCAGTTTGCGAAGTATGTGAACCCGGTCTACCGGGACCGCATTGCCTTTCTCGAGGAGCCCTGCAAAACGCGGGCGGACTCGCTGGCATTTGCCCGGGAGACGGGGATCGCCATCGCCTGGGATGAAAGCCTGCGCGAAGACGATTTCGAATGGGTTGCCGAGCCCGGCGTTCGCGCGGTGGTGATCAAACCCACCCTCACCGGCAGTATCGCGAAGGTGCGTAAGCAGGTAGAAGCGGCCCACGCCCTCGGGCTAACGGCAGTGATCAGCTCCTCGATTGAGTCGAGCCTCGGCCTGACCCAGTTGGCGCGGATTGCCGCGCAGTTCACGCCGGATACCGTTCCCGGCCTGGATACCCTGAACCTGATGCAGGCCCAACTGCTGCGTCCGTGGCCGGGCAACACCTTGCCGTGCCGGGATCGCGAGGCGCTGGAGCCGCTGCTATGACCTTTTCCGACTGGCCGTGGCGGCACTGGTGTGCGCGCAAGGCTGAACAACCGGCGCTGCGGCTTAACGGCGAATGCCTGACCTGGCGCGAACTCTGCCAGCGTATCGATGCGCTGGCGAGCGGTTTTGTCCAGCAGGGAGTAAGGGAGGGGGATGGGGTAATGCTGCAGGCGCATAATCATCCCGACACGCTGCTGGCGTGGCTGGCGCTATTACAGTGCGGGGCGCGGATCCTGCCGGTGAACCCGCAGCTGCCCCGTTCCGTGGTGGAGATCCTGCTCCCGCCCCTGACGCTGCGCTTTGCGCTGGTACTCAATGGCGAGGGCGGTTATGCCAGCCTGTCAGCCCTGAAAATGGATCGGCAGCAGGGGAGTACCGGCGCGGCCTGGCAGCCTGAACGGCTGGCGACCATGACCTTAACGTCGGGTTCGACGGGGCTGCCGAAAGCGGCGGTGCACACCTGTGCCGCCCACCTTGCCAGCGCTGAAGGCGTGCTGGCCCTTCTGCCCTACGCCGGGGAGGATGACTGGCTGCTCTCCCTGCCGCTGTTCCATGTCTCCGGGCAGGGGATCCTGTGGCGCTGGTTGCTGGCGGGTGCCCGCCTGACCGTCTGTGAAAAACAGCCTCTGGAGCAGATGCTGCGGGGCTGTACTCACGCCTCGCTGGTGCCGACGCAGCTCTGGCGCCTGCTCATCGGTGAGGACGAAGTGGCGCTAAAAGCGGTGCTGCTGGGTGGCGCGGCGATCCCGGGGGAGTTAACCCTGCGGGCTGCCAGCCGCGGCATTCGCAGCTGGTGCGGCTATGGTCTGACGGAGTTTGCCTCCACGGTCTGCGCCAAAGAGGCGGATGGTCAGGCGGATGTCGGCTATCCGCTGCCAGGCCGGGAAGTAAAGCTGGTGGAGGGGGAAGTGTGGTTAAAGGCCGCCAGCATGGCCAGCGGCTACTGGCGTGATGGCCAGCTTGTCCCCGTCGCCAATGCGCAAGGCTGGTTTGCCACCCGCGATCGCGGTGAGATAGTGGACGGACGCCTGACGATCCTCGGTCGCATGGATAACCTCTTTTTCAGCGGTGGGGAAGGGATCCAGCCGGAAGAGCTGGAGCGGGTGATCGGCACCCATCCTCAGGTCAGTCAGGTGTATGTCGTTCCCCTCGATGACGTCGAGTTTGGACAGCGGCCTGTGGCGGTCGTCGAATGCGAAGCGGGAGTGGATATCGCGCAACTGCCACACTGGGTTGGCGATAAGCTGGCACGCTTTCAGCAGCCGGTGCACTGGCTGGTCCTCCCGGCCGAACTGAAAAATGGCGGAATTAAGATCTCCCGCCGCGCCCTGCAACAGTGGGTTCATCAGTCGTTGAAAGGCTGATTTGCGAGCCTGCTCGGGAAAGGAAATCAACAAGCTTACCTGCAGCGCACGCTGTGCTATTTTCCGGCGAAAGGAACTGGCGCAAGGGAAAATATGCACAGCCCATCAACACCTACGCCGCATGATGCGGTGTTTCGTCATATTCTGTCGCAGCCAGAGACGGCGCGTGATTTTTTAGCGATTCACTTACCTGAAAAACTACGCGCGCTCTGTGATTTATCGTCGTTGCGGCTGGAGTCGGGCAGCTTTGTCGAAGAGGATCTTCGCCTCAGCTATGCCGATCTCCTCTGGTCCGTTAAGACCACTTCCGGCGAGGGGTATATTTATGTGCTGATCGAGCATCAAAGCTCCCCGGATCGGCATATGGCCTTTCGCCTGATGCGTTACGCGATTGCCGCCATGCAACGGCATCTCGACAGAGGGCATCGTGAACTGCCGCTGGTGATCCCGCTGCTGTTTTATCATGGCCGGATTTCGCCTTATCCCTGGTCGCTGCGCTGGCTCGACGGCTTTCAGGTGCCTGAGCAGGCCGAATCCCTCTACACAGGGCCCTTTCCCCTGATTGACATCACCTGCCTGCCCGATGAAAGCATCATGCAACACCGCCGGATTGCGATGCTGGAACTGCTGCAAAAGCATGTCCGACAACGGGACATGCTGGAACTCCATGAGCAACTGGTCAGGCTGCTGGCGCTGGGATACACTGGCAACGCCCAGCTCAAAACGTTGCTCAACTATCTTCTCAAGGCCGGTCATACCGCCGATCCCGCAGCGTTTTTGCAGGCATTAGCAGACAGAACAAAGGATCATCAGCATAAGGAGACGTTAATGAATATTGCGCAATATCTCCGGGAAGAGGGCATGGCCCAGGGATTAAATCAGGGGCTGAGTCAGGGCAGAGCGGAGGGCAGAGCGGAAGGTATCGAACAGGAGGCGCTTCGCATCGCGAAGGTGATGCTGGAAAAGGGCCTGCCGCCTGAGACCGTCAGCCAACTGACCGGGCTGGCACCCGAGATTGTCGAGCAGGCCAGACATTAATCCTGCAACAAAAAACGGGAGCCTGGGCTCCCGTTCTGTTTTTACTTCTCTTCGGCTAAACGCATCAGCGCTGCCTGGACACCCGCCCCGTAGTGCGGATGAACTTCACTGAACAGAGCAATCTGGCGCGCCTGAATAAATGCCGGCACATCCCGCATATCCCCGGCGATACGGTCAAACATCCGCTGATGCTCTTCCGGGCTCAGCAGCTCAAACAGCTTGCGCGGCTGGCTGAAGTAGTCGGTATCCTCACGATGATTCCAGTGATCGGCGGCACCCTCAAGCGACAGCGGTGGCTCGCTGAAGTCCGGCTGTTCCTGGAAGACACCAAAGCTGTTTGGCTCATAGGTGGCACCGTTGCCGCTGTTGCCATCCACACGCATCGCACCGTCGCGATGGTAGTTATGGAACGGGCAGCGTGGGGCATTCACCGGAATCTGATGATGGTTAACGCCTAAACGGTAGCGGTGGGCATCGCCGTAGGAGAACAGGCGACCCTGCAGCATGCGATCCGGTGAGAAGCTAATCCCCGGGACCACGTTAGCAGGGGACATCGCCACCTGCTCAACTTCCGCAAAGTAGTTATCCGGGTTACGGTTCAGCTCCAGCACACCCACTTCCATCAGCGGATAGTCGCCGTGCGGCCAGACTTTGGTCAGATCGAACGGATTATAAGGCACCTTCGCGGCATCGCTTTCCGGCATGATCTGCACGTAAAACGTCCAGCGCGGGAAGTCGCCTTTTTCGATGGAGGTAAAGAGATCGCGCTGGGAACTTTCGCGATCTTCTGCGACCAGTCGTTTGGCTTCATCGTCCATCAGGTTAGCAATACCCTGCTGGGACTTGAGGTGGAATTTCACCCAGAAGCGTTCGTTGTTGTGGTTAATAAAGCTGAACGCGTGGCTGCCGAAGCCGTGCATGGTGCGATAGGAGCGTGGCAGGCCGCGATCGCTGAAGTCAATGGTCAGCTGGTGCAGCGTTTCCGGCAGTTGAGAGAAGAAATCCCATTTGTAGGTCGGATTACGCAAGTTGGTACGCGGATCGCGTTTTACCACGTGGTTGAGATCCGGGAACTTCAGCGGATCGCGCAGGTAAAAAATGGGGGTGTTATTACCGACCAGATCCCAGTTGCCTTCTTCGGTGTAAAACTTGATGGAGAAGCCGCGGATATCGCGTTCCGCATCGGCGGCACCGCGTTCACCGGCAACGGTAGAGAAGCGCACAAAGAGATCGGTTTTTTTACCGACGGCGGAGAACAGCTTCGCCCGGCTAAAGGCGGTGATATCCTGGGTCACGGTAAAGGTGCCGTAGGCGCCGGAACCTTTGGCGTGCATCCGACGTTCCGGGATCACTTCCCGGTCGAAGTGCGCCAGTTTTTCCAGGAACCAGACATCCTGCAGCAGCATCGGTCCGCGTGGGCCTGCGGTGGCAACGTTGTTGTTGTGGACGACGGGGCAGCCGGAGGCCGTGGTTAAACCTTTCTTGCTCATATTTTCTCCCTGATGTGTGAGTATTAGTCGGTAAATTTCCGTTTTGAGCGAAAGATAATCTAAAGAAGTTAGTCAGGGCAGGTATTGATCGGACGCAACCTAATCGGGCGTAAAGTGTTTCTCAGAATTTAACATTGTTAAAACCTGTAAGTATCAACTCGTTACAATCTAATTTTTTTATTACATCACCTTAGCGTTGATCGCCGGCCGACTCACGTTAAAATCACGCGTTTTTGGAATTTATCTCAATAATTGTGCGGGATCACGACAATGAAAAAAGTGGCATTACTGGGCCTTGGCGGCCTGATGTTCGTTTCTGCGGCAGCAAACGCAATCTCCATCAGCGGCCAGGCCGGTGAGGACTACACCAACGTTGGCGTCGGTTTTGGCACGGAAACGTCGGGCCTGTTCGCGACCGGCAACTGGACCAATAACGACGATGAGGGTGACGTGGCCAGCGTCGGCCTGGGCCTGAACGTGCCTCTCGGTCCGTTCCTCGCCACTGTGGGCGGGAAAGGCATCTACACCAACCCGAAAGAGAGCGATGAAGGCTATGCGGCAGCGGTAGGCGGCGGCCTGCAGTGGAAAATTGGCAACAGCTTTGGTCTGTTTGGCGAGTATTACTACTCCCCGGACTCCCTCTCCAGCGGTATCGATAGCTACGAAGAGGCCAATGCCGGTGCGCGCTGGACCATCATGCGCCCGATCACCATTGAGGCGGGCTACCGTTACCTGAATCTGGCGGGCAAAGACGGCAACCGTGACAACGCCATTGCCGATGGCCCGTACGTGGGCGTGAGCGCAGGCTTCTGATCCTCAGGCGCGGCGTTCTGCCGCGCCTGTTTCTCTCTTCCCCCCACAGCCGATTGCGTTATAGTGTTTTCACCACAAATGCGGGAGAACACAATGATAAACGTGGAGATGCTGTCCACTGGCGATGAAGTGCTGCATGGACAAATCACTGATACCAATGCGGCCTGGCTGGCGGATATTTTCTTTGAGCAGGGATTACCGTTAACGCGGCGTAACACGGTGGGCGACTCGCTGGAGGCGCTGGTCAACGTTCTGCGAGAGCGTAGCGAACAGGCGGATGTGCTGATTGTAAACGGTGGCCTCGGCCCTACCAGCGACGATTTGAGTGCGTTGGCTGCCGCCACGGCGAAAGGCGAAGCGCTGGTGCTGCACACCGAGTGGCTCAGCCATATGGAGCGGTTCTTCAGCGATCGCGGCAGGGTGATGGCTCCCAGCAACCGCAAGCAGGCAGAAATTCCCGCCAGCGCGGAGCTGGTTGATAACCCGGTCGGCACCGCCTGCGGCTTTGCCGTTCAGCTTAATCGCTGCCTGATGTTCTTCACCCCCGGCGTCCCGTCTGAATTTAAGGTGATGGTGGAAAAAGAGATCCTGCCGCGTCTGCGTCAACGTTTTACCTTACCGGAACCGCCAATCTGTTTGCGTCTCACCACCTTTGGCCGTTCGGAGAGTGACCTGGCCCAGAGCCTCGATCATCTGACGTTGCCGCCAGGCGTGACCATGGGCTATCGCTCCTCGATGCCAATTATCGAACTGAAATTAACCGGCCCGGCAACCGAGAAGGCCGCAATGCTGGCCCTGTGGCCTGAGGTGCAGCGCGTGGCGGGTGAGAACCTGATCTTTGAAGGCACCGAAGGGCTCCCGGCGCAAATCGCCCGTGACCTGCAGGCCCGCCAGCTGAGCCTGACCCTCAGCGAGCAATTTACCGGTGGTCTGCTGGCGTTACAGCTCTCCCGGGTAAGCGCTCCACTGCTGGCCAGCGAGGTGGTGCCTTCTCAGGAGGAGACCCTGGCGCAAACTGCCCACTGGGTGGCCGAGCGGCGTGTGAAGCATTTTGCCGGTCTGGCACTGGCGGTGTCGGGTGCGGAAGAGGATCATCTCAACTTTGCCCTGGCTACCCCGGAAGGCACCCACGCCCTGCGGGTGAAAATGAGCACAACGCGCTACAGCCTGGCCGTTCGTCAGGAGGTCTGCGCCATGATGGCGCTGAACATGCTGCGCCGCTGGTTGAACGGCAAGCCGGTGGCCAGCGAGCATGGCTGGATCAACGTCGTCGAATCGCTGTTCGTTGAGTAAAACCTGTGCCGGGGCCTTTCCCCGGCGCTGTTCAGCCCAGCGCCTTCGCCAGCAGGGTAATCGGATGTTCACAGCGCTTGCTGGTGGACATCTCAATCTGCCACTTGCAGGTTTCGCAGTCGGTCACCACGATATCCGCGCCGCTCTCTTCAATCTGGCGGAACAGCGGGGCGCCAATCGCCTGTGACGTTTCGTAATTTTCTCGCTTGAAGCCGTAGGTTCCTGCAATCCCGCAGCAGCGCGAATCCAGCACCGTTAGCTCAAGGCCCGGAATTAACCGCAGCAGTTCAAGCGTATAGAGCGACCAGCCCATTTTCTCCATATGACAGGGTGTGTGATACACCACTTTCAGGGGCAATTTCCCCAGCGGCAACGTCTGCCCGCTATCCAGTTTGCGCCACAGGAAACGCGTCGCCAGCTCGATATGCTCGCGCAACCCACTATTATCCACGTCCAGCAGATGCGGGTACTCGTCGCGCAGAGTGAAGGTGCAGGTGGACGAGGTCGCCAGCACCGGAATACCCTTGTCGACAATGGCTTCACTCAGCGACGCGACGTTGCTTTTGGCCTGCCTGCGCGCTTTATCGGTAAACCCGTTGGCAATCAGCGGTACGCCGCAGCACTTCTCCTTGTTCAGTAGCTGAACGCCTGTTCCCATGGCATTCAGCACCTTCAGCAGATCTTTACCCAGCTGCGGGTGGTTGTAATTCACATAGCAGCCGTGGAAAAAGGCCACCTGGTCGGCAAACTTCGCCTGCTCCGCCGCGACGGACTTGTACCAGCGGCGGAAAGTGCCGTGAGAATATTTTGGCAGGCTGCGGTGATGATCTATCTTCAGCGTGGCATCCAGCAGCTGGCGCACCGGTTTGAGAGAGGTCGCGGCATTCACCAGCGGGGCAAATGGCGTCGACAGGCTGCCCATCAGATCGGTGTGGCTCAGAATGGCGTCCCGCAAGGACGGTTTTTGTGTGCTGTAGCGCGCCCGGGCGCGCTGGATGATATCGCCTATTTTAACATCGGACGGACAGGCCACCTCGCAGCGTTTGCAGTTGATACAGTATTTCAGCGCCTCGTCATACAGCTTGCCGTCCTTCAGGCGCAGACGCTCGCCGTCCGGTCCGGCCTGTTTCGGCCCAGGATAGCGCGGATTTACGCCGCTGACCGGACAGACGGTGGTACACACCGTGCATTTGATGCAGCTTTCAAAACGGGTATCGTTCATTGTTCGGCCTCTGTGCGCTGGCTAATCTGCTCTGCCACATACAGCGCCGTCACGGCGCAGACGCCGCCACCGCATCCCTGGGCGACAGGATCGTATCCGCCCAGCAGCGAGCCGATGGCAAAGAGATTACTGACGGGCTTACCGGAAATCTGCGGGTGTAGCTGGTTATCGACAATCACGCCGAACTGTTGCCAGGGCTGCGGCGAGAAGAAATCACTCTGATACCAGTCCGCGCGGGAGGCGCTTTGCCGGACATCCAGCCCCATAATGGCTTCCCGGATGCCCTCCCGGCTGCTCAGCAGTCCGTTACTGAAGAAACTGCCGCTTGCCAGCACCGTATAGCGGGCTCGAAGCGGAATATCATCTTGGTTGCGCGTCCAGATTTCGCTTACCGCGCCGTCCGACAGCGTCATTTTCTTCACCTCATCCCCCGCCATACAGACGCCACCCTGCGCAACAAATTTGCGCTGCAGCTGGGTATGCAGGCGAATGCCGGGTACGGAAGGGGGCAGCGTTGGCAGCAGACCGAGGGTGCAGGGCAGACGATCTGAGAGCCAGTGCCAGAGGCGGTTGTCGCTTAAGCCAAAGCAGGCGGGCATCAACAGCGCGTCACAGCTTTCGCCGAGCGGCCTGAGCGCGTCATACAGCAGTGGCCATTTATCTTCGTTATCAAGGAAGCGGGAGATATTCACCGCGCGAAACTCGCTTGGGTTGTCGCGCAGGACATCCAGCTCGGGCAGCTCTATCTCTGCCGTTTCGGCATTAACCCCCTGACGGCAAAGTGACGCCGCCGCGAGATGGGGCTGAAAATCCAGAAAACCGCTGATACCCACGACCCGCACGCGCGCGGCGTTGAACGGGGCAACGGGCACCTCCTCCGGACTGAGCCAGGCGGAGCGCAGGGTGCCGAGCGGTGTGACGCGCTGATGATTTTGCCTGGCGCTTCCCTTCAGGCGTGCGCCGCAGTCCGCCAGTAGCGCTTCGGCTTCCAGCGCAAAGCGGTCAATATGCTGCGCGCCGATCAGGTGATAAGGATGTTCTGCCGGCAGTTGATCGCGGTACGCTTCGTCTATCAGATCCAGCGAGCCCGACGAGAAGTGCAGGGCGCTCTGGCCCCGGGTGATAATGGCGCAACGCAGCCCCTGCCTGGTGAGTTTGATGCCACAGAGCAGACCTGCCAATCCGCCGCCGACAATCACGGTATCAAATTTCATCGTGCTGCTCCTTTTCAAGACCGCAAAGCCCCAGGTAGACCCAGCGGGTAAACTCGCTTTCACGCAGGGCATCTCCCCATGCGACAGGCTGAATGCCTTTCCAGCGCTCGTTTAAAAACGCGCTGAGCTGATCGAGCGACTGGGTGGCGGTCGTGGTATGAAAACGTTGCAATAGCCCTGCGGCACGGCAGGCGCAGAGCTCGCCCTGGCAGGTCCCCATTCCGACGCGGGTGCGGCGGCGGAGGTCGAGCAGGCTATTGACCGTCAGATTCTCCACCGCGTACTGCACTTCCCCGGCGGTAACGGCTTCACACTCGCATACCAGGCTGCGGCTAAGCCGCCCTTCACCCAGCCAGACCGGCGTTCTGTCGCCATGGCGATAGATGGCCGAACCACGCAGGGGGGCAGGGAGGGAGATGATTTTTTGTAGCGTCTTCTCAGTGGACTGCCGCGATCCGGGCAGAGGCTGTTCTGCCGTCACGCACGATTGAGTATTGCCCAGCTTGCGGCAGACGGCATCCGTTGCCCACTCGGCCATCAGACGGTAGGTCATCAGCTTGCCACCGGTGATAGTGATAAACCCGTCCAGACCATCACGCGCGGCATGGTCGAGCAGCACAATGCCACGGCTGACGTTACGTCCGCTCGGATCGTTGTCGCTGGCAACCAGCGGACGCACGCCCGCGTAGGCGCGCAGAATACGCGTCTGCGCCATCACCGGTGCCAGTTTTTCCCCTTCGCGTAGCAGGATGTCGACCTCTTCGGCGGTCACGCGGTTGTAATCAATCTCGCTGTAGTCCACGTGGGTTGAGGTGGTACCCATTAACGAAATAGTATCGCCCGGGACGAGGATATCGGCGTCAGAGGGGGGGCGGCAGCGGTTGATCACGTGGCTATTGATGCGGTGGTCGAGGATCAGCAGCGATCCTTTCGCCGGGAACATGCGCACCGACAGGTCGGCGTATTCCGCAATGCGCTGCCCCCAGATCCCCGCCGCGTTGACCACGACGGCGGCATACAGCTCGCCGTGTTCGTTGTAGTGCGTGTTAAACACCCGCACGCCGCAGATGCGATTACCTTCCCGGATAAGCCCGGTCACGTCGTGCCCGGTGAGGATACGCGCGCCATGCTCGCGGGCGTCCAGCATATTGGCGGCGGTCAGGCGGAACGGATCGACGGTGCCGTCAGGGACTTTCACCGCACCGGTAAGCGCCGGGTTAACCGAGGGTTCCAGCCGTCGTGCCAGCGCCGGGTCCATGGCCTCAGCCTGAATGCCAGCTGCATTACAGGCGGTGATAAAGGTGTCCTGAAAGGCGAGATCGTCTTCGGGAAGGGTGATAAAAAGACCGTCTGTCGGTTCAATGCAGTGGCGGGCTATACGCCTGAGGATATGGTTTTCAGCAATACATTCGCGCGCGGATTCACCGTCGGTGACCGCATACCGCGCGCCGCTATGCAGCAGGCCGTGGTTACGCCCGGTTGCGCCTGTCGCAATATCATGGCGCTCCAGAAGCGTGACGCTTAAGCCGCGAAGGGCGCAATCGCGTGCGATCCCGGCGCCGGTAGCGCCACCGCCAATGATTATCACATCGCTGAACTGAGGATCGTGAATGGTCATTGTCATCCCTTTGTGTTCGTTTTTTTATCATTTAGCCACACTAAAACTATGGTTTGTTTGATTTCGAGCACAAACGATCAATATTCGAAAGCGAAATGTGATTTCATGCGCCTTTTTGCGCATTCTGTCATATTTCTGTAACAATCTGTGCGTTGATTCACAGTAACAATCACTGAGATTTCTTAACATCGCGGCCTCGCTGGAGTCGGGGGCAGTTAAGCCCCTGTAAATTCAATACCTGGCCACGGAGGCTGTCATGCTCAGTATCTTCAAACCTGCGCCACATCGGGCGCGTCTGCCAGAGGCAGAAATTGATCCGCTATACCGCCGTCTGCGTTGGCAAATCTTCCTGGGGATCTTCTTCGGGTATGCGGCGTATTACCTTGTGCGTAAAAACTTTGCGCTTGCCATGCCGTATCTGGTGGAGCAGGGCTTTTCTCGTGGCGATCTGGGGTTCGCGCTGTCAGGGATCTCTATCGCCTACGGTTTTTCCAAATTCATTATGGGTTCAGTGTCCGATCGCTCGAATCCGCGGGTCTTCCTGCCTGCCGGCCTGATCCTGGCGGCAGCGGTCATGCTGTTTATGGGCTTTGTGCCGTGGGCAACCTCCAGCATTGCCGTCATGTTCGTCCTGCTGTTCCTCTGCGGCTGGTTCCAGGGGATGGGATGGCCGCCATGCGGACGTACCATGGTGCACTGGTGGTCGCAGAAAGAGCGTGGCGGGATCGTGTCGGTGTGGAACTGCGCGCATAACGTGGGGGGCGGTCTTCCGCCTCTGCTGTTCCTGCTGGGGATGGCCTGGTTCAACGACTGGAAAGCCGCACTGTACATGCCAGCTTTTGGCGCGATCGTGGTGGCGATTATTGCTTTCGCGCTGATGCGCGATACGCCACAGTCCTGCGGCCTGCCGCCGATTGAAGAGTACAAAAATGACTATCCGGATGATTACAGTGAGAAGCACGAAGAAGAGCTGACGGCAAAACAGATCTTCATGAAGTACGTGCTGCCCAACAAACTGCTGTGGTACATCGCAGTGGCGAACGTGTTCGTTTATCTGCTGCGCTACGGCATTCTGGACTGGTCCCCGACCTACCTGAAAGAGGTGAAGCACTTCACGCTGGATAAATCCTCCTGGGCCTACTTCCTGTATGAATATGCCGGGATCCCGGGCACGCTGATTTGCGGCTGGATGTCGGACAAGGTGTTTAAAGGTAACCGCGGTGCGACGGGTGTCTTCTTTATGACCCTGGTGACCATCGCCACCGTCGTGTACTGGCTCAACCCGCCAGGCAACCCGGGCGTGGATATGGCCTGCATGATCGTCATCGGCTTCCTGATTTATGGTCCGGTTATGCTGATCGGTCTGCATGCCCTGGAACTGGCACCGAAAAAAGCGGCAGGCACGGCGGCAGGCTTTACCGGTCTGTTCGGCTACCTGGGCGGGTCGGTCGCGGCGAGCGCCATCGTGGGCTATACCGTTGACTTCTTCGGCTGGGACGGCGGCTTTATGGTGATGATCGGCGGTAGCGTACTGGCGGTACTGCTGCTGATTGTCGTGATGATCGGTGAGAAACGTCATCACGCGGAAGTGCTGGCACGTCGTCAATAAGGAACATTGCCATGAAATTATCTCACTTAACAACCGGACTGCTGCTGGCGGGCCTGATGACCGGGTCCGCGCTGGCGGCGGATAAAATCGTTATCGCCCATCGCGGCGCCAGCGGCTATCTGCCGGAGCATACGCTGCCGGCGAAAGCGATGGCCTATGCACAGGGCGCGGATTATCTGGAGCAGGATCTGGTGATGACGAAGGACGACCAGCTGGTCGTCCTGCATGACCACTATCTTGACCGCGTGACGGACGTGGCGGAGCGTTTCCCGGACCGTGCGCGGCAGGATGGCCGGTTCTACGCCATTGATTTTACCCTGGCGGAGATCCGTTCCCTGAAGTTTACCGAAGGTTTCGAGATTGAAAATGGCAAGAAGGTGCAGGTCTATCCGGGACGTTTCCCGATGGGCAAATCTGACTTCCGCATCCATACCTTTCAGGAAGAGATCGAGTTTGTTCAGGGGCTGAACCACTCAACCGGTAAAAATATCGGTATCTATCCGGAAATCAAAGCGCCGTGGTTCCACCACCAGGAAGGGAAAGACATTGCCGCGAAAACGCTGGCGGTACTGAAACAGTACGGTTACACCAGCAAGAAGGACAAAGTGTATCTGCAGTGTTTTGACGCCGCTGAGCTGAAGCGCATCAAAACCGAGCTGGAGCCGAAGTTGGGGATGGATCTCAATCTGGTGCAGCTGATTGCTTACACCGACTGGAATGAAACCCAGGAGAAGCAGCCGGACGGCAAGTGGATAAACTACAGCTACGACTGGATGTTCAAACCGGGTGCGATGAAGCAGATTGCGCAGTATGCCGACGGCATCGGGCCGGATTACCACATGCTGGTGGCAGAGGGTTCCACGCCGGGGCACGTGAAGCTGACGGCGATGGTGAAAGAGGCGCATGCCAGCAAGATGCAGGTCCATCCTTATACGGTGCGTGCGGACCAGCTGCCGGAATATGCGACGGATGTGAATCAGCTTTATGAGGTGTTGTACAACCAGGCGGGTGTGGACGGATTGTTTACAGATTTCCCGGATAAAGCGGTGACGTTCTTAAAATAAAAAAAGGGCCGCAAGGCCCTTTTTTACATCTCGATCTCAATATCGCCTTTTGCCCTACAGCAGCAGGGCAAAATTTCCCCTTCGTTGATGAAGGCCAGCGGTTCGGTGATCCAGTCGACCTGACCGGTCACCAGGCGGCAGCGGCAGGAGCCGCAGTAGCCTTCACGGCACTGGTATTCAACTGCAATCCGGTGGGATTCCAGCGCAATGAGCAGGGAAGGGTGTTCTTCCTGGCACAGGAGTTCTGTGCCAGTCAGACGAAGCGTCACGCGGCTCATTAGAGCTGGAAGTCGCTCAGATCGTCGGTGTTGACCTCGGAGTCAATCTGACCGACCAGGTAGGAGCTCACTTCCACTTCCTGCGGTGCCACCTGGACGTTATCAGACACCAGCCAGGTGTTGATCCACGGGATCGGGTTGGAGCGGGTCTGGAACGGCAGGTCAAGACCCACCGCCTGCATGCGGATGTTAGTGATGTACTCCACGTACTGGCAAAGAATATCTTTGTTCAGGCCGATCATGGATCCGCCCTGGAACAGGTATTCCGCCCACTCTTTCTCCTGCTGTGCTGCCTGAACAAACAGGTCATAGCTCGCCTGCTTGCACTCTTCAGCAATCTCGGCCATCTCAGGATCGTCCACGCCGCTGCGCAGCAGGTTCAGCATATGCTGGGTGCCGGTCAGGTGCAGGGCTTCATCCCGGGCGATCAGGCGGATGATTTTGGCGTTGCCTTCCATCAGCTCGCGTTCTGCGAAGGCGAAGGAGCAGGCGAAGCTGACGTAGAAACGGATCGCTTCCAGCGCATTAACGCTCATCAGGCACAGATAGAGTGTCTTCTTCAGTTCACGCAGATTCACGGTGACGGTTTTGCCGTTCACGGTATGCGTGCCTTCACCCAGCAGATGCCAGTAGCTGGTCATCTCGATCAGGTCATCATAGTAGTGAGCAATGCCCTGCGCACGCTTGAGGATCTGATCGTTGGTGACGATATCATCGAACACAATCGCCGGATCGTTGACGATGTTACGGATGATATGAGTGTAGGAGCGGGAGTGGATCGTCTCGGAAAACGCCCAGGTCTCGACCCAGGTTTCCAGCTCCGGGATCGAGATCAGCGGCAGCAGCGCCACGTTCGGGCTACGTCCCTGAATGGAGTCCAGCAGCGTCTGGTACTTGAGGTTGCTGAGGAAGATGTGCTTTTCATGCTCCGGCAGCGCCTGGAAGTCGATGCGATCGCGGGAAACGTCAACTTCTTCCGGACGCCAGAAGAAGGAGAGTTGCTTTTCAATCAGCTTTTCGAAGATGTCATATTTTTGCTGATCGTAGCGTGCCACGTTGACCGGCTGGCCGAAGAACATCGGCTCTTTGAGCTGGTCGTTTTTCGTCTGTGAAAAGGTGGTGTATGCCATGAGTGTGTCCTGTGAGAGATTTTGTAGATCGGGCAAACAAAATCGTAGGCCGGGTAAGCGTAGCGCCACCCGGCATTTACATTAAATCTTACATGCGCCGCTTTCGCAGCCATCATCCTGAATGGACGGGGCCAGATCGTCCTGCGCATCTTCCGCACCGTCACGGGTGTTTTGATAGTACAGGGTCTTCACGCCAAATTTATAGGCGGTAAGCAGGTCTTTCAGCAGCTGCTGCATCGGCACTTTCCCGGACGGGAAGCGTGATGGATCGTAGTTGGTGTTCGCAGAGATCGACTGGTCGATAAACTTCTGCATGATGCCCACCAGCTGCAGGTAGCCGTCGTTATTTGGCATTTCCCACAGCAGCTCGTAGTTGTTTTTCAGCAGCTCGTAGTCCGGCACCACCTGGCGCAGGATCCCGTCTTTCGACGCTTTAATGCTGACGTGGCCGCGCGGCGGCTCGATGCCGTTGGTGGCGTTGGAGATCTGCGAGGAGGTCTCGGACGGCATCAGGGCAGAGAGCGTGGAGTTACGCAGGCCGTGAGTCTTGATGGATTCGCGAAGGGCTTCCCAGTCAAGATGCAGCGGCTCGTTGGCGATCGCGTCCAGGTCTTTCTTGTAGGTGTCGATCGGCAAAATGCCTTTGGCGTAGGTGGTTTCGTTGAACCACGGGCAGGCGCCTTGCTCGATGGCCAGATCGTTAGAGGCTTTCAGCAGGTAATACTGAATGGCTTCGAAGGTCTGGTGCGTCAGATTGTTGGCGCTGCCGTCGGAATAACGTTTACCGTTTTTCGCCAGCCAGTAGGCATAGTTGATCACACCGATGCCGAGGGTACGACGACCCATCGCACCACGTTTGGCCGCCGGGATTGGGTAATCCTGATAATCCAGCAGCGCATCCAGGGCACGGACCGCCAGCACTGCCAGCTCTTCCAGCTCGTCGAGGCTATTAATCGCACCCAGGTTGAACGCGGAGAGCGTACACAGGGCGATCTCGCCGTTTTCGTCGTTCACATCTTCCAGCGGTTTGGTCGGCAGGGCGATCTCCAGGCACAGGTTGGACTGGCGCACTGGGGCAACGACCGGATCGAACGGGCTGTGGGTGTTGCAGTGGTCAACGTTCTGGATGTAGATACGGCCAGTCGAGGCGCGCTCCTGCATCATCAGGGAGAACAGTTCAACCGCCTTCACGCGCTGCTTACGAATGCTGTCGTCCTGCTCGTACTTAACGTACAGGCGCTCGAACTCATCCTGATCGGCAAAGAAAGCGTCGTACAGGCCCGGGACGTCGGACGGGCTGAACAGGGTGATGTCGCCACCTTTCAGCAGACGGGTGTACATCAGCTTGTTGATCTGTACGCCGTAGTCCATGTGACGCACGCGGTTGCCTTCCACGCCACGGTTGTTTTTCAGGACCAGCAGGCTTTCAACTTCCAGATGCCACATCGGGTAGAACAGGGTCGCTGCACCACCGCGCACGCCGCCCTGGGAACAGGATTTCACCGCGGTCTGGAAGTGTTTGTAGAACGGGATACAGCCGGTGTGGAACGCTTCACCGCCGCGAATTGGGCTACCCAGGGCACGAATGCGACCGGCGTTGATGCCGATACCGGCGCGCTGGGAAACGTATTTCACAATGGCGCTGGAGGTGGCGTTAATAGAGTCCAGGCTGTCGCCGCACTCGATCAGCACGCAGGAGCTGAACTGGCGGGTTGGGGTGCGCACACCGGACATGATCGGCGTCGGCAGAGAAATTTTGAACGTCGAAACCGCATCGTAGAAACGCTTCACGTATTCCAGACGGGTATCACGCGGATAGCCAGAGAACAGGCAGGCGGCGACCAGAATGTAGAGGAACTGGGCGCTCTCGTAGATTTCGCCGGTCACACGGTTCTGGACCAGGTATTTACCTTCCAGTTGCTTCACCGCAGCGTAGGAGAAGTTCATATCACGCCAGTGATCGATAAACCCGTCCATCTGCTTGAACTCTTCTTCCGTGTAGTCTTCCAGCAGATGCGTGTCGTATTTGCCCAGCTCTACCATCTTCACCACATGATCGAACAACGCTGGCGGCTCAAACTGGCCGTAGGCTTTTTTACGCAGGTGGAAAATGGCCAGACGGGCAGCGAGGTACTGATAATCCGGTGCTTCGCGGGAGATCAGATCCGCCGCAGCTTTGATAATGGTTTCGTGGATATCAGACGTTTTGATGCCGTCATAGAACTGGATGTGAGATCGCAGTTCCACCTGAGAAATGGATACGTTGTTCAGTCCTTCTGCTGCCCAGTCGAGAACACGATGGATTTTGTCCAGATTGATACGCTCGGTAGCACCGTCGCGCTTTGTCACCAGCAGACTCTGATTCATGTGGGTTTTTACCTGTCCGTGAAAAAAGAAAATATCCCCCGCTTATCCACAGACCTCTGTGGATAAATACTATATGTAGGGGTTGTGCGTTAAGCATAACGCAAGATGGTGAGTATTCTAGTAAGGATTCTTTTCAGCACAAGAGTTGATTTTGAGGTTAAATTCAGGTTGTGAAAGAGTAAAAAAGCGTAAGTCCTCGTACCGTAAGGCCTGGACGTCATGTCAATAATGTAGAAAAAAAAATGAAAATTTGATCGACTGCTGATTTCTTCAACGGGTAGTCAAAAATGCGCAACGGAGGGTTGCGCATTCATCAGAAAAAGAGTGGCTAACCTTACTCTTTTTTTGCAGTGGTATGGAGCATGTAGTTAACGTCCACGCCCGGCGCCAGTTTGAACTTGTCGGTCAGGGGATTGTAATGCAGCCCGGTGATGTGCTGCTCTTTCAGCCAGGTGCCATCGACCCAGCCCAGCAATTCGGCGGGTTTGATGAATTTTTTCACGTCGTGCGTGCCTTTTGGCACCATCCGCAGCACGTATTCCGCGCCGACTACTGCCATCAGCCACGCCTTGCCGTTGCGGTTGATGGTGGAGAAGAACACCTGGCCGCCCGGTTTCACCAGTGCCGCACAGGCGTTTACCACCGATTGCGGGTCGGGAACGTGCTCCAGCATCTCCATGCAGGTGACGACGTCATACTGATGGGCATGTTTCGCCGCGTGCTCTTCGACGGTTTCCTGCACGTACTCCACCTGCACGCCGCTTTCCAGCGCATGCAGTCGCGCCACCTGTAGCGGCTCGAAGCCCATATCCAGGCCGGTCACGGTAGCGCCTTCGCGCGCCATGCTCTCTGCCAGGATGCCGCCGCCGCAGCCGACATCGAGCACTTTTTTACCGAACAGGCCGCCGGAACGCTCTGCGATATAGCCCAGACGCAGGGGGTTAATGCGGTGCAGGGGTTTAAACTCACCTTCAAGATCCCACCAGCGCGAGGCGACGGCTTCGAATTTGGCGATCTCTTCTTGGTCAACGTTGGGAGCCACCGGGGATTTTTCCGCATTCATGGACGCTTTTACTCCGTAATTTAAAGACGAGGAAGTATATCAGGATAACAAAGCAAATTAGTTTAAACCTAAGCGGGTGTGTTATAATTTCCGACCTTTGAATCCGGGATACAGTAGAGGGATAGCGGTTAGATGAGCGACCTTGCGAGAGAAATTACACCGGTTAACATCGAGGAAGAGCTGAAGAGCTCCTATCTGGATTATGCGATGTCGGTCATTGTTGGCCGTGCGCTGCCGGATGTCCGCGATGGACTTAAGCCGGTACACCGTCGCGTACTATACGCCATGAACGTATTGGGCAATGACTGGAATAAAGCCTACAAAAAATCTGCCCGTGTCGTTGGTGACGTAATCGGTAAATATCACCCGCATGGTGATACAGCAGTTTATGACACCATCGTCCGTATGGCGCAGCCATTCTCATTGCGTTACATGCTGGTTGATGGTCAGGGTAACTTCGGTTCAGTCGACGGCGACTCCGCCGCGGCGATGCGTTATACGGAAATCCGTATGTCGAAAATCGCTCATGAACTGATGGCCGATCTGGAAAAAGAGACCGTTGACTTCGTTGATAACTACGACGGCACCGAGCGCATTCCGGATGTGATGCCAACCAAGATCCCTAACCTGCTGGTAAACGGTTCTTCCGGTATCGCCGTAGGTATGGCGACCAACATTCCACCGCACAACATCACGGAAGTGATCAACGGCTGCCTGGCCTATATCGACGATGAAGAGATCAGCGTTGAAGGGCTGATGGAACACATCCCGGGTCCGGACTTCCCGACCGCCGCCATCATTAATGGCCGTCGCGGCATTGAAGAAGCGTACCGTACCGGTCGCGGCAAGATCTATATTCGTGCCCGCGCTGAAGTGGAAGCCGATGCCAAAACCGGCCGTGAGACCATTATCGTCCACGAAATTCCGTATCAGGTGAACAAAGCGCGCCTGATCGAGAAGATTGCCGAGCTGGTTAAAGAGAAGCGAATTGAAGGTATCAGCGCGCTGCGTGATGAGTCTGATAAAGATGGCATGCGCGTCGTCATTGAGATCAAACGTGACGCGGTAGGGGAAGTGGTTCTTAACAACCTCTACTCCCTGACGCAGCTTCAGGTCTCCTTCGGCATCAACATGGTTGCGCTGCACCATGGTCAGCCGAAGATCATGAACCTGAAAGATATCCTGAGCGCGTTCGTCCGTCACCGCCGTGAAGTGGTGACCCGCCGTACCATTTTCGAACTGCGTAAAGCTCGCGATCGTGCACACATCCTTGAAGCCCTGGCGGTTGCGCTGGCGAACATCGATCCGATCATCGAGCTGATTCGTCGTGCCCCAACCCCTGCCGAAGCGAAAGCGGGCTTAGTGGCTCAGCCATGGGCGCTGGGGAATGTCTCTGCGATGCTGGAACGTGCGGGCGATGACGCTGCGCGTCCGGAGTGGCTGGAGCCAGAGTTTGGCGTACGCGATGGCCAGTATTATCTGACCGAACAGCAGGCTCAGGCGATTCTGGATCTGCGTCTGCAGAAACTGACCGGCCTTGAGCACGAAAAACTGCTCGACGAGTACAAAGAGCTGCTGGAACAGATTGCCGAGCTGCTGCATATCCTTGGCAGCGCCGATCGCCTGATGGAAGTGATCCGTGAAGAGCTGGAGCTGGCCCGCGATCAGTTCGGCGATGAGCGTCGCACTGAAATCACCGCCAACAGTTCTGATATCAACATTGAAGATCTGATCAACCGCGAAGACGTGGTGGTCACCCTGTCTCATCAGGGCTATGTGAAATATCAGCCGCTGACCGACTACGAAGCACAACGTCGTGGTGGTAAAGGCAAATCTGCAGCACGTATTAAAGAAGAAGACTTTATCGACCGCCTGCTGGTGGCCAACACCCATGACACCATCCTCTGCTTCTCCAGCCGGGGTCGTCTGTACTGGATGAAGGTTTATCAGCTGCCGGAAGCGAGCCGTGGCGCGCGTGGTCGTCCGATCGTTAACCTGCTGCCGCTGGAAGCGAACGAACGTATTACCGCAATCCTGCCGGTACGTGAGTACGAAGAGGGCGTGAACGTCTTTATGGCGACCGCCAGCGGTACGGTGAAGAAGACCGCTCTGACCGAGTTCAGCCGTCCACGTTCTGCCGGCATTATCGCCGTCAACCTGAACGAAGGCGACGAACTGATTGGTGTGGATCTGACCTCCGGTTCCGACGAAGTGATGCTGTTCTCTGCCGCCGGTAAAGTGGTGCGCTTTAAAGAGAGCGCAGTGCGCGCCATGGGTCGTACCGCGACCGGCGTTCGCGGCATCAAACTGGCGGGCGAAGACCGCGTGGTCTCCCTGATTGTTCCACGTGGCGAAGGCGCAATCCTGACCGTCACGCAGAACGGCTACGGTAAACGTACCGCCCAGAACGAGTATCCAACCAAGTCCCGCGGCACTCAGGGCGTTATCTCGATCAAAGTGACCGAGCGTAACGGCTCCGTTGTTGGCGCGGTCCAGGTTGATGATGCCGACCAGATCATGATGATCACCGATGCCGGTACGCTGGTGCGTACCCGTGTGTCTGAGATCAGCGTGGTGGGCCGTAACACCCAGGGCGTTATCCTCATCCGTACTGCGGAAGATGAAAACGTAGTGGGTCTGCAGCGCGTCGCTGAGCCGGTGGATGACGAAGAGCTCGACTCCATCGACGGCAGCGTCGCAGAAGGTGACGATGAGATCGCACCGGAAGCGGACACCGACGACGATGCAGCGGATGATGCTGAAGAGTAACGTCTCCTGACGATAAAGGGCCGGTTTCCGGCCCTTTTCTTTTGTAGCACACGCAATTGCAGACAACCGAACATTGCGACCGCGCGCGTTTACCGCTACCTTAAGCCCATTCCTTTTGACCCTGATGGCGGAGCCTCGCCCCCTTGAAATACCTCGTCTCCTTTCGAACCACGCTGAAAGTTTCTCGCTATCTGTTTCGGGCGCTGGCGCTCCTGATCTGGGTGTTGATCGCCCTGTTTTCGGTGTTTTACATCGTCAACGCGCTGCACCAGAAGGAGTCGGAAATCCGTCAGGAATTTAATCTCAGCTACGAACAGTCCCAGCGCTACATTCAGCGCACCGCAGACGTCATGAAGGAGCTCAAGTACATCGCCGAGAACCGTCTGACAGCGGAAAACGGCGTGCTGGCCACCCGCGGGCGCGACAGCAAAACCGAGGTGCCCAGCTTTGAGCCGCTGTTTCCCGATTCTGATTGCTCTGCGATGGGCCCGGCATGGCGCGGGTCACTGGAGTCGCTGGCCTGGTTTATGCGCTACTGGCGCGATAACTTCTCGGCAGCTTACGATCTGAACCGGGTCTTTTTGATTGGCAGCGAAAACCTCTGTATGGCCAACTTTGGCCTGCGCGACGTGCCGATGGATCGTGATAACGCCCTGAAAAGCCTGCACGAGCGGATCATGAAATACCGCAATGCGCCGCAGGATGAGCGCGGCAACAATCTGTTCTGGATAAGCCAGGGCCCGCGTCCCGGGGTAGGGTACTTTTACGCCATGACGCCGGTCTATCTGGCCAACCGCCTGCAGGCGATGCTCGGCACTGAACAGACTATCCGCATGGAGAACTTTTTCACCCCCGGCAACCTGCCGATGGGCGTGACGATTCTTGATGAAAATGGCCACTCCCTGATCTCGCTGGCGGGGCCGGAAACCCGGCTCAAGGTTGACCCTCGCTGGATGCAGGAGCGTTCGTGGTTTGGTTATACCTCCGGTTTCCGCGATCTGGTGCTGAAAAACAGCCTGCCGCCATCGTCCCTGAGCATCGTCTATTCCGTTCCGGTGGATCTGGTACTGGAGCGTATCCGTATGCTGATCCTCAATTCGGTGCTGCTGAACGTGCTGGTGGGAATTGCGCTGTTTACGCTGGCGCGGATGTACGAACGCAAAATCTTTATTCCGGCGGAGATCGACGCCCAGCGCCTCGAAGAGCATGAGCAGTTCAACCGCAAGATTGTCGCCTCTGCGCCAGTGGGGATCTGTATTCTGCGTACCCTGGACGGTACCAATATCCTCAGTAACGAGCTGGCGCATAACTATCTGAATATGCTGACTCACGAGGACCGGCAGCGGCTGACGCAGATCATTTGCGGGCAGCAGGTCAACTTCGTCGACGTGCTGACCAGCAACAACACTAACCTGCAGATCAGCTTTGTGCACTCGCGCTATCGCAATGAGAACGTCGCCATCTGCGTGCTGGTGGATGTCTCCGCGCGCGTCAAAATGGAAGAGTCGTTGCAGGATATGGCCCAGTCGGCTGAACAGGCCAGCCAGTCTAAATCAATGTTCCTCGCCACCGTCAGCCACGAGCTGCGCACCCCGCTGTACGGAATTATCGGTAACCTCGATCTGCTGCAGACCAAAGAGCTGCCCCGGGGCGTTGACCGTCTGGTGACGGCGATGAACAACTCCTCCAGTCTGCTGTTGAAAATCATCAGCGATATTCTCGACTTCTCCAAAATTGAGTCCGAACAGCTGAAAATTGAACCGCGTGAATTCTCGCCGCGCGAGGTGATGAACCATATCAGCGCCAACTATCTGCCGCTGGTGGTGCGTAAACAGCTGGGGCTGTACTGCTTTATTGAGCCGGACGTGCCGGTATCGCTGGAGGGCGATCCGATGCGCCTGCAGCAGGTGATCTCCAACCTGCTCAGCAACGCCATTAAGTTCACCGATATGGGCTGCATCGTAATGCATGTCTCCAGGGCAGGGGACTATCTGAGCATCCGCGTGCGCGACACCGGGGTGGGTATTCCGGCCAAAGAGGTGGTTAAACTATTCGATCCGTTCTTCCAGGTGGGGACGGGGGTGCAGCGTAACTTCCAGGGCACCGGGCTGGGTCTGGCGATTTGTGAAAAACTGATCAGCATGATGGACGGCGATATCTCGGTGGATACCGAGCCGGGTATGGGCAGCCAGTTCACCATCCGTATTCCGCTCTATGCCGCGCAGTCTACGACTATCGTGGTGGATGGATTAAGTGATAAGCGCTGCTGGCTGGCGGTCAACAATGCCTCGCTGTATGCCTACCTGGAGTCCCTGCTGACGCCGCACGGCATTCGCGTGGCGCGCTACACCGGACAAACGCCGGACGCGGAAGACATACTCCTCACCGACGATGAGCTGACGCAGCCGTGGCAGGGCAAAGCGGCGGTGATCTTCTGTCGTCGCCATATCGGTATTGCTCAGGAGCGTGCCCATGGCGAGTGGGTGAACAGCGTGGCCTCGCCGCACGAGCTGATTGCGCTGCTGGCGCGCATCTATCGTATCGAGATGGACGCAGGCGATGGCTCGGCAGCGCTGCCGTCACCGGAATCAGCGCAGTCGCTGAACGAGGACATGATGATCCTGGTGGTGGATGACCATCCGATTAACCGCCGTCTGCTGGCCGACCAGCTGGGCTCGCTGGGCTATCAGTGTAAAACCGCGAACGATGGCGTGGATGCGCTGAACGTGTTGAGTAAAAACCATATCGACATCGTCCTGAGCGACGTGAACATGCCGAACATGGATGGCTATCGCCTCACCCAGCGTATTCGCCAGCTGGGCCTGACGCTGCCGGTGGTAGGTGTCACCGCCAACGCGCTGGCAGAAGAGAAGCAGCGTTGTCTGGAGTCGGGGATGGATAGCTGTCTTTCCAAGCCGGTGACGCTGGACGTGTTGAAACAGACGCTGTCAGTGTACGCGGAGCGGGTGAGGAAGACGCGAGTATAAAAAAAAGCCCAGTAATGGGCTTTTTTATTATTGCCGGGTGGCGCTGACGCTTACCCGGCCTACATTAACCGTAGGCCCGTGCAAGCGAAGCGCCGCCGGGCATGTAGTTATCAGTCTTTATCTGCCGGACTCAGGGTCACGGAAGAGAGATAATTCAGCAGGGCGATATCGTTTTCCACACCCAGTTTCATCATCGCAGATTTCTTCTGGCTACTGATGGTCTTGATGCTGCGGTTCAGCTTCTTGGCAATTTCCGTTACCAGGAAACCTTCTGCAAACAGACGCAACACTTCGCTCTCTTTCGGTGACAGACGTTTGTCGCCGTAACCGCCAGCGCTGATTTTTTCCAGCAGACGGGAGACGCTTTCCGGGGTAAATTTCTTGCCTTTCTGCAGCGCGGCCAGCGCTTTTGGCAGATCGGTTGGTGCGCCCTGTTTCAGGACAATCCCTTCGATATCGAGATCCAGAACGGCACTTAAAATGGCCGGGTTGTTGTTCATGGTCAGCACGATGATCGAAATACTCGGGAAATGACGCTTGATGTATTTGATCAGCGTGATCCCGTCACCGTATTTATCTCCAGGCATGGAAAGGTCGGTGATGAGCACGTGCGCATCAAGTTTTGGCAGGTTATTAATCAGTGCTGTGGAGTCTTCAAATTCGCCGACTACATTCACCCACTCGATCTGTTCAAGTGATTTGCGAATACCGAACAGTACAATCGGATGGTCATCGGCAATAATTACGTTCATATTGTTCATGTATAAGGCTACCTTGCTACAGCAAGCTTTTGACATAATCGTCAATGTCGCTGATGTATTTTTCTATGCTGGCGGCATCTTTCTCACGAATAAGATGTTCCAGCGTTTCACATAATTGCTTGCCTGGAACCAGATTAAGCATGGCAAACACCCCTTTGAGCCGGTGTGCTGTCTGAGCCAGCGCTGCGAAGTCGTTCGCGGCGGATTCAGTATACAACCTCTTAACATCATCTGGTACTGTGTCTACGAAGAGAGAATAATAGCCGCTGGCCTGCAGTTCGGCATTTTCATTGCCGCCCAGTGGGGACTCCGGGATCGTTTCCTGCGCCAGTTGCTCCTCTATTAGTTGTAGTACAGCTTCCTGCATTGCATTGCTCATATTAAAGTTGACGCGCACCTGGCCGGGACCAATTTTTCGCACGCCTGGCTCATCATCGCTTAAAAGCAAGCCCGAGGCAGTAAGATTAGACGGATTATCCGTTAAAAAGAGATCATATTCTTGACTTGCCAGCCTTTCGTCCGGGGAGATACAGGTCGCCCCCCAGTTTTCCAGCTGACGCACCACGATACTGCGGATCTCATTCGACGTCACATCCACCATGATCACCACTTCGTCCAGCAGGCCCTCATCGTCCTCGGTTTCCTGCGGGGTGGCCGGCATTTTCACATGCAATGAATAACGGGTGCCCAGCGACTCACGGGCTTTGATATTCAGGTGACCGCCTAGCTTACGTGCCAGCTGATCGCACAGCCAGAAGGTGAGGGCGTTGGCTTTGCCGTAGTTGTCACCCTGGGTATCGTTCAGGAACGGGAAGTGCAGATTGTCGATTTCACTGGCTGTGACCCCTTCACCGGTATCGAGGATACGGAAGGTGAGACGGTCATCGGCCGACTCATCGCTGCTCACTTCAAGCGTGATTTTGCCAATCTGGGTGGTGGTCACCGCGTACTGGATCAGCATCAGCAGGATGCGACGCAGCGCGTCACGATCGCCGTGGCGCTCATCGTTGGCGCGCAGCGGGTTGTTAATCAGCAGCTGCAGCCCTTTACGCTTGATCACCGGCAGCACGTCCGGCACCACTTCATCGATCAGATCCTGAATCGAGAACAGTGTGGCGGTGCTCTTCCAGCTGTCATTTTCCAGCATATTGGCAAGCTGGATCTCATCCACCAGCCGCACCAGCGTATCGGCATGACTGGACAGCTGTAGGCTTTCCGGGCTACTTAACTGCGCCGCTTCGCTGGCCAGCGCCTTCAGCGGCAGTTTAAAGGCGTCGCCAATATTCTGCATAAAGGCCGCCCGGCCCTGCTGGTTCTTCTCGTACAGCCTTTGTGCCTGCTTGAGCTTTTTATTCACCAGCACCTCGCGATCCTGATCGCGAATGATAAAGATCTGCGTGCGTGACGCCACCTGGCTGCGGAACTGGCGGATCTCGTACAGCTCATTGTTGATGGTGGCCTGAATCACGCCCTGATGCTGATCGGCCATGCTGGTAATGTTCTGCAGATTCAGGTGCGGCAGCAGGTGATCGGCGATCTTGTTGCTGATCACCGTGCGGTTGGCCTCCTGGTCATGCACCAGCAGACCGAGCGGCAGCACCGAGACAATCTCTTCATTCAGGGCGCGCAGTACCCGCAGTTCATTGCTGGTGCCAGCGGCGACGGGAACATCGCTCTGGCGACCCGGCTGCGAGCGGAAGGTGCTGTAACCAAACAGCGCCAGCGCCAGCAAACCGATATTGAGCAGCAGCGGCAGCAGGATATTTTGCAGCGTATCCAGCAGCAGCGTACCAAAAGGCACCTGCCAGACCAGACGCATACCGGTGGTGTTCAGGGAGGAGGCAATCTCGATTTTCGATCCGTTAAAGGAGATCGAGACGCTATCGGGGCTCTCTTTGTCCGTCTGCGCGCGCTGGTTTTGCACCGAGGTGTCCTGCTCGAGGCGGAAGCTGTCGAGCGGCATATCCGGGGGGATCAGATCGTTGATCGGCAGATCGAAGGCCACCACCGTCGCCAGATGGCCTGGCTGGTTGAAGGTGGTGCGCAGGGTAAAGTAGTGGCCATTCTGCCAGGCCAGTCGGCGCAGGGAAGAGAAGCTTTCGCGCTCATCCAGGGCATTGGCCTGCTGCAGCATCTCCGCGCGACGGGAATCGACAATCGAACCTACCGACGACTCTTTAAAACCGGAGGAGAGGTCTTTCAGCGGCAGGGTGGAGATCAGGATCATGCTGTTGTCCTGACCGTTGAGATAGTACATCGACCAGGGCACGGTCTCCGCGCCCCACAGCGTATCGAGATAGCTCGACATGCGCTGGGTCATCTCCAGCGTGGCGCTGTCGTGTGAACCAAAGATCAGGGCTTCGGTTTTGCGCCGCGTTTTCTCCAGATAGTAGACGTCCTGCTTCAGGCGCGTCTCCTGCAATCCTTCAGCGGAGGAGGTCGTTGGGGTGGCCGCGATGTTGTCGTAAATCTGCCAGGTTGCGTAGCGCCAGGTGTCAATGCGTTTATGCATGGCGTGGCTGATATCAACAATCTGATAGCTTCTGTCTTTTAACCAGGTGTTCACCGCGCTCTGTACCATTACGCCCATGGTCACTAACAGCACAACGATCAATAGAAGAAAGAAACGGGTAATACTGCCCGGAAGCAGAGAAAATTTGTTCGCGGCTGTGGTTTCTGACTGACTCATTGATGTGTTTAACCCGTTATGGCTGCGCTTCAGGCGAGTAGGGCAGTATAAAGCGTAATAATCGAATTTCCAGCCTCATGCCACTTCAGAGGCTGACTTTTTCGCTCCGTTGCGTAAGGCTAAGGGGGTGTCGTAAATCTGTACGGTCGAACTTATATTGTACAAAGAAGGGGCAATATATCAAAAAAATAGCACGAATTAACAAGAAATTAAATTAACCATTCCATTTTTACACCTAAAAATAGCACGCTAAGATTTAATTAATAGTCGTTATAGTTTCAGGTGGGTAGCACAAATATTCGGGATTTGCGTAAAGAAAGGTAAAAAAAAACCGAACGCATTGCATTCGGTTCAATTCGGGATAAACAGACATTCAAATTTGAATGACGGTAATAAATAAAGTTAATGATGATAGCGAGAGATATTTTAGTAGCCGGATGGATTTTTGTTTTGGCAATCAGTGCTATAAAGAAATTTTAGTTAACTTGATGAGTTTATTGAATAATTTTTAAGTTTTGTTTTTTAGTGCTTTATTTTTTAACTTTGCGTGCGGCAAAAAAGTTCCCTCATTTTTACAAATTGAAACATCTATATGGCAATATGAAACATCTTAAAAGTTTTCGTATCATATTCTTATTGGATTATTCTGTATTTTTGAGGAGAATGAACTTGCCGACTGGTTAAGAGGGTTGATCAGTAAGCAGTGGTAATAAAAAACATATAACAGAGGGTTAAAATAATGAAAGTTAAAGTACTGTCCCTCCTGGTACCAGCACTGCTGGTAGCAGGCGCAGCAAATGCGGCTGAAATTTACAACAAAGACGGCAACAAATTAGATCTCTACGGCAAAGTAGACGGTCTGCACTATTTCTCTGATGACGAAGGCGCTGATGGCGATCAGACCTACATGCGTATCGGCTTCAAAGGCGAAACTCAGGTTAACGATCAGATCACTGGCTACGGTCAGTGGGAATACAACGTTCAGGCTAATGACACAGAAAGCAGCAGCAACCAGTCCTGGACGCGTGTAGCTTTCGCCGGTCTGAAATTCGCTGAAGCAGGTTCTTTCGACTACGGTCGTAACTATGGCGTAATCTACGACGTAACCTCCTGGACCGACGTTCTGCCAGAATTCGGCGGCGACACCTACGGTTCTGACAACTTCCTGCAATCCCGTGGTAACGGCGTTGCGACCTACCGTAACCAGGACTTCTTCGGTCTGGTTGAAGGCCTGAACTTTGCTCTGCAGTATCAGGGTAAAAACGGCAGCGTCAGCGGTGAAAACGACACCGGTCGTAGCCTGCTGAAACAGAACGGTGACGGCTTCGGCGGCTCCCTGACCTATGACCTGGGCGAAGGCTTCAGCGTAGGTGCAGCAGCAGCATCTTCCAAACGTACCGCAGACCAGAACGGTCCAGGCGTTTATGGTCGTGGCGACCACGCTGAAGTGTACAGCGGTGGCCTGAAATATGACGCGAACAACATCTATCTGGCAGCGCAGTACTCCCAGACTTACAACGCGACCCGTTTTGGTGACTCTCAGAGCAATGCCGACAACGCTGTTTACGGCTTTGCGAACAAAGCACAGAACTTCGAAGTGGTTGCACAGTACCAGTTCGACTTCGGCCTGCGTCCATCCGTGGCTTACCTGCAGTCTAAAGGTAAGGACATCGAAGGTAACGGCGATCAGGATCTGCTGAAATATGTTGATGTTGGCGCGACTTACTACTTCAACAAAAACATGTCCACCTATGTTGATTACAAAATCAACCTGCTGGATGCAAATGCCTTCACCGACCGTGCCGGCATCAGCACTGATGACATCGTAGCCCTGGGTCTGGTTTACCAGTTCTAAGTCTTACGCAGTAGTGCAAAAAGGGCCTGAGGGCCCTTTTTTTGGCCCTGCTATCAGCCCCTTACAAAGCCTGCTTTTTAGTGTACTCTTGCCGGTCTCAGGCTTGAGGATAATAACGAATGGAAATTACTTTTCTGCGCGTCGGGTTTCTGGCGACACTTTTTATGCTGTCTGCGTGCGATGCACCCACTCCTCCGGTCAAGAGCGAAACTGCTGCCGCGACGGTGCTGGAAGGCAAAACCATGGGCACCTTCTGGCGCGTCAGCGTGATTGATCTCCCGCCCGCCCGGGCGGAAGAGCTGCGCGGAAAGATCCAGTCCCGGCTGGACGGCGATGACCAGCTGATGTCCACCTATAAAAATGACTCCGCTCTGATGCGCTTTAACCAGTCCCAGAGCACCTCCCCCTGGCCGGTGAGTGAGGCGATGGCCGATATCGTCACCGAGTCGCTGCGGGTGGGCTATAAAACCAACGGCGCGATGGATATCACCGTCGGCCCGCTGGTTAACCTCTGGGGCTTTGGCCCGAACAAACAGCCGGTGAAAACGCCTGACCAGGTACAGATTGACGATGCCCGGGCGCAGACGGGCCTTCAGCATCTGACGGTCATCAATCAATCCGGCAAGCAATACCTCGAAAAAGATATTCCCGATCTGTTCGTTGATCTTTCGACGGTCGGGGAGGGCTATGCCGCCGATCACCTGGCCCAACTGATGGCCGAAGAGGGGATCCCGCGCTACCTGGTGTCAGTGGGCGGGGCGCTGGTCAGCCGCGGCATGAACGCCAGCGATAAACCCTGGCGCGTGGCGATCCAGAAACCCACCGATCGGCAAAACGCCGTGCAGGCCATTGTGGATATTAACGGCCACGGCATCAGCACCTCCGGCAGCTATCGTAACTATTATGAGCTGGACGGAAAACGCATCTCTCATGTGATCGATCCCCAGACCGGTCGCCCGATTACGCACAATCTGGTGTCGGTGACGGTGATTGCCCCGACGGCGCTGGAAGCGGATGCCTGGGATACCGGGCTGATGGTGCTGGGAACAGAGAAAGCCAAAGAGATCGTGCGCGAGCAGGGTCTGGCGGTCTATATGATCGTCCGCGAAGGGGAGGGCTTCAAAACCTGGATGTCCCCGCAGTTCGCCAGTTTCCTCGTCAACGGGGCGAATTAAAAAGCAAGGTTGCGGGTTTTTGTCGGGTGGCGTTCAGGCAGGCTAGGCGTATGCTTATATAAGGAGCCGATCATGAAAAAGCCGAACCTGATAAATGACGATCAACGCTGGCTGGCGGTGCTGGCCCGCGATGAGAGTGCCGACGGTCAGTTTGTGTTTGCCGTACAGACCACCGGCATCTTCTGCCGTCCCTCCTGCCGGGCGCGCCACGCTCTGCGCGAAAACGTTCGCTTTTACGCCGATGCCCGTCAGGCTGAACTGGCGGGTTTTCGTCCCTGCAAGCGCTGCCGCCCGGATCAACAGGATCCCCAGGCGCAGCGGATCGCCACCATCGAAAAAGCCTGTCGCTTACTGGAGCAGGAGCAACCTCTGACGCTGGAGATGCTGGCGCAGCAGGTGGCGGTGAGCCCGTATCACCTGCATCGTCTGTTCAAATCCTTCACCGGCATGACGCCGAAAGCCTGGCAGCAGGCGGCCCGGGCGAAACGGCTTCGCCACGCCCTGGCGCAGGGCGAGAAGATCACCGATTCGGTGCTGGCGGCGGGTTTTCCCGACAGCAGCAGTTACTATCGCAAGGCCGACGCTACGCTTGGCATGACGGCGAAGCAGTATCGCAACGGTGGGGAGGAAACCACCGTGCGCTATGCCCTGAGCAGCTGCACGCTGGGGCGCTGCCTGGTGGCGGAGAGCGCACGAGGTGTCTGCGCCATTTTACCCGGGGATGATGACCGCGCCCTGATTGCCGAGCTGGAAACACTCTTTCCCCACGCCCAACGAGAACAGGCCGATGCCGCCTTCGCCGCGCGCGTCGCCCAGGTCATTGCCAGTGTGGATAATCACGCCGTGGCGCTGGCCCTGCCGCTGGATATTCGCGGCACCGCCTTTCAGCGTCAGGTCTGGCAGGCTCTGTGCGCCATTCCGGGCGGGGAGACCGCGAGCTATCAGCAGGTGGCCAACGCCATAGGTCATCCCGGTGCGGTGCGGGCGGTGGCCCGGGCCTGTGCCGCCAACAGGCTGGCGATTATTATCCCCTGCCACCGGGTAGTGCGTAGCGATGGCGGTCTCTCGGGTTATCGCTGGGGGACGGCCCGTAAAGCGGCGTTGCTCCACCGTGAAGCCAATAAAGAGGAGGTATAATGCTGGATCTTTTTGCGGATGCTGAACCCTGGCAGGAGCCGCTGGCACCCGGGGCGGTGATCCTGCGTCGTTTTGCGCTGTCGCGCGCCTCGGCCTTAATGCAGGGGATCGAACAGGTCGCCAGCGCCTCGCCGTTTCGCCAGATGGTCACCCCCGGGGGATACACCATGTCGGTGGCGATGACCAACTGCGGCGGGCTGGGCTGGACCACCAATCAACGCGGCTACCTCTACTCCCCGGACGATCCCCTGACTGACACCCGCTGGCCGCCAATGCCGGACGCTTTTGCCGCCCTGTGCCATGATGCGGCCTGCGCGGCCGGTTATCCCGACTTTCAGCCGGACGCCTGTCTGATCAACCGCTACGCCGTCGGGGCCAAACTCTCCCTGCATCAGGATAAGGACGAGGTCGACCTGCGGGCACCGATTGTCTCGGTCTCACTCGGCCTGCCCGCTGTCTTCCAGTTCGGCGGATTACGCCGCAACGATCCGCTGCAACGTCTGCTGCTGGAGCACGGTGACGTGGTGGTGTGGGGTGGGCCATCCCGCCTGTTTTATCACGGTATCCAGCCTCTTAAACCGGGAGAACACCCTGTCACAGGGGAGTATCGCTACAACCTGACCTTCCGTCAGGCGGCGAATAACGAATAAAAATAAGAATTATTCTTGATGTAAGTGGCGAGCAGTTTACACTGCTGGCTGTTTTTTCTTGTCTGGATTGCTCTGCATGGAACTCCTGTTACTGGTCTGGCGCCAATACCGCTGGCCGTTTATCGCGGTGATGGCCTTAAGCCTGCTCAGCGCCGCTCTGGGTATTGGGCTGATCGCCTTTATCAACCTGCGTTTAATTGAAACGGTGGACACCACCCTGATGGTGTTGCCGGAATTTCTCGGCCTGCTGGTGCTGCTGATGGCGGTCACCCTGGGTTCGCAGCTGGCGCTTACCACCCTCGGTCACCACTTCGTCTTCCGCCTGCGCAGCGAGTTTATCAAGCGTATTCTGGATACCCAGGTTGAACGCGTCGAGCAGCTGGGCAGCGCCTCTCTGCTGGCCGGATTGACCAGCGATGTGCGCTCAATCACCATCGCCTTTGTGCGTCTGCCGGAGCTGGTGCAGGGGATTATTCTGACCTTCGGTTCGGCCGCCTATCTGGCCTGGCTCTCCACCAAAATGCTGGCGATCACCGCCCTGTGGATTGTGATCACCATCTGGGGCGGTTACATGCTGGTGTCCCGCGTCTATAAGCACATGGCGGTGCTGCGTGAAACCGAAGACAAGCTCTATAACGACTATCAGACGGTGCTGGAAGGGCGCAAAGAGCTGACCCTGAACCGCGAGCGCGCCGAGCACATCTTCAATAATCTCTATATCCCGGATGCCCGCGAATATCGCCACCACATTGTGCGGGCCGATACCTTCCACCTGAGCGCGGTCAACTGGTCAAATATCATGATGCTGGGTGCGATTGGCCTGGTTTTCTGGATGGCGAACAGCCTTGGCTGGGCGGATACCAACGTCGCCGCTACCTACTCGCTAACCCTGCTGTTCCTGCGTACGCCGCTGCTCTCCGCCGTCGGTGCGCTGCCGACCCTGCTCAGCGCCCAGGTGGCCTTTAACAAGCTGCGCAAGTTTTCGCTGGCCCCTTACAAAGCCGAATTCCCGCGCCCACAGGCCTTCCCGGACTGGCAGACGCTGGAGCTGCGCAACGTCACCTTTACGTATCAGGACAACGACTTCTCTGTCGGGCCGGTGAACTTAACCCTTAACCGCGGCGAGCTGCTGTTCCTGATTGGCGGTAACGGCAGCGGAAAATCGACGCTGGCGATGCTCCTCACCGGCCTGTATCAGCCCCAGTCGGGCGAGATCCTGCTGGACGGTAAACCGCTGAGCGCCGAAAAACCGGAAGATTACCGCAAGCTGTTCTCTGCGGTGTTCACCGACGTGTGGCTGTTCGATCAGCTGCTGGGCCCGGAAGGCAAGCAGGCCGATCCGGCGCTGGTGGAGAAGTGGCTGGCGCATCTGCAAATGTCGCACAAGCTGGAGCTGCAGGATGGCAAGATCCTCAACCTCAAGCTGTCGAAAGGGCAGAAGAAGCGCGTGGCGCTGCTGCTGGCGCTGGCGGAAGAGCGCGACATCATTCTGCTGGATGAGTGGGCCGCCGATCAGGACCCGCACTTCCGCCGCGAGTTCTACCAGGTGCTGCTGCCGCTGATGCAGCAGATGGGTAAAACCATCTTCGCCATCAGCCATGACGATCACTACTTTATTCATGCCGACCGTCTGCTGGAGATGCGCAGCGGTCAGCTGAGTGAGTTGACCGGCGCTGAACGTGATGCCGCGTCGCGTGATGCGGTGGCCCGTACCGCCTGAGTGTAAAACGTGCCGGGGGCGGTTTTACCGCCCCCGGCCTGCAACTGCCGCTTTTTTGTTCTTCCCGCCGATTCGTTTATTAAAATTTACACAACCCCGCGCTATGCTTAATGCCAACTCATTTAACGGATTTATGATTGATGTCTGTATTGAATAAGAACAGCGCACGGCTGCGCGATGAAGAGCGTGCGCGCCTGATCTGGCTGATGACCACCGACAAAGCGCTCACCTCTACCCTGCTGGGTAAACTCACCCTGGCTGAGCAATATGACGTCGGCACCTTAGCCGACGATATTGCTGAGGTAGGGGCGCTGGTAGCCCATTTGCCGCCGCCGGATCTGGCCGACACCCTCGAAGCCTTACCTTCGGAAGAGCGCCATGCCCTGTGGCGGCTGGTGCAGGATCACGAGCGTGGTCAGGTGCTGGTTGAGGCGTCCGAGAACGTCTGGGAAGATCTGATCGATGAGATGAGCGACGACGCGATCCTCGATGCGCTGCGTACCCTGGATATAGACGATCAGATCTATCTCGTTCAGCACCTGCCGCGCAACCTGACCGGACGCCTGCTGGCGTCGTTGCCGCCTCAGGAACGCGCCCGCGTCCACCAGGTCATGCACTATGAGCAGGACCGCGTCGGGGCGATCATGGAGTTCAGCGTGATCACCGTGCGCCCGGACGTCACCCTGGGCACGGTGCAGCGTTACCTGCGTCGGCTCGGTAAAATGCCGCAAAACACCGATAAGCTGTTTGTGACTTCCCGGGATAAAACCCTGCTCGGCGAGCTGGAGCTGCAGACCATTCTGCTCAACAGCGCCCAGAGCAAGGTCAGCGAGGTGATGGACCCCCAGCCGATGCTCTTCTCCCCGGAAGATGATGCTGAAAAAGCCGCGCGTACCTTCGAGCGTGACAACCTGCTCAGCGCCGCGGTAGTGGATGCCGTGGGCAAGCTGTTAGGGCGACTGACCATCGATGAGATCGTCGATGTGGTCTATAAAGAGACCGACAACGATATGCGTGCCCTCGGGGGCCTCAGCGCGGAAGAGGATGTTTATGCCCCGGTGAGCAAGGCGGTGAAAACCCGCTGGGCGTGGCTGGCGATCAACCTCTGCACCGCGTTTATTGCCTCCCGTGTCATCGATGGATTTGAACACACTATCTCGCAGCTGGTGGCCCTGGCGTCGCTGATGCCCATCGTGGCGGGCATTGGCGGTAATACCGGTAACCAGACCATCACCATGATTGTGCGCGCCCTGGCGTTGCAGCACATTCAGCCGGGCAACTTTACCTTCCTGATTTTGCGTGAGCTGGGCGTGGCGTTGATCAACGGCCTGGTCTGGGGCGGGATTATGGGCGGTATCACCTGGTGGCTATACGACGATATGGCCCTGGGCGGGGTGATGACCCTGGCGATGGTGTTGAACCTGCTGGTGGCGGCGATGATGGGGGTGATCATTCCGTTAACCATGACCCGCCTCGGGCGCGACCCCGCAGTGGGGTCGAGCGTGATGATCACCGCTATCACCGATACCGGCGGATTCTTTATTTTTCTTGGTCTGGCGACGCTGTTTCTGCTGTAGCGGCGCTATGGCGTCGCAGGCGGGCAGGGAGGATCGCCATCAGGATAATCCCGCCCAGCACGCCAATTGCCAGATTGCCGGTTGAGACGGTGGCCGCGACGGTCACCAGCATCACCAGCGTTTCAGCCACGGGGGCATCTTTGACGGTGCCCGGCTGAATACTGTGCCAGTTGAAGGTTTTCACCGCGACAATCGCCATGATACCCGCCAGTACCGCCATCGGGATTTTGGCCATCACGTCGCTCAGGGCAGTGACCAGCAACAGCAGCACCAGCCCGGCGGCCAGGGTGGAGACGCGGCTGCGCCCTTTACCCATTTCGACGTTTACGATGGTCTGACCGATCATCGCGCACCCGGCGATCCCGCCAAAGAAGCCCGCCATGATATTGGCCACGCCCAGCCCCATGCTCTCGCGGCGCTTGCTGGACGGCGTGGCCGTCAGCTCATCCACCAGTTTCGCCGTCAGCAGCGACTCCATCAGGCCCACAAAGGCAATGCTCAGCGCGCAGGGCCAGATAATGCTCAGGGTATGCAGGTTAAGCGGCACCAGCATCTGGGTGATCCCCGGCAGACCGCCGCCGATGGAGCCTTCGTCGCCCACGGTTGGCAACAACTGGCCGCTGGTAACGGTAAACAGGGTCAGGACCACAATCGCAATCAGCGGAGAAGGAATACTTTTAATGTAGCGGGGCGCCCAGAGCACAATCAGCAGGGTCAGAACAAACAGGCCGACAATCAGCGGGCTTTTGCTCCAGAAATGCGGCACCTGGGCAAAGAAAATTAAAATCCCCAGCGCGTTCACAAACCCGGTCATTACCGACTGGGGAATAAAGCGCATCAGGCGTGCCATCCCCAGCGCGCCGAACAGGATCTGGATCAGGCCCGCCAGCAGCACCGCCGGCAGAATATACTGCGCGCCATGCTGATGAACCATCGGCCCAATCACCAGCGCCACGGAACCCGCAGCGGCGGTTACCATCGCCGGGCGTCCGCCCATTACCGACAGCGCCAGGCACAGCACCACCGAGGCGAACAGGCTCACTTTCGGATCGACACCCGCCACAACCGAGAAGGAGATGACCTCCGGAATAAGCGCCAGGGCGGTGATGACACCGGCCAGGGTTTCACGCATCAACAGCGAAGGAGAACGCAGAACCGATAAGGTCCGGGGAGAGGTATGGGTTTGAGACATAGTTTTTCGCAGGTTAGTGGCGCTGGGCAGGATCTGTGCGGCCGATCACAAAGGGCAGCATAGTAGCGGTAAAACGCCCAGGTTGCCAGCCCGGCAGCGTCATGCCCCTACAAACATCGCGACATTAATTATCATAATTACAATAATTATTTAACCTTTAAACAATATTTAATTATTGCTACCGTGGCGCCGCAATCGACTTCATCTGCATACATAGCGAACAAAACGCTTATTACGAAGGCACTAATTATGAAAAAAATGACTGCCCTGTTGCTGGCTGCGGCGGCAAGCTTTAGCGTTGCCCCGATGGCGGCGAAGGCTCAGGCATCGCAGGATCAGGAAACGGACGTTCTGTTAATTGGCGGCGGGATCATGAGCGCCACGCTGGGAACCTATCTGCACGAACTTGAGCCGAACTGGTCCATGACCATGGTTGAACGCCTGGACGGCGTGGCGCAGGAGAGCTCCAACGGCTGGAATAACGCCGGTACCGGCCACTCGGCCTTAATGGAGCTGAACTACACTCCGCAGAAGAAAGACGGCTCTATCAGCATTGAGAAAGCCGTGGAGATCAACGAAGCATTCCAGATCTCCCGTCAGTTCTGGTCTCACCAGGTGAACAGCGGCGTATTGCACGATCCGCACAGCTTCATTAACACCGTGCCGCACATGAGCTTTGTCTGGGGCGACGACAACGTTAACTTCCTGCGCGGTCGTTATGCTGCCCTTCAGCAAAGCTCGCTGTTCCGCGGGATGAAGTACTCCGAAGATCACGCTCAGATCAAAGCGTGGGCGCCGCTGGTGATGGAAGGGCGAGACCCGAACCAGAAAGTGGCCGCCACCCGGACCGAAATCGGTACCGACGTGAACTACGGTGAAATTACCCGTCAGCTGGTGGGCTCTCTGCAGAAAAAAGAGAACTTCAACCTGTCGCTGAACAGCGAAGTACGCGGCTTTAAGCGTAACGCGGACAACACCTGGAGCGTGACCGTTGCCGATCTCAAGCACAATGAAGAAGAGCACGTCATCAAGGCGAAGTTCGTCTTTATCGGTGCGGGCGGCGCGGCGCTGAAGCTGCTGCAGGAAACCGGCATTCCGGAAGCGGAAAACTACGCGGGCTTCCCGGTTGGCGGCCAGTTCCTGGTGTCGGAAAACCCGGAAGTGGTGAACCGTCATCTGGCGAAGGTGTATGGTCAGGCGTCCGTGGGCGCACCACCGATGTCGGTACCGCACATCGACACCCGTATTCTTGACGGCAAGCGTGTGGTGCTGTTCGGGCCGTTCGCGACCTTCTCAACCAAGTTCCTGAAGAACGGTTCGCTGTGGGATCTGCTGAGCTCTACCACCACCTCGAACGTGGGACCCATGGTCGATGTCGGTCTGGATAACTTCGATCTGGTGAAATACCTGATTAGCCAGGTAATGCTCTCCGATGACGATCGTTTTGAGGCGCTGAAAGAGTACTACCCGGACGCGAAGCAGGCGGACTGGCGTCTGTGGCAGGCGGGTCAGCGCGTGCAGATCATCAAGCGTGACGAAGAGAAAGGCGGCGTGCTGCGTCTGGGCACCGAAGTGGTCAGCGATAAAGAGGGCACCGTGGCCGCGCTGCTGGGGGCATCCCCGGGGGCATCGACTGCTGCACCGATCATGCTGCATCTGATGGAAAAAGTGTTCAAAGACAAAGTCGCCAGCCCGGAATGGCAGGCGAAGCTGAAGACCATTATTCCCTCTTACGGTACGGCGCTGAACGGCAACGTTGACGCTACCGAGCAGGAGCTGGAGTACACCAGCCGCGTACTGCAGCTGAAGTATGAAAAACCGCAGGCTCCGGATGCGGCACCTCAGGCGCAGCCGCAGGCGACATCTGAGCCGGAAAGCAAACCGGTCGCGGATATCGCGCTCTGATATAAAAAAAGCCGGGTCATTTGACCCGGCTTTTTTATTAACGTGTGGCGGCGTTCCCGATCTTCTCGTCGGCCTGCCAGATGCGGTATTTCACCTCAATGTTTTCCGGCGTATAAACCACAATCGGCAGTTTGCTGTTATAGCGCAGCAGGCTATGCTCCCCCAGACTGGCGGTCACAAATTTCGCCCCCTTTTCCCTTCCGGGCAGGCCATCATGGTGGAGACCGGCGAGGTGACCTTGTCAAAGACGTAATAGTCATAGCCCCAGCCTTCCAGCGTCTTGCTGGTTAACTGGCCGCCCAGGCGATGCACGTTGCAGTCCACCTCCAGCGTCTGGCCGATCAGCAGTTCGACTTTGTAATTCGCTTCATCTTTCTGTGGGGGCAGGTCGATAACCTGGCGCTTCATTCCGTGCTCCGCCTGCGGATACGGGGCCGTTTTCTCAAGCGGTTGAGCGGCAGGGGCGGCATATGCGCTGGCGCAGGCCAGGGCCAGCAGGGCGACGACGCTTTTAGGTGCGTTTTTCACAGTCATTCCTTTTTATGTCAAACGATTCACGCCTACACTATCATAAGTGGTTTTTATTGCCTTTATTTTATTTATATCTGGTTTATATCACTGGCTATTTGCCTTTATTGTGGTTTTAAATACTGGATTGGTGCCGGGGCGACGATCGTGGTAGGTTAAGCGGCAATCATTGTTATTCATCTGTGAAGGAATAAATGCATGGTACGCCAAAAACTTAACACGCCGGCCGGGAAAAAATTTCTGCTGGCATTGCTGACGGTGTTTATGATCGCGGTGATTGGGGTTGGCCGTGTAACGATCGTCGGCGTGATTGAGCAGTACAACATTCCGCTGACGGCGTGGACCACCAGCATGTACGTTCTGCAATCGGCGATGGTGCTGGTCTATAGCACGGTCTTTACCGTTCTGCTGGCCATCCCGCTGGGGATTTTTTTCCTCGGGGACAGCGATAAGCACTGAGTTTTCCCGCTAGCAGGAGTGGCACATGGTCTCCCGGTTTTCCACGCTGAGCCGGATCCCCAAAGGGGTCTGGGTGGTTGGCGGCGTCAGCATGTTGATGGATATCTCTTCGGAGATCATTCATAGCCTGTTACCGCTGTTTATGGTGACTACGCTGGGTGCCAGCGTCATCTTTATTGGCCTTATCGAAGGGCTGGCGGAAGCCACGGCGCTGATTGTCAAAGTCTTCTCCGGCGCCATCAGCGACTATCTCGGAAAACGCAAAGGACTGGCGCTGCTGGGCTACGGACTGGGTGCCGCCAGCAAGCCGTTATTTGCGCTCGCCTCCTCGTCGGGGATGATCCTTGGGGCACGTTTAATCGACCGGGTGGGGAAGGGGATCCGCGGCGCGCCCCGTGACGCGCTGGTGGCCGACGTGACGCCGCCGGAACTTCGCGGAGCGGCATACGGGCTGCGTCAGTCGATGGACACCATCGGCGCATTTCTTGGTCCGTTGCTGGCGGTCGGCATGATGCTGCTGTGGAACGACGATTTCCGTACCATCTTCTGGATCGCCGTTATCCCCGGCGTGCTTGCCGTCGCGCTGCTCTTTTTTGGCCTGCATGAACCCGCCACCCCCATCGCCCATAAACGCACCAATCCCATTAAAAAAGAGAACCTGAAACGCCTCGGGGCGAGCTGCTGGTGGGTGATTGGTCTCGGCGCAGTCTTTACCCTGGCCCGCTTCAGTGAGGCCTTTCTGGTGTTGCGAGCCCAGCAGGCCGATATTCCGCTGGCGCTGATCCCGCTGGTGATGGTTGCCATGAACCTGCTTTATGCCTTTTCTGCCTATCCGTTCGGCAAACTCTCTGACGTCATGAGCCACACCCGCCTGCTGCAGTGGGGGCTGGTAGTGTTGATCGCGGCGGATATCGTGCTGGCGCTCACAACCCACTGGGCGGGGATTATCCTTGGCGTGGCGCTGTGGGGCATCCATATGGGGATGACTCAGGGACTGCTGACCGCGATGATCGCCAAAACGGCACCCGCCGACCTGCGTGGCACCGCATTTGGCCTGTTCAGCATGGTGAGCGGCGTGGCGCTGCTGATTGCTAGCCTGGGCGCGGGGATTATCTGGGAAGTGTGGGGAGCGGAATATACCTTTTATGCCGGGGCGGCGATCTGCATTGTGACCCTGGTATATCTGCTTAAGCGACCGGCGGTGTTGTAAAGCACATCACAGCGGAAAATTATTCCGCTAAAAATTCGGAGAGTTAGCGCCGTTTTGTTACCAATGTGGTCCTTTCTATCAGGAGGTTTTTATGAAAAGGACCACACTTTATACCGCGCTGGCATCAGCTCTGTTGCTGCCGTCACTTTACGCGCATGCCGGCCCGCAGGCGCACGTCGTCTGCGCTTACAACCACACCCTGGGGGATGACGCCGTAATGATGTTCGGCAAAGTCAATCAGGCGATGTGGCACGACTTTTTTGGTAACACCCGCACCGATGCGTTCTCATCCTATGCCTCGCTGCGCAAGCAGTCAGAAACTACCTGCGATAACAAAGCCGACAGCTCGGCCTACTGGGCACCCTCCCTGCGTCTTCCGGACGGCACGGTGGTGAAGCCTGCCTACCAGAAAACCTATTATCAGGCTTCAAATGTCGATCAGTATCCGCTCAGCCCGTTCCCGGCCGGACTGGCGATGGTAGCGGGCGATCACCACGGCAGCAAACCTAACTCCCGGATCACCTTTTTATGCGCCAACGGCAAAGGCTACAGCAATAAAATCGGTGAAGTGTGCGGCCTGAGAAGAGCCAAAGATGCGGTGCAGTTTAATATCGGCATCCAGTTCCCCAACTGCTGGGACGGCATCAACCTGAAGCCGCACCACGGGATGGCCAATGCCACCTACGATGTTAAAGGTCAGTGTCCTTCCGGCTTCCCGGTGAAGATCCCGACGGTAAACATGAATGTGGCCTACGTGCTGCACGGTATCACCTCCCTGGATACCGCCAAAGCGCAGCTGTCCCTCGACCCGACCATGAATGGCGACGCGCGTGAGGAGCACTGGGGCAGCCTGTATACCGCCCATGCCGACTTTATGAACGGCTGGACTGAAGAGGGGGCCCGCTTTATGACCGAGATGTGCATGAACCGGGGGATGGACTGCGGCACTAACGTGCCGTATGGCTATTCAAAGGCTCAGGCCAACGTCTGGGTGAGCAGCGAGGCGCCGACCACCCCGGTTCCGACGGCGCAGACCCTGTTAATCCAGGATAACTGGAAAAACGGCGGTCGTACCCGTAACGTCGAGACCATGAGCCTGGTGAAATTTAAGATCCCTGCGCTGCCGACCGGCCAGGATCCGTCCCTGTTTAAGTACAAAGTGCGTATCTTCGGCGGGAAAGTTGAAGCTAACGGCGCGGATCAGATCTTCTTCTATCCGGCCAGCAACGACTGGGATCCGGCTACCGTCACCTGGAATAAGCGGCCTTCCTGCAACTACAGCTCGGATGCGATCCTGTATCTCAACAACAAGCGTGAGTACCGGATGGTGGATGTCGACAAGGCGGTGCGTAAAGCGCTGGCCGCAGGCAAAACCGAGATCTCCTGGTACATCGGTGGCGACCGTCAGGGTAACCACTACCAGTTCAGCCCGGCGGACTCAAAAGAGAGCCTGATGCTGATGTTGACCGGGTACAAACATACACCGGAAATCTAACAGGCATAAAAAAACCAACCGCAAGCGGTTGGTTTTTTTTGAGGAATTTTTGGTCGGCACGGAGAGATTTGAACTCTCGACCCTCGCCACCCCATGACGATGCGCTACCAGGCTGCGCTACGTGCCGACACGTGAAATTTATACTACCCATTTCCGCGTTTAATGCAAGGCCAGCCCAGGCTAACTGATTAATTTTAAATCAGTTAGCGATGAACCGTTTCTCATCCGTCAGGACCTGTAACAGCAGGCTGAGCTGCGGCGTCTGGTCGTTGAGTTTTTCACCCTGCAGGTTATAGGTTTTGTAATTCCCGTTACTGCTCAGGACCAGCGTCAGAGCTGGCGTCGTGACGGCCAGCGTATTGTTGCTGGCGGCGGTCACCCAGTTGTGGCGACGGGTGGCGCTGAACAGATCCTGACCCTGGGAATACTCATTGGCTGGCGTGCTGACGTGGAGCAGACGTTGCATCAGCGTGGTCATCACATCTTTGTGATCGGTCAGCATGTTAATGCGCTGCGATGGCGTGCCAGGCCAGTGGATCACCAGCGGAACATGCAGGCGAGGGCGGGACCAGTCGACATCGTTGCGCTCGTCGCCCAGCGCCACGCCGTGACCGGCGGTGATCACCACCACCGTATTCTCCAGCTTGCCGGATTCACGTAGGGCGTTCAGCACCCGGGCAATCTGGGCATCCACATCCCCGGCAGCCTGAGCGTAGCGGCGGGCAAAGGTTTTCTGGTTGCTCTCATCCAGCGTCGTGCCGTTGAGGGCAACCCACGAGAACCAGCGGTTATCATCCTGGGCATAGCGGTTCAGCCAGCTGATCCACTGTCCGGCGGTCTGGGCATCGGACTGGCTGCGGGTGGCCGGCAGCGAGAAGTCGGACAGCAGCGCCTGACGATAGAGCGGGCTGCTGAAGCCATCAGACGAGAACAGCCCCAGCTGGTAACCCTGCTGGTTCAGGCCGGTGATCAGCGCCGCAGGAATACGCGACGACAACACGCCGTCCATATAGCCTGGCGAAATGCCGTAGAACAGGCCGAAGATCCCGGTATCGGTGGCGTTACCGGAACTCATATGCTGGGTAAAGTTGATGTTCTTATCGGCAAACTCCGCCAGGGTCGGCATCTGCTTCTCAAAGCGCGAGTAGTTCAGCCCGTCAACGGTGATCAGCAGGACGTTCTGGCCCTGGCCCATATCACGGTAACGCAGATCGCTGAGCGGATACTGTACCGATACCGCTTCGGGATCGCCTTGCTCAATCAGGCGGCGCTGATACTCCTGCGCATCCAGCAGGCCGTGTTTCTCGAGGAAGCGGCGGGCGGTCATCGGATAGGAGAGCGGCAGGTTCGCGCGCTGCATGGTAATCGGCCGATAGAAGTTGGCATCCGCCCAGATATACATGAAGTGCGAGCCGATAAAGGCCATAAAGAACAGGGCGGCAACCGGTTTGGCGTAGCGACGACGACGCGTCAGGCTGCGCAGCTTTTGCCAGCTCCAGGTGGCAAACAGCATCTCAATCAGCAGGATAATGGGCACGCTGATAAACATCAGCTGCCAGTCGCGCGCGGTTTCGTTCTGGTCGGGGTTAATCACCAGTTCCCAGACGACAGGATTAAGATGCAGGTGGAAACGGGTAAAGACTTCGCTGTCGATAAGCAACAGCGTCATGCCCACAGTGGCGAGGATCGCGGAGACAAACCGCATCAGCCGCTGCGACATGACGACAAAGGTCAGCGGGAAGAGGATCAGTAAATAGGTGGCGAAGACCAGAAAGCTGAAATGGCCAATGACGCTCATCCACGAATAGACGCGCCCGGCCAGTGTCGTCGGCCAGTCGGCGACAAACAGATAACGACTGCCCAGCACCATCGCCAGCAGAATGTTAAACAGGGCAAACCAGTGCCCCCAGCTAACCATCTGGGAGACTTTTTCACGGTAGCGCTGACGATTCGTCACCATAAACTGTCGTTCGTTTCCCTTAGTGTGCCTGGTCGTCGTTAACCGAGGACTGTAAGGCCTGAGCGAAAGATTTCGCGATCGCCTGGCGCTGGGCCGGCGCAACGCTGGTATTGATAAGGTTAGTCACCATATTGCCCAGAACCATCAGGGAAAGGTCGGTTGGCGCCTTATGTTTTTCCAGTACGTTGAGCAGCTCACTGAGCATTTGTTCAACGTGTTCATCACTATAGCGGGAGAGTTGTGGCATAAATCGAAATCTGTTTGTGGAGGAAAGGGCAACATATTACCGTAGCAACAGCTTTTTTTCCCCTTTTTTATCTTCGGTTGCATACATGTCTGACGGGTGGTTGAATACGGCCCGGTCTAAAAGGAGAGTTTATCATGAGTCTGGATATCAACCAGATTGCCCTGCACCAGCTTATCAAGCGTGATGAGCAAACCCTTGAGCTGGTGCTGCGCGATTCGTTACTGGAACCCACGCCTACCGCAGTCGACATGATGGCGGAGCTGCACCGGGTGTACAGCGCTAAAAACAAAGCCTACGGCCTGTTCAGCGAAGAGAGTGAACTGGCGCAGACGCTGCGCCTGCAGCGTCAGGGTGAAGAGGATTTCCTCGCCTTCAGCCGGGCCGCTACCGGCCGTCTGCGCGATGAGCTGGCAAAGTACCCGTTTGCCGACGGCGGGATCGTCCTGTTCTGCCACTATCGCTACCTGGCGGTGGAGTACCTGCTGGTGGCGGTGCTGAACAACTTAAGCAGCATGCGCGTCAATGAGCAGCTGGATATCAGCTCCACCCACTATCTGGACATCAACCATGCGGATATCGTGGCGCGTATCGATTTGACCGAATGGGAAACCAATCCGGAATCGACCCGCTATCTGACCTTCCTGAAAGGGCGGGTAGGGCGCAAGGTTGCCGATTTCTTTATGGACTTCCTCGGCGCCAGCGAAGGCCTGAACGCCAAAGCGCAGAACAAAGGCCTGCTGCAGGCGGTGGATGACTTCACCGCAGAAGCCGAGCTGGACAAATCCGAGCGCCAGAACGTGCGTCAGCAGGTGTACGCCTACTGCAACGAGCAGCTGCAGGCGGGAGAGGAGATCGAGCTGGAGTCGCTGTCTAAAGAGCTGGCTGGCGTCAGCGAAGTGAGTTTCCAGGACTTTACGGCAGAGAAAGGCTATGAGCTGGAAGAGAGCTTCCCGGCGGATCGCAGCACCCTGCGTCAGCTCACCAAATTTGCCGGTAGCGGCGGTGGGCTAACCATTAACTTCGATGCCATGCTGCTGGGTGAGCGCATTTTCTGGGATCCGGCGACCGACACGCTGACCATTAAAGGCACCCCGCCAAACCTGCGCGACCAGCTGCAACGTCGCACCTCTGGCGGTAAATAACAGCCATAAAAAAACCCCGCAATGCGGGGTTTTTTCTCGATACGTTAGCGATTACGCGCGAACGAAGTCGATGTGAGACAGTTTTGGCTTGAACGGGTGACGCTGAACAGCCTGAACCTTCACTTTTTCTTCTTTACCGTCAACAACCAGGGTCAGAACTTCGCCGTAAAAACCAGGCTTGTCCTGCAGGTTCCACACTTTGTCGTGGTCCAGTTCGATTGCGATAGGAGCAGCTTCGCCGCCATAGATGATGGCAGGGAATTTGTTTGCTACGCGCAGGCGGCGGCTCGCACCCTTGCCCTGCTCTTTACGTGCTTCTACATTGATAGTTAACATTGATTTCTCTCTGTACATATTAGTCCTGCTACAGGCGACCCAGCAGCAGGTAAGTGTTCTGCTCCACGGATGTGAAGCGGGCGGCATTTTATACGCAAATGGCCCACACATCAATGAAAAGTCCCTTTATCCCCGTAATTCGTTGGCCCGGCGGTAGCGACCTTCATAATCAAATACCTTTTCACGGACCTGCCAGAACTGCCCTTTTTTGCGCGCCACCACAAAATCTGGATGCCGCAACAGCGGTTGCTGGTGAACGATATCGGCAGCGGTGATCCAGCGCAGCGGCACGCCCGGCGTACGGGTATGTGGGCGAATAAACAGCTGCTCAAAGGCGGTGCGCTGGGCGGGGGTCTGGAGACGGAAGCGCTCACTCACATCTGCGCCGTCTTCGTCGTAATAGGTAATTTTCAGCCATTCGCCTTTCTCGTCCGCGCCGTGGGCCAGCACCATCCCACTGCAGCGCAGCACCAGCGCGTCCTTCAGCTTCAGGGCCGCTTTCAGCATATCGTCGGGATCGACCAGCACCGTATCGCAGGCGCGACAGCGGCGGGCAGCAATGTCGTTTTCGGCATTACACTGGGGACAGTTTTTAAAGCGGAAGCGGTAGTCGCACTGCTCGCGATGGCCCTCGTCATCTTCAAACCAGCCCTGACAGCGGCGACCAAAGTGTTCAATCAGGGTGCCATCGGCGGTGGTTTTGCCCCAGAAGGTGTTGGCAAACCCGCAGCCGGGACAAAATACCTGCACGGGGACGTTGTCACTTTTCCCCTTTGGCGCGCCCACTTCCGGGGCGTACAGATCGTGTGGGTTCCCGGCGTAATCGAGGATCAGGCAGTCGGTTTTGCCGGGGGCTAAGCGCAGGCCGCGGCCGACAATCTGCTGATAGAGGCTGACCGATTCAGTCGGACGCAGAATGGCGATCAGATCCACGTGCGGGGCGTCAAAACCGGTAGTGAGCACTGACACATTGACCAGGTAGCGGAACTGCTGCGCCTTAAAATCGTCAATCAGTCGATCGCGCTCGTTACCCGGCGTTTCGCCGGTGATAAGCCGCGCTTCGCTGGGGGGCAGCAGGCCGGTGATTTCCCGGGCGTGCTCGACGGTAGCGGCAAAAATCATCACCCCTTTACGTTCGGCGGCAAACTCCATTATCTGGCTGATGATGTGCGGGGTAATACGATCCTGCTTTTTCAGCTCGTGGTTGAGATCCGCCTCGCTGAACAGGCCATTGCTCTGCACCTGTAGCCGGCTGAAATCGTACTGCACTACCGGCATGTCCAGCCGCTCCGGCGGCGTCAGGTAGCCGTGTTTAATCATGTAGCGCAGGGGCAGCTCGTAAATGCAGTCGCGGAACAGCGCCTTTTCATTGCCGCGCACCATGCCGTGATAATGAAAGCGGTAGATCCAGCCTTTACCGAGGCGGAACGGGGTGGCGGTGAGCCCCAGCAGACGGATGTGTGGGTTCACGCTCTTCAGGTGGGTCAGGATCTGCTGGTACTGGCTGTCGTCGTCGTCGCTGATGCGATGGCACTCGTCGACGATCAGCAGCGAGAACTCGCTCTGAAACTTATCCAGATTACGCGCCACCGACTGTACGCTGCCAAACACCACTTTGCCGTGGCTCTCTTTGCGCTGTAACCCGGCGGCAAAAATATCGGCCTCGAGGCCCAGCGCCAGGTACTTGGCATGGTTCTGCGCCACCAGCTCTTTGACGTGCGCCAGCACCAGCACGCGCCCGCGTGCCAGGCGCGCCAGCTCGGCGATCACCAGGCTTTTGCCCGCCCCGGTGGGCAGGACGATGGCGGCCGGTTCTTTATGCTGACGAAAGTGGGCGAGCGTGGCGTCCACGGCTTCCTGTTGATAGGGGCGAAGTGTAAAGTTCATGGTTACTCAGCTTTGTTATCCCGCATATAGTATGCCACGAAACTTTTTCCCTTGAGTGGCGCACAGAGCCCGTTATACTGAGCTGTTGTTAACTGCTTCTTTTCCGGGCGCCTCGTCCGGCTCCTGGCACCTTTAAGGCTAAAATTATTTCATGCGACTTGATAAGTTTATCGCTCAGCAACTCGGCGTAAGCCGCGCTATTGCTGCGCGTCTGATTCGCGGCAGCCACGTTACTGTGGATGACGATATTGTGCGAGACAGCGCGTTCAAACTCCAGCCTGAGCATCAGGTGGAATATGAAGGCAATTCGCTGACCCAGCAGAACGGCCCGCGTTACTTCATGCTCAATAAGCCGCAAGGCTATGTCTGCTCCACCGACGATCCCGATCATCCGACCGTGCTCTACTTCCTCGATGAGCCTGTGGCGCACAAGCTGCACGCCGCCGGGCGTCTGGATATCGACACCACCGGCCTGGTGCTGATGACCGATGACGGTCAGTGGTCGCACCGTATTACCTCCCCGCGTCACCAGTGCGAGAAGACCTATCTGGTGAACCTGGAATCGCCGGTCAGTGACAGCACGGCAGAACAATTCGCCCATGGCGTCCAGCTGCATAATGAAAAAGATCTGACTAAGCCCGCCGTGCTGGAAGTGATCACCCCTACCGAAGTGCGTCTGACCATCAGCGAAGGGCGCTACCATCAGGTAAAACGCATGTTTGCGGCCGTGGGTAACCACGTTGTCGGTCTGCATCGCGAGCGGATCGGCGAGATCGCTCTCGACCCGGACCTTGCGCCAGGCGAATACCGCCCGTTGACGGAAGAAGAAATTGCCAGCGTTGGCCTCTCTTCCCGCTAATTTCAGGAGTTAACTGTGACCACCAGGCCACAATCGTCGTTCAGCATTGTCTTTATCCTTGGCCTGCTGGCCATGCTGATGCCGCTGTCCATCGACATGTATCTGCCCGCGCTGCCGGTGATCGCCGAGCAATTTGGCGTCCCGGCGGGTAGCGCACAAATGACCCTCAGCACCTATATCCTCGGCTTTGCCCTCGGCCAGCTGCTGTACGGGCCGATGGCCGACAGCCTGGGCCGCAAACCGGTGGTGCTGGGCGGGACGCTGGTGTTTGCCGCTGCCGCAGCAGCCTGTGCGATGGCGCAGTCCATCGATCACCTGATTGTGATGCGTTTCTTCCACGGCCTGGCGGCCGCGGCGGCCAGCGTGGTGATCAACGCCCTGATGCGTGATATCTACCCGAAAGAAGAGTTCTCCCGCATGATGTCCTTTGTCATGCTGGTCACCACCGTTGCGCCGCTGGTGGCGCCGATGGTCGGGGGCGCGGTGCTGGTGTGGTTCAGCTGGCACGCGATTTTCTGGATCCTGGCGCTGGCGGCCCTGCTGGCCTCGGCGATGATCTTCTTCTTTATTAAGGAAACCCTGCCCGCTGAGCATCGGCAGAAGTTTCATATCCGCACCACCCTCGGTAACTTTGCCTCACTGTTTCGCCATAAGCGCGTGCTGAGCTATATGCTGGCCAGCGGCTTCAGCTTTGCCGGGATGTTCTCCTTCCTCAGCGCCGGGCCGTTTGTCTACATCGAGCTTAACCACGTCTCCCCGCAGCATTTTGGCTACTACTTTGCGCTGAACGTGGTGTTCATCTTTGTGCTGACCATGATTAACAGCCGCTTCGTCCGCAAGGTGGGGGCGCTGAACATGTTCCGCATCGGACTGTGGATCCAGTTCGTGATGGCGGTGTGGATGGTGGTGACTGCCTTCTTCGACGTCGGCTTCTGGACGCTGGTGGTGGGTATCGCGGCGTTTGTCGGCTGTATCTCGATGGTGTCGTCTAACGCGATGGCGGTGATCCTCGACGAGTTCCCGCATATGGCCGGGACCGCCTCCTCCCTGGCGGGCACTTTCCGCTTCGGCATTGGTGCCATTGTCGGGGCGCTGCTCTCCCTGGCGACCTTTACCAGCGCCTGGCCGATGCTCTGGTCAATTGCGTTGTGCGCCACCGGCTCAATTCTGTTCTGCCTCTACGCCAGTCGGCCACGAAAAGCGGTGAAATAACGCACAAAAAAGGGTCCCGACGGGGCCCTTTTTTGATGCGGGTCAATCAAAACTGGTTTCTCTGAGGCCATGTTTGTTTCTTTTATGTAAAATATATTTGTGTAAATAGTCACAGCTTTGTACCTAAAAAGGTTGTGTTAGATCACAGAAACGGGTACATATAGCGCCGCTATCGATCTGAAACACTGACTAAAAGCCCTGATAAATAAGACGCCAGAGCCCGCAGGAACTGGGTGTAAGCGTTTTCTTACTCAAAACAGAGCAAGTGTTTAATGATGTGTTACTATAAATGTAAATAGATTGTGAAGTATATTGTGCTTCCGGGGAACAGACGTGAATACATTACAGCTCTCCATTATTCATCGCTTGCCGCAAAGCTATCGCTGGTCGGCGGGTTTTGCAGGTTCGAAGGTTGAACCGATTCCGCAAAATGCCGCGAACGGTGACAACTGTCTGGTGGCGCTCAAGCTGCTGGGCCCGGAAGAGGGCAACGCATGGCCGGTGATGGAAAAGCTAAGTCAGGCCCTGACTGATATTGAGCTTTACAGCTCGGTGCTGGAGTGCGAAGGCGAGCCGTGCCTGTTCGTGAAAAGCCAGGATGAGTTCGCGGCGACCTGCCGCCTGAAAAACTTCGGGGTGGCGATCGCCGAATCCGTAGCAGGTCAGGCTCCTGTCTGAGCGTCAGCGTAACGTTAACAGCTGACGCGTATACTCCTGCGTCGGCGCGGCAAACACGCGCTGACACTCCCCTTGCTCGATCACCTCTCCCTGCCGTAACACAATCACCTGATGACACAGCGCGCGTACCACCTGGAGATCGTGGCTGATAAAGATATAGGCCAGCCGGTGTTTCTCCTGCAGATCTTTCAGCAAGGCCAGGATTTGCGCCTGCACGGTTTTGTCCAGCGATGAGGTTGGTTCATCCAGAATAATCAGCTCCGGGCGCAGGATCAGCGCGCGGGCAATGGCGATGCGCTGGCGCTGGCCGCCGGAAAACGCAGCCGGATAACGATGCCGGGTCTGCGGATCCAGTCCCACTTCGCCCATCACCCGAATGACCTCCTTTTCACGCGCCTGCGCGCTGAGGTCAGGCTGATGCACCCGTAGCCCCTCCTCAATAATTTGCTGTACGTTGAGACGCGGATTCAGGGAGGAGTTCGGATCCTGAAACACCACCTGTATCCGGTGGCGGACGGGCAACATCTGTCGGCGATCCCAGCGGTGCAGCGGCTGGCCGTCAAACATAATTTCCCCTTTCGAGGCGATCAGGCGCAGCAGCGCCAGCCCGGTGGTGCTCTTCCCGGAGCCGGACTCGCCCACCAGCCCCAGGGTTTCTCCGGGGCGCAGCGTGAAGCTGACGTTGTTCAGCACCTGCTTATTATCCACCACCCGGCGCAGAAGGCCTTTGCGCACCGGAAACGCCACGGAGAGATCTTTTACGCTCAGCAGCGGTTGGGCCGTATCCGGCAGCGGAACGGGATCCCCGGCAGGCTCGCTGTTGAGCAGCCGCTGGGTGTAGGGATGCTGTGGGGCAGCTAACAGCGTCGCGGCCCGGTTCTGCTCCACGCAGCGACCGCTCTGCATCACCGCCACCCGGTCGGCCAGCTTTTTCACGATGCTGAGGTTGTGGGTGATAAACAGCAGGCTCATGTTCAGCTCGTCGCGCAGCTCGCGTAACAGCTGGAGGATCTGCGCCTGTACCGTAACATCCAGGGCGGTGGTGGGTTCATCGGCGATCAGCAATTCCGGGCGGGTCAGCAGCGCCATGGCAATCATTACCCGCTGGCGTTCACCGCCGGAGAGCTGATGGGGAAAATCCGCCAGCCGTTTGGCGGCGTTGCGGATCCCGGTGCGCTCGAGGCAGTCGAGCATCTCCCCGCGGGCCGCCTCCTTACGCATCCCACGGTGCAGGGAGAGCACCTCGTAGAGCTGTTTTTCGAGGGTGTGCAGCGGGTTTAGCGACACCATCGGCTCCTGGAAAATCATCGCAATTTTATTGCCGCGCACCCCGCGCAGGGTGCGCTCGTCGGCATGCAGCAGCGACTGACCGTGAAACAGGATATCGCCCTGCGGGTAGACCACCGGCGGGGCGGGGAGCAGGCGCAGCACGGAGAGGGCGGTGACGCTCTTCCCGGAACCCGATTCCCCTACCAGCGCCAGCGTCTCCCCGGCATCGATTTGCAGGGAAATATCGTTCACCACGGTGCGCAGCTCGCCCTGCTGGCGAAAGGCGATGGAGAGGGCGTCGATGTGAAGCAGAGGCTGGGTCATCTTACACCGCCTTATTTGGGTCAAAGGCATCGCGGACCGCTTCGCCAATAAAAATCAGCAGCGAGAGCAGAACAGCGACGGAGAGAAAACCAGCAATCCCGAGCCACGGCGCCTGCAGGTTGTTTTTGCCCTGTAACAGCAGCTCGCCCAGCGACGGCGACCCCAGCGGCAGCCCGAAGCCGAGAAAATCGAGCGAGGTGAGGGTGGTGATGGAGCTGCACAGGATAAACGGCAGGAAGGTCAGGGTGGCCACCATGGCGTTCGGCAGCATGTGGCGGAAAATGATCCCGCGATCGCTCACCCCCAGCGCCTGGGCGGCGCGGATGTAGTCGAAGTTACGGGTGCGCAGGAACTCTGCCCGCACTACGCCCACCAGCGCCATCCAGCCAAAGAGCACCGTGATCGCCAGCAGCCACCAGAAGTTGGGCTGTACCACGCTGGAGAGCAAAATGATCAGGAACAGCGTCGGCATGCCGGACCAGACTTCGATAAACCGCTGCCCCCAGAGGTCAATTTTGCCGCCGTAGTAGCCCTGAATCGCCCCGGCCAGCACCCCCATCACGCTGGAAAACAGGGTCAGCAGCAGGCCAAACAGAATCGAGATCCGCGTCCCGTAGAGAATGCGCGCCAGCACATCCCCGCCGTTGGCATCGGTACCCAGCCAGTTTTGTGTCGAAGGCGGAGACGGGAACGGGGTGGTGGTGGCAAAGTTAATGCTGGTGGCACCGAAGCGGACCGGGGTCCAGAGCACCCAGCCGTGGTCGTTGAGCTGCGCCTGTAACCAGGGGTCCTGATAATCTGCCGCAGTAGCGAAGGGGCCGCCAAAATCGCTTTCGCTGTAATTTTTGACCACCGGGACGTACCAGCGATCGTTAAAGTGCACCAGCAGCGGCTTGTCGTTGGCGATCAGCTCTGAGCACAGGCTGAGGGCGAAAAACAGGGCGAAAATCCACAGCGACCAGTAGCCGCGGCGATTGGCCCGAAAGCGAGCCCAGCGGGCCTGGTTGATGGGGCTTAAGCGCGGCATCAGCGACCCTCAAAATCAATGCGTGGATCGACCAGCGTATAGCAGATATCGCTGAGGATATTCAGCAGCAGGCCAATCAGGGTGAAAATATAGAGCGTGCCAAACATCACCGGATAATCCCGCGAGACGGTGGCCTCGTAGCCGAGCAGCCCCAGACCGTTGAGGGAGAACATCACCTCAATGAGCAGGGAGCCGGTAAAGAACATGCTGATAAAGGTGGCCGGGAAGCCGGCGATAACCAGCAGCATGGCGTTACGAAAAATATGTTTCCACAGGATGCCTCGCTCGCTCACCCCTTTGGCGCGGGCGGTGACCACGTACTGCTTGCGGATCTCGTCGAGGAAGGCATTTTTGGTCAACATGGTCAGGGCCGCAAAGCCGCCGATCACCGTCGCCAGCACCGGCAGGGTGATGTGCCACAAATAGTCGGTGATCTTCTTGTACCACGGCAGGCTGCTGAAATCGGTCGACACCAGCCCGCGCAGCGGGAAGAGGTCGAAATAACTCCCCCCGGCAAAAAAGACGATCAGCAGCACGGCAAAGAGGAACGCCGGGATCGCATAGCCAATAATAATGAAGGTGCTGCTCCAGATATCGAACCGACTGCCGTTATACATCGCTTTGCGGATGCCGAGCGGGATCGAGACCAGGTAGATAATCAGGGTCCCCCACAGCCCCAGGGTAATGGACACCGGCAGGCTCTCTTTGATCAGATGCAGCACCGAGGCGCTACGGAACAGGCTGTCGCCAAAATCAAAGCGCAGATAGTCCCCCAACATTTTGAAGTAGCGTTCGTGGATCGGTTTATCAAAGCCGTAGCGTTGGGTGATCTCGGCGATCACCTCTGGATCGAGGCCGCGCCCGCCGCGATAGTGGCTTTCATTGATGTTGCCCACCCCGGTGCGGGCGTGGCTGGCGCGCATCCCTTCATCGCCCCCACCGGGCATCGACCCGCTGTTGCCGAACTCGATGGCGGCAATGGCCTGATCCACCGGGCCGCCCGGCGCGATCTGCACGATAAAAAAGTTGATGGTGATAATCGCCCACAGGGTGGGGATTATCAGCAGTAAACGACGAAGTAAATAAGCGCCCATTGCGAATCCTTAACGCCGCTCGGCGGGTAGTTTCGCCGCTTTGTTAACGTCATACCACCAGTTTTCAAACCCGAGCGCATAGACCGGGCGCTGGGCCGGCAGGGCGAATTTATCCCAACGGGCCACCCGGTCCTGGGCCATAAACCACATTGGCAGCATGTAATAGTTCCAGGTCAGGACCCGATCCAGCGCCCGCCCGAGGGGCAGGAGCTTCTCTTTCTCGCCCTGCGCGGCAACAATTTGCGCAATCAGGGCGTCGATGGCCGGGTTTTTCACCCCCGGCGCATTATAGGTTGAATCAATGTATTCCGAGGACCAGGAGATCTGCAGATCGGTCCCGGGCCAGGGCATCGCCCGCCACAGGCGCGGCATCATATCGTAATCACGGTTGCGCATCCGGTTGGTGGCTTGCGAATTATCCACCTGGCGGATGTTCATGGTAATGCCCAGCCGTTCAAGGTTGTGCTGGAACGGCAGCACCCACTGGTTATTGCCGCCCGAGGGGAGCAGCAGCTCAAAGCTCAGCGGTTTGCCGGTATGCTTGTTGACCCGCCGCTTATTTTTGATTTCCCACCCGGCCTCGTCCAGCAGCTGACTGGCTTTCAGCAGGTTATTACGATCGTAGCCATCGCCCTTTGAGACCGGCGGCTGGAAGACGGTGGTAAACACCTCGGGCGGGATAGCGCTTTTCAGCGGGGCGAGAAGCGTCAGTTCCGCGGCATCCGGGTAGCCCTTCGCCGCGTACTCCGTATTCTGGAAATAGCTGTTCACCCGGCTGTAGGCGCCGTAGAACAGCGCCTTGTTCATCCACTCAAAATCAAAGGCAAGGGTAATGGCCTGGCGAACACGGCGATCGCTGAATACCGGGCGCTGAATATTAAACGCCAGCCAGCGCGTATCCTGAGCGGAGTCGTTTTTCAGCGCCTCTTTCACGATAAAGCCACGGTCAAAGTTTTTCCCGATGTAGCGCGTGGCCCAGTTTTTGGCGCTGCTCTCTACCCGCATATCAAAGGCACCCGCTTTGAAGGCTTCGAAGGCCACGTTATCGTCCAGATAGTAGTCGTAGCGCAGGGTGTCAAAATTCCAGCGGCCCCGGTTCACCGGCAGGTTGGCCGCCCAGTAATCCTTCACCCGGGAGTAGATCAGATACTGGCCCATCCGCCAGCGGGTGATACGGTATGGCCCGCCAGCCAGCGGCGGGGTGGAGAGCGGATCGCTGAGCTTGTGATCTTTCCAGAACTTCTCGGGCATCACCGGCAGAGTGAGCAGGCTCAGCATGTCCTCTTTATTCGGTTTGGCGATGGCGATGCGCACCGTCAGCGGGGCGATGGCCGTCACCGTGGCCCCTTTATAGACCAGCCGGAACTGCGGTACCCCTTCGGTCATAAATTTATGGAAGGTAAAGGCCACGTCGCTGGCCTTCACCGGTGTGCCGTCATGAAAGCGCGCCAGCGGGTTGATGGTCAGCTCCATCCACGAAAAATCATCGGCGTAGCGAGCCTGCTCTGCCACCAGCGGATAGTAGCTGCCGGGCTCATCATCAGAGGTGGTGAAGAGGGTATCGTAGAGGGCGTCGGTGCGCTCGGCCGCCACGCCGCGCAGGGCGTAGCGGTTGAAGTTGTCGAAGGTGCCAATGGCCGCCAGGGTGACGCTGCCCCCTTTCGGCGCAGCGGGGTTGACGTAATCGTAATGATCGAAGTTGATGGCGTATTTCGGCTCGCCAATCACCGCGAACGCGTAGCCCTCTTTGATGGTTTGCGCCTGGCTGAGCCCACTCATCATCGCCATCAGCAGCACTATTATGCGCACAATCATTCCGCTACGTTTTCCTCTTACACTCTGGCCGGGCCGGATATCTGAATAATAAGTGACGTAGCGGTGGTTTGGAAATTATTCGCTGTCGGGATCGACATCCGGTTTCCAGGTCATAAGCTGCTCCAGGCGCATCGGGCGGCTGATCCAGTAGCCCTGTAGCAGATTGACGCCGTGATCGCGCAGCCATTTCGCCTGCTCGGGGGTCTCGACACCTTCGGCGATGGTCACCATATTCAGCCGCCGGGCGAGGGTCAGCACCGTGTCCAGCACCGGGGAAGTGACGGTCTCCATGCCGATGGCGTTGACGAAGCCCCGGTCGATTTTGAGATAGTCCATGGTGAAACGCTCAAGGTAGATCAGGGCGCTGTGCCCGGTCCCAAAGTCATCCACCGCGATTTCAAACCCTTCCAGATGCAGCCACTCAAACAGCTTCGTGGCTTCCCGCTGATTCAGCATATCGCGCTCGGTAATTTCGAGCACAATCTGGAAATGATCTGGCGGCAGCGAGGCGGCGAATTTGCGCATATCGTCCTTGAAGCTGTCGGCGTGCAGATGGCCCGGTGAGATATTAATCCCCAGCTTGGAACCCGGCGGCAGGCATTTTTTCAACGCCGGGGCGTCGCGCAGGATCAGGTCGAAGAGATGCAGCGTCAGCGGCACAATTAATTTCTGCGCTTCCGCAAAGCTAATAAAGGCATCCGGCGGGATCTCCCCGGCGCCGGGATGGTGCCAGCGCATCAGCACCTCAACGCCGCCCGGCTGCAGAGTAGCCGCATCCACGACCGGCTGATAGACCACGTGAAACTGGTTCTGCTTAATGGCGGTGAGGATCTCTTTGCGCGGATTAGCGCGGTTCATCAGCCCGTAGAAACAGAGCACCCCAATGCTGGAGCCGCACATCAGCCCAAACAGCAGCGCAAATTGCAGATCGGCCAGCGTCCAGGTTTCGGCGTACAGATGAATGGTGAGCGGCAGCCCCTCAATCTGGCTGGCGCGCGCAGGGTGTTCCTTCAGGTCCGAAACAGGGATTAACCGGTTTGAATAGGTCGAAAAAGCGGTCTTGCCGATAATAAGGGCAATACCGGCAAACTCATCCTGGCGGGCGGTATATAACAGATAGGGGGTCAGGTTGAGATTAATAGAGGTAAATACCCCGCCGTTATCCAGCAGCGGATTTCGGTGCCATAACACAATGGCCGGTTTTTTCGGCATCATCGGCGTACCGGGCAGCAGGACCATATCGACCTCTTTATTAATGTCGATATCCGGCACCAGCTCGCTGAGGGGCACATGCAATGGCCCGGTTGCTGACGAGCAGAAGGCGATTTTATCTTTAACCAGCAGAAAGGCCCGGACGTTAAGGCTGAATGCGGCGCGGGAGGTTAATTCGGCGCTGACTTCGTGGCACTGGCTTAAGGTCAGCGGCTGCAATTCATCAACTGAGATGCGCAGCTCTTTAAAATAATCTGCCATGTAGTCATGGAGGTCGGTAATCAGATTATCGTATTTAACTTCCCGTTTGTGATAACTGAAAAAAAACTGCATACCGCCGCAGAGCAGGGCGACAATAAGACCGACAAGGACGCTGAGCATCAGCACTCTTCGACGGGTTGATAAATGGCGGGTAAACATAAATGGTATCGGATCCTGATGTGCCGCCCGCGTTATCATGACGGCTAAACTCACGCAACTATCAGACTATAGCCTGGAACGACCAGTCCTGATTTCCATGTTGAGGTACAAAAAAAAAGCACTGCATAAGCAGTGCTTTTTTACCATGCTGTCAGTCAAGGGAAACGGACAGCACAGGCGGTTAACTGCGAGTCAGTACACGGCGCGCTTCATTGTAGCGCTTTTTCCAGTACGGTTCGTTCATACTGGAGATCGTCACACCACTGCTGGTGGACGCGTGGACAAACTGGTCGTTACCAATATAGATGCCGACATGACGGCCGGTAGAACCCGCACGGAACAGCACTAAATCGCCGGTGCGTAAGCTGCTACGCGAGATCGATTTGCCCATTTCCTGTTGTTGATAGGTCGAACGCGGAAGTTCTAAACCAAACTGCTCGCGGAAAGTACGTTGTACGAAACCGGAACAATCAATCCCTTTACGTGTATCGCCGCCCAGGCGATAGCGCACGCCCTTCCAGCTAGCATACTGGTCCATTAATCGGGATTTAATATCCAGATTGCTGACCATTTTTTCAAATTCATCCTGAGAAGCTTGCAGTGAAGAGGCGTCTTCCGACCCCACAACACGCGTCTCAGGATGCATATTCTTTGCGGTATTCGATGCGCTACAAGCTGAAAGCAGAACCGCTACTGCAATCGCCGGGATCACCCGTGAGAAGTATCTCAAGATCGGTTGAGATTTGACCATGTTGTTTATTATCCCTTGAAGTCCTTAACGACAAATATCGTTATAAAAAATGCCAAGCGAGACGAGACTAAATACCTGCGCACTATCAGACAATTCTTTATGGTCAAATCTGTGGCGAATCGCACAAATTTATTTACAACGATAATAATTGCAGCGCTGAGGTAAAACGAGTCTGAGAGTACCCGATCGACGCGGTCATTGCGAGTAAAAATAACCAATTTTTTATAAGAAAATGTGATACCGAAAGTTGACTGCCGGGATAGCGACAGTGCAGGGAAATTTAGGTTAAGGAATAAACAAGCCGTTAATTTCTAACGTGATTATTATGACAGGAAGATGACAGGCGCGCGGTGGACGGGCGGATAATACATCAGGGATCTGCAATGATCCCTGATCTGCACTGTTAATTTCGGTTAGTAACTTGTTTTAGAGATGTTGAATTATCCGGGCAGGTAGCGATCAAATAAGCCTATTAAGCGATCGCTTAAGGGGGTCATCAGACACCATGGAAGCCCAATCAACGCCACTGACAGGGATCCGACGGCAATATCGCTGAACCAGTGCGCGCCAATCATTACCCGCGGGAAAGAGAAAACCATAAAAATAATCAGGGCTAATGCGAAAGTCTTATGACCAAAATAGCGCCACATAAAGGCGGTGAAAATAAGCAGCATCATCCCATGATCGCCCGGGAAACTGTCCTTCGAGGCGTCTTTTGTCGAAATATGCAGCAATTCACTGACGCGGTAGATATCCGGGAAAAATAGCGTCGGACTCGAGCGTTTCACCGGAATAAGAGCCTGTGCCAGCTGGTTCAGGACCACTGCCGTCAGCAGCATCACCAGGCCGATCATCAGAATACGCCGCCGCCCGGCAGCACTCTCGTTGCGCCAGAAGGTCAGCATCAGGTAGCCCATCGCCAGCAGGGAGCAGGCGTCAAAGGCCCGGTTATTGGTGATCGCCACCAGCCACAGGAAGGCGCGACTCTCTGCCAGTTGCTGGTTAAAGAAGTGAAATATCCCGCTGTCCAGCGGGAACCACAAACCGTGGTTGACCGGCAGATACCAGGATAAAAAGAGCGCCAGGCCAGCGAGGTTGAGCAATAAAATGGGTAATAGTCGGGTTTTCATCATCATGCCCTGAGCTGTCAAAACAGGCAACGTTAGTCGCCCGAACTTAAACGAAGCTTCAACAAGCTCGACTGTAGGGCGTTCCAGTCGGTGTTAACCGCACTAATTAACTCTATTCGGCTATCCGGCGGCGTGACACCCTGGGTTTCGATGTGAAAATCGGCCCCCTGGCGATTGACCTGTAACAGCCCCTCGGGAATACGCATCACCCCCTTCACGCGCTCGACCGGTGCCAGCCGGACCCACTCCAGCAAACCGATGGTGTCGAAGCAGGTGTCGGCATCGAACACCCAGCCGCAGGCCTGATGCCCCTGGCCGCTGTTCAGGCTGCGACGCCAGCGCTGGTGAGCAGGCAGGCTCAGCGCGGCCAGGCCCTGTTTTTCGCCGTGGCTGTGGGGATGGGCAGCACTGGCGGGCAACGCCTGCAGATTACGCCGCGGCAGGTCAAGCAGGGCATGATCGATATTCCCCTGGGTGGTGTGCGAGAGCTGACGATCACCGCCGAAGTGCTGCCACCAGATATCCAGCGCGGCGCGGCTTTCCGCGGTGGCGCGATCCTCTTTATTGGCAATGATGATGTCGGCGGCGGCAAGCTGATCGCGGAAATTCTCGTTCTGGACATATTTTTCGTCCAGCAGTTGACGCGGGTCGAGCAGGCACAGGGTGGCGCGCAAATCGATCCACGGCTCATAGACCGGGGCGGTCAGCAGGTCGAGGATCTGCTTCGGATGGCCCAGCCCGGTGGGTTCAATCAGCAGCCGGTCGGGCTTGCCCTGACGCAGCAGGGTGTTCAGCCCCACCTGCATCGGCAGGCCGTTCACGCAGCACATGCATCCCCCCGGGATCTCCTTCACCAGCGCCCCGTTATCGGCCAGCAGGGCGCCATCAATGCCGATCTCGCCAAATTCATTGACCAGCACGGCCCATTTTTCACCAGGATCTTTATTCGCCAGCAGGTGCAGTATCGACGTGGTTTTCCCGCTGCCGAGAAAGCCAGTAATGAGATTGGTTTTAGTCACAGGTGCTCCAGGGATGATAATTGTAATGCTATAACAATTATCAGTAATCCTGGCGGAAAAGAACAGCGTTGGGAAGAGGGCAGGCGAACGAGAGGGTTCCCGCTCGCCTTAAGCGCATAAAGGGTTAAGCCTGGAGCGTATCGATAATAGCCTGGCGGGCACCCGACTGGCGGATGCGCTGGTAAGCTCCGGCGACGGCATCCACGAACTGCGGATCCTGCGGCAGGTCAGTGCCGAAGATTTCACTCAGCGCCAGCAGGGCGGTGACGCGCTCCTCTTCGCTGCTGGTCTCAACAATGGCGCGAATTTTATCGCTCAGCGGATCGCGGACATCAATAGCGTTACCCGCATCGTCCACGCCGCTGACGTAACGCATCCAGCCCGCAACGCCGAGGGCCAGCAGCGGCCAGGCGGTGTCGCGCTGGCGGTGGAACCGAATACTCTCCAGCATCCGCTGAGGCAGCTTCTGGCTACCGTCCATCGCAATCTGCCAGGTGCGGTGCTGCAGCGCCGGGTTGGCGAAGCGGTCGATCAGGCTGTCGGCATAGGCGGTGAGGTCCACCCCGGTAATGCGCAGCGTCGGAGCCTGTTCTTCAAGCATCAGGCGACGGGCGGCGTCACGCAGGGCGCTGTCCGCCATGCAGTCGTTGATATGGGCGAAACCGGACAGATAGCCGAGATAAGCCAGGAACGAATGGCTGCCGTTGAGCATGCGCAGCTTCATCTGCTCCCACGGCAGGACGTCCTGCACCATCTGCACGCCCGCCACTTCCCACTCCGGACGACCGGCGACGAAGTTGTCCTCGATCACCCACTGGATAAAGGGCTCACAGCTGATGGCACACGGATCTTCGACGCCCACTTCACGGGCGATTTCAGCAAGGGAATCATCGGTGGCGGCGGGTACGATCCTGTCCACCATGGTGCCCGGGAAGCTGACGTTGGCGGCGATCCACTCTGCTAGCTCCGGCGAGCGTTTGTGGGCCATCCCCAGCACCGCGTTTTTCACCACATGGCCGTTATCGGGGATGTTATCGCAGGAGAGCACGCTGAACGGGGCCAGACCGCGCTCGCGACGGCGATGCAGGGCTTCGACAAGGATCCCCGGTGCGGAGTGCGGCGCATCGGGATGGTCCAGATCGTGAATGATGCGTTCATTGCGGGTATCCAGCTTGCCGGTGGCCGGATCGATGCAATAGCCTTTTTCGGTGATGGTCAGGGAGACAATCGCCACCTGCGGCTCGCAGAACTTCTCAATAATGGCCGCCAGCGAATCAAGCTTAGCGTTCAGGCATTCATGGACCGCCCCGACGATAATCGGCTGATTATCCTCAGCGCCTTTTTCCAGCACCGTAAACAGGTGATCCTGCGCGCGCAGCTGGCTCATCAGCGTATCGCCGCTAAACAGGCTAATCTCACATATCCCCCAGTCGCCGCCGTTGGCGTTGAGCACCCGATCGGTCAGGAGCGCCTGATGCGCGCGATGAAAGGCACCAAAGCCGAAATGGACGATACGGGAGCGTAATGCCTGGCGATCGTACTGCGGCTGTAACACGTGAGCGGGTAGCGCGGTGGAGGCAATTGTCTTCATGAAATAAACACCTGATTAACCATTAATTAACAATGCCAGTGTAAAGTTATATGACAACAAATTGAATTGGTGAGCCGTAATTATCCGGGAACTGTGAGATGGATCAATCAATATAGCGAGACGCATTGACCTGTCTGGTCAGGCATGTATGGTAGTCGTCATCTCGGTAGATAATATTGGTATAACAACTTTAGAGGGTGAATCAATGGAACAAACCTGGCGTTGGTACGGGCCGAAAGACCCGGTTTCTCTTGATGATGTGCGTCAGGCTGGCGCAACGGGCGTCGTCACCGCACTGCACCATATTCCCAACGGTCAGGTATGGCCGGTGGAGGAGATTAAAGTGCGTCAGGCGCTGCTGGCAGAGAAAGGGCTGACCTGGTCGGTGGTGGAAAGTATCCCGGTTCACGAAGAGATCAAAACCCACTCCGGCGACTACCAGACCTGGATTGCCAACTACCAGCAGAGCATTCGCAACCTGGCGGCCTGCGGGATTGATACCGTGTGCTACAACTTTATGCCGATCCTCGACTGGACGCGTACCGACCTGGAATACGAACTGCCGGACGGCTCAAAAGCGCTGCGTTTTGATCAGATCGCCTTTGCCGCCTTCGAGCTGCACATCCTGAAGCGCGACGGCGCGGCGGCAGATTACACCGCCGAAGAGCAGCAGCAGGCCCAGGTGTGGTTCGACAATGCCAGCGATGCCGATATTGAAAAACTGACCCGTAACATCATCGCTGGCCTGCCGGGTGCGGAAGAGGGCTACACCCTCGACCAGTTCCGCGCGCGTCTGGCGGAGTATGGCAACATCGACAAAGCCCAGCTGCGGGAGAACATGGCCGTCTTCCTGCGCGCCATCGTGCCGGTGGCGGAAGAGGCGGGCGTACGTCTGGCGATCCACCCGGACGATCCTCCGCGTCCGATCCTCGGCCTGCCGCGTATCGTCTCCACTATTGAGGATATGCAGTGGCTGAAAGAGACGGTGGACAGCATCAACAACGGCTTCACCATGTGTACCGGCTCCTACGGCGTGCGTGCCGATAATGACCTGGTGCAGATGATTGAAACCTTTGGCGACCGGATCCACTTCACCCACCTGCGGGCCACCTGCCGGGAAGATAACCCGAAAACCTTCCACGAAGCGGCGCACCTTGGCGGCGACGTGAACATGGTGGCGGTAGTGGATGCGATTCTGCGTGAGGAGCAGCGCCGTAAGCAGGCAGGCGATCTGCGTCCGATTCCGTTCCGTCCGGATCACGGGCACCAGATGCTGGACGATCTGCGTAAGAAAACCAACCCGGGTTATTCGGCGATTGGGCGTCTGAAGGGGATGGCCGAGGTGCGCGGCGTGGAGCTGGCGCTGAAGATGACGAAGTATCCAGAACTTCTGTAGGTTCAGTTGCCGGGTGGCGGCTTTGAACTGCACCCAAAATGTTGGACACGATCTGACATCTGAGGGTGCAGTTTATGAAACATTCTTCTGCTGTAAAACTTGCGGCCGTACGTCACTATCTTGCCGGAAAGGCCGGTATGGATGCCACGG